>JANXRW010000030.1 GCA_025356655.1 Betaproteobacteria bacterium | reverse complement strand
TTTTAACGAGCCGGTAGGTGACGTAGGGCTCGCCCGAGATGCGACTGCGGGTTTGGGTTCGGCGAATGAACATGCACGGGATGGTGCACGAAAAGCAAGGCTTTGGATCAATATACGTAAAATATTATGGCACTACATTTTGCCTCAGAAATGAAGTCCAATGCTGACAAGGGTTTACGGCGCGCCAGCGTCAGAAAGGACGGAAAAGTGACAAAGATGGGTTAAGTGCGGAGCTTGCCCCAACCGCGCCCGTCGCGGCTCCCCGGAACAGGAACCTCATGGCGCCATACTATGGGAAAAGTCGCGCCGGGACCCACAGGTGGAGGCTTCGCAAGGCTCGGGGAAAACGCCCTTGCGCGACCTCGACGCTGCGCCCGTAGGATGCCCTACGGAGCGCCACAAGGCACGGGTGCGATACTCCAAGTCCACCGTCTCCGAGCAGGCAATGACCGCCGCCTTCACCGACCAGCGAATGTTCCGAAGCAGGGTTCCGATCGACCGATGCATCTTGGGGTCGCTGTTTGGGGTCGCTGTTTGGGGTCGCTGTTACCCGCCGTGGCCTTCGCCGAACGCTCCAACGAGCCGATGTTCGGCCCGGGCCCGGGCCTGCGCCTGCGGCCCAGTTACGACGGCGCGCCTTGGCGAACGGGTGGCGTTCGTCCCCGTCGTGGGCTAATTTGGCTATCCGTGGTTTTTGCGCTCGACCCAGGGTGCGCTCGAGCGGGGCGTTCGCACGGAGCTCGCGCCCGACCTTTACCTCGCTGGGGAGCCGGCCTAAGCCCGGGTTGATCACGGGGCGTCGATCGATACGTAATGGAGTTGCAACCCGTGGATCGGACCCGTGCCGATCGCCGTGCTTGCACGCCTGCGTCAGAACTTCGACTTAGACCGGGGCGCTCAGGCTGACCTTCGCCTTGGCGCGGGTTATTTTTTGGAGCGGGCCCGCAGTGGCGGGCGTCTTCGCGCAGGCGCGCCTGGGCTGGCGCAAACTCGAGTACCGCGTTCGATTCCGCGACACCGGAGCTGTCGAACGTGACCGGGTTGCCGGCCTTTGGCGCCGGAGGCGGTCGGTTGTTCGGCAGCGGAGGATTACTCGAAACGGTCGAACCAGCAGCACATTGGGTCCACGTGGGCAGCGTCGAGGTGCGGCACCTCCCGGGCGATGCCGCGACTAGTCCTCCGGTTCATTGCTTACCCCCTACTTACCTGATCCTGGGTGTAGCCTATCGCTTTTGAAAGCCTCGCCCACGCCGGGAGGCGCTACTGGCCCGCCTTGAAGGCGTCCAGGTAGGGCTGCACCCGCGGACGTAGCGCTAGCATGGCCGCTTGGATAGCGGTGCCTGTGTCGTCGATCCGGCGGATCACCGCGCCTTGCAGAGGGATGGCCAGCATCTTGGCGTACTTGGGTCCCTGGCAGTAGGGGCTCTGTGGGCTGCAGGCGGCAAACTGAAAAGCACTCCGGTGCTTGGTGGAGAACTCCAGTTCGTTGTCCTTGGCAGGCAGGCGCGACTCCGCCGCCTCCTGCAAAGCGCGCAGTTCGCCCTCTGCGCCACGCAGGTCGTATTTGAAGCGGCCGGTGAAGGTGTAAACAAAGAGCGTGGTCTCGCCCATGAACCAGTCCATGAGGGCCACCTGCGCTCGCCCGTCCTCGCTCTCGAAGTGTGTGGCGATCGCATCCGCCTCCTCACCGCCAAAGCCGTCAGACACATACTGGGTGCGGATCTCCTTCACCCAGGCAGTCCCGCCGATCACCGACAGGGGTGCTGTGGCTGCCTCGGACATGAGCAAGGCTTCGGCCAACTTCCACTGCCCTGCCTCCTCCGTCCAGCCCTCGCCCAGTTTCGCCTCGTGACCCCAGTCGGCCAGAAAGCCGCGGGCCAATCGCAATGCCGCCTGCCGGGCAATGAGGCGCGCCGCGCCCACCACCATTGCCTCGTCGTGGCTGTTGACCACACGCTCAACGGCAGCGCGCTTGTTCTGCGCCTGCTCCTCAGCCTGGGTCTGCGCCCCGGCGACGGGGGCGAGGAGCAGCGCGCCCAGCGACGCCAGAACCACCACGCTCCGGGGGCAAACTTCCCGAAGTCCCGCCGCCTCGACCCACTGCCGCACGCTCATGGACACCCCCCGAAGATCCTGATCAGGACGCCAAGCGCTCCCGCACCCAGGGCATCACACTTTCCAATGCGCTGCCGAGCGCCTGGGGCTGGGAACCACCGGCCTGCGCCATTTCCGGCCTACCGCCACCCTTGCCGCCCACCTGCTGCGCCACGAAGTTCACCAGCTCACCCGCCTTCACGCGGGCGGTGAGGTCCGCACTCACACCCGCGATCAGGTTCACGCGCTTGCCTTCGACGCTGGCCAGCACAATGACGCAGGAGCCCAGCTTACCCTTCAGGGAATCCAGGGCTTCACGCAAGGTCTTGCTGTCGGCCTCGGGCATGGCTTGGGCGAGTACAGCGGACTCACCCACGCGCTGGGCGCCGGCGGCTAGGTCATCGCCGCGGGAAGCAGCCAGCCGGGATTTTAACCGGCCCAGTTCGCGCTCCAGAGATCGCGAGTGCTCCAGGACTTGCTGCAGGCGCGCGGCAATCTCTCCCGGCGGGGCTTTCAAGGCCTCGGCCACGCTCTCCAATTCTTCGTACTGGGACTGCACCAGAGCCAGCGCGCCTTCGCCCGTGGTCGCCTCCAGACGGCGCACACCTGCGGCAACCGCCGATTGGGCCAGGACCTTGAATAGACCGATGTCGCCACTACGCTGCACGTGGGTGCCACCACAGAGTTCAGTGGAGAATTCGCCCATTCCCACCACCCGGACCTCGTCACCGTATTTCTCCCCGAAGAGCGCGACCGCGCCGGCCTTTACCGCGTCGTCGTAGCGCATGAGGCGGGTTTCCACGCTGGCATTGGCCCTGATCTCCCGGTTCACCAAGCGTTCGATCTCCCGGATCTCCAGCGGGCTGAGCGCGGCGGTGTGGACAAAGTCGAAGCGCGTCTTTTCTGCGTCCACGAGCGAGCCCTTCTGCTGCACGTGAGCGCCCAGAACGGAGCGCAGCGCCGCGTGCATCAGGTGGGTAGCGGAATGGTTACGTGCGGAGCGCCCTCGGCGCCCAGCATCGACCTCCGCCGTCAGATCGTCGCCCACCGCCAGACGCCCCGTGCGAAGGGTGCCCAGGTGACCGAACACGCCGACGCGGAGCTTCTGGGTGTCGGTCACGTCGAAGCTGGCGCTGCCCGAAGTCAACTGACCCCTATCACCCACCTGCCCTCCCGATTCGGCGTAGAACGGCGTGCGGTCCAGGACCACGGTAGCCGTCTGTCCGGCGGAGACTTGCGGTATGGATTGGCCGTCGCGGTAGAGGGCGAGCACCTGGGCGGGCGCCTTCAGCGCGTCGTAGCCCAGGAATTCCGTGGCTGCCCCGTCGTAGTCAACCGCCGTTTGCGCAGAAAACCGCGACGCTGCCCGTGCGCGTTCGCGCTGCCGCTGCATCTCCGCCTCAAAGCCGGCAAAGTCCACCTGCACGCCGCGCTCGCGCGCGACGTCAGCGGTGAGGTCCAGCGGGAACCCATAAGTGTCGTAGAGCCGGAAGACGGTATCGCCATCCAACATACGGTCTTCCTTCTTCAGCGCGCCTTCGAGCACGTGCATACCGTGCTCCAGGGTCTCGGCGAAGCGCTCTTCCTCCAGGCGCAGCACGTCCGCCACCCGCGGCGCGGCCGCCACCAATTCCGGGTAGGCGCTGCCCATGAGCGCGGCGAGATCCGCCACAAGTTCGTGGAAGAAAGGCCGCTTCTGCCCCAGTTTGTAGCCGTGCCGGATGGCGCGGCGAACGATCCGACGCAGCACGTAGCCCCGGCCCTCGTTCCCCGGGACCACCCCATCGCAGATGAGAAAACTGCACGCACGGATATGATCCGCAATCACCTTCAGCGAGTTGTTTGCAAGGTCTTGCGCACCCGTGACTCTCGCCGCGGCGGCGAGCAAGTCCTGGAACAGGTCGATCTCGTAGTTGCTGTGCACGCCCTGGAGGACGGCGCTGATGCGCTCCAGGCCCATGCCCGTGTCCACCGAAGGTCGCGGCAGGGGATGCAGTACGCCGGCCTCGTCCCGGTTGTACTGCATGAACACCAAGTTCCAGATCTCGATGTAGCGATCCCCGTCCGCGTCGGGCGTGCCGGGAGGGCCACCCGGGATTCCAGGACCGTGGTCGTAGAAAATCTCCGTGCAAGGCCCGCAGGGGCCGGTGTCGCCCATCTGCCAAAAGTTGTCATTGGTGGCGATCCGTACCAGCCGCTCCGGCGGCACACCCACCTGATCAATCCAGATGCGCGCCGCTTCGTCGTCGTCCGCGTGCACCGTCACCCAGAGCCGCTCGCGTGGAATGGCGAACTCCTCGGTGAGCAGCCGCCAGGCCAATTCAATGGCTTCTTCCTTGAAGTAGTCGCCGAAGCTGAAATTGCCCAGCATCTCGAAGAAGGTGTGGTGACGGGCGGTATAGCCCACGTTCTCCAGATCGTTGTGCTTACCGCCCGCACGCACGCAGCGCTGTGAGGTCGCCGCCCGGACGTAGGGGCGCTTTTCCTGGCCCAGGAAGAGGTCCTTGAATTGCACCATGCCCGCATTGGTGAAGAGCAGGGTGGGGTCGTTGCCCGGCACCAACGGGCTGGAGGAAACCATGGTATGGCCGTGACGCTGGAAGTACTCCAGGAACCTTGCGCGGATCTCGTTGCTTTTCATGAGGAAGCTCGACTGGACAGAATTGAATTGGGACACCGGCAGCGCCGGGACGTCAAATCACTCATCGCGACCGCCCGCCCCCAACAATCGAGCGATGGTCGCGGACCGGAAGCCGCGCCCGGCAAGGAAGCGCGCCTGACGCGCGTGCTCCCGAGCATTGGCTGGCGGTCCCGAATAGCGGCGCGTGAGCAGCGCCCGAGCATTTTCTAATTCGCCCTCGCGCAGGCGATCGCGCAAGCCCTCTACGGTGGCCTCAGCCACCTGACGCTGGCGCAATTTCTGCTCCAACCGGCGCGGGCCGTAACGGCCGGCCGCCGAGGCGATCAATTGCTCTGCGCAACGCCCCTCCGAGAGCCAGCCCCTTAGCGCGAGTGCGTCGAGAACGGCGGCCATCTCCGGTGAGGGACCGCCCAGCTTGCTCAGTAGTTCCGCGCGGGAATGCTCACGCCTGGCGAGCAAGCGCAGCGCCCGGCGCATGAGGACCTTGGCCGCGTCTGGCGCGTCCTGCAACCGCTCGTTCGCCTCCGGTGCGCTCTCCCGCATGGGCACCGCTGCGGCGGGCGCGCTCAGCTCGCGGCGACGAGGGAGGCGGCGGCCAGGGGCACGACACCCACTGCCTCGCGCACCCGGTTCTCGATCTCCTCCGCCATGGCCTCGTGTGCGCGCAGGAACTCGCGCGCATTGTCCTTGCCCTGACCGATACGCTCGCCCTTGTAGCTATACCACGCACCGGACTTCTCAATGAAGTTGTTCGCCACGCCCAGATCGATGACCTCCCCTTCGCGCGAGATCCCTTCGCCGTAGAGGATGTCGAAATCGGCCTGCTTGAAGGGCGGCGCCACCTTGTTCTTGACCACCTTCACACGGGTTTCGCTGCCGATGACCTCGTCACCGCGCTTGATTGCACCGGTGCGACGGATGTCCAGGCGCACCGAGGCGTAGAACTTCAAGGCGTTGCCCCCGGTCGTGGTTTCCGGGTTGCCGAACATTACCCCGATCTTCATGCGGATCTGGTTAATAAACACCACCAGGGTGTTCGAGCGCTTGATGTTCGCGGTCAGCTTGCGCAGGGCCTGGGACATGAGCCGCGCCTGCAGGCCCATCTGGGGCTCGCCCATCTCCCCCTCGATCTCGGCCTTGGGCGTGAGGGCGGCCACCGAATCCACCACCACGATGTCCACGGAGCCCGAACGCACCAGCATGTCGGCGATCTCCAGGGCCTGCTCGCCGTTGTCCGGCTGGGAAATCAAGAGGTCGGAGACCTTCACGCCCAGTTTGCCGGCATACTGCGCATCCAGTGCGTGCTCGGCGTCAATGAAGGCCGCCTGGCCACCCAGACGCTGCATCTGGGCGATGGTCGACAGAGTCAACGTCGTCTTCCCGGAGGATTCCGGGCCGTAAATCTCCACGACCCGGCCGCGCGGGAGTCCACCCACGCCCAGCGCGATGTCCAGTCCCAGGGACCCGGTGGAAACCACCTGGATGTCCTTGGCGATCTCGTTCTCTCCGAGACGCATGATGGAACCCTTGCCAAACTGCTTCTCGATCTGGGAGAGGGCAGCCTGCAAGGCCTTTTGCTTGTTGTCGTCCATGTCTTGCCTTGATAGTGAGCGGATTGCCAACCTGGGATTATGGCACAAGGCTCCCGACCCTCCAAAACAGCGCCAGACGCCCCTGCCCGCCGTGGCAGGCGTCCACGCTCCCGCCCGCCGAATAAGGCTTCCAAGACCAGCCACTCGGGTCATCGCGACCCCTCGCCCTCTTGGCCCGGCGGCTTGTCGGGGGCGAGGGTAAGCCCTGCGACAGCGGGCGTGGCCAACCCGTCGGGAGATGGTGTCGGTGGTGGCGTCCTGCTGCACACCAGATCCAGAGGAAACAGCCCGCCGCCGCGCTAGTCCACTGCAGACTCGAACTTGTTTCCGGAGGCGGTGTTGACGGGCGTGCCACCGTGTCTCTCGCAGCGGCCGGGGTTCTTGGTGAGGGCGACGTCGGTTGGCCCGCGGTCATTCCAGGTCCCCAGGGGCGAAGTGATGCAGTGGCAATTTTAGCCCTCAGCGCTGGTAACCGCACGGGTGCGCGAGGTGCCAGCCCCGGCGGGGGGATGCCGGGAATAGGCCTGGTCCTGGGTCTGTACCACACCCCAGGCGCCCAACGGCCGGGACATCCAGCCCTGGCCGCCGGTGCGGACCCGTGCCATCGCAAAAGGAGTGTTTGCCCGTGCTGCCATCGAAGAGCCGCGGCCCGATAAGTGAGGCAACGCACAGCGCGCCGCCTGCGGGGGCGCACCGGTCGGCTTGAGGGAACGCTAGAGCGGACCCTCCCGGCCGGCGTAATGACCCGCAGACCAAAGATTGCCCGGGGCGATAAGCGGGGCACAAGCGCCTGGGGATCTCCGGGGCCGTGGGCAGGAGGGGCGGCGGCCGGCGGGTACACCGATCCTTGGCAACCTCAGCGGAAGTGTCGGTGGACAATTTCCCTTCGCCGCGGTGCAGCAGCGCACCCCGGCGGAGTTGCGCAGGTGGCTTTGGCGGTTCGCTCAACCTGATGCTCTGACGGCCCTTCAGAACGCACGCATACCTGCCGTTACCCGGGCTATGACCCAGACCCCCGACGCTCAACGAATCGGCCGCTTCCGCGTGCTCCGAACCCTGGGCCGTGGAGCCCAGGGCAGCGTTTATCTGGGCGAGGACACCCAACTTCGCCGGCAAGTGGCCATCAAGACCCTCCGCCGCGGCAGCCGCAGCACCGCCGACGGGGTGAACCCCATCGACACTCTGCGCAGCGAGGCGCAAATCGTCAGTCAGTTGTCCCACCCGAACATCGTCACCTTGCATGATGCGGCCGAGGAAGGGGGCCGGCCCTATTTGGTGTTCGAGTTCGTCGACGGTAGGCCACTTTCCATCCTCATCAAGCAGACCGGTGCGAGTTCCCCCGCCGCCGCACTCGCGCTCATCACGCAGATCCTGCGCGGCGTGGCCTACGCCCACAGCAAGGGCGTCATCCACCGGGACCTGAAGCCCGCCAACGTGCTGGTGACCTTCGATGGCACCGCCCGGATCACCGACTTCGGCATCGCCCAGTCCCTGGCCGTGAGTGCCAGTACCGACCGCCTAGTGGCAGGGACACCGGCCTACATGGCGCCGGAACAGATCGAAGGCAAGGCTGTGACCCCACGCAGCGACCTGTTCTCCGTGGGCCTGATCCTCTACGAGTTACTCACCGGGCGTCCTGCGGTGAGCGGCACCAACGCCCTCGAGATCCTGCACCGCTTAGCCAACGAAACACTGCCACCGCCGTCGAAATTCAACGCGGCCGTGGACGAGCGCCTCGACGACTTGGTTCTCAAGGCGCTTGCCCGGGATCCACTGAACCGGTACGAGGACGCCACCGCGATGCAGCGCGCCATCGACGCCTACCTTCGCCCGCCCCCGCCACCCGAGGGCGAGGCGGTTCCTGCCGACCAGAGTACCTTGGACTTCCTGCTGCGGCGCATGCGCCACAAGAGCGATTTCCCGGCGCTGTCGACTACCATTGGGGCGGTCAACCGGGCGGCAGCCAACGAAACGGAGCGGGTCACCGCCTTCGCCGACCGGATCCTGCGCGACTTCGCGCTCACCAACAAGCTCCTCAAGCTGGTGAACTCCGCCTGCTACCAGCAGTTCGGCGGGGCCGTGAGCACGGTGTCGCGCGCGGTCATGATCATGGGCTTCGACAACATCCGCAATCTGGCGGTCAGTCTGCTGCTCTTCGAGCATCTGCAGAACAAGTCCTTCGCGGCGCAGATGAAGGAAGAGGCCCTGGCGGCCTACCTGAGCGGCGTACTTGCCCGGCAACTGAGCCCGCGCACGGCGGTCTCGGAGCCCGAGGCGGCTTTCATCGGTGCGATGTTCCACGACCTCGGGCGTCTGCTCACCCTATTCTACTTCCCTGAGGAGTACGGTGAAATCCGGCGCCTGTTGTGCCAGCAGGAGGAAATGAGCGAGCGGCGGGCGGTCGTGCGCGTGCTGGGCATCCCCTACCCGGACCTCGCCATGGGGGTGGCGCGTGCGTGGAACTTCCCCGACAACCTCATCGCCACGATGCGCCAGCAAGGTGATGGCAAAGTGCGCACGCCGAAGTCCGAGGAACAGCGCCTGGCCATGGTCTCGGAACTCGCCGCGTCACTTTGCACGGCCATGCGCGTAGATGATCCAGCCCGGCGCAAGTCCGCCTTTGCATCGCTCGCGGCCCGCTTCGGGAGCGCACTGGGCGTAAAGGTCGAGGACCTGGAGCAGAGCGCGGCCGAAGCCGCTCTTGTACTGGTATCCGAAATGGATGGTCTAGGCCTGCGTCCGGGGCAGAGCCCGCTGATGACCATGCTCGCGCAATGGGGCGACGAACCTGAACCGGCCGCCCCCGGAACCCACGCCCGCTTACCGGCTCCCGCGGAGGACGAAGCCGCGCGGCTGCAGGCGCGGACCATTCTCAATTCCGGAATTCAAGACATCACCAACGCGCTGGTGGGTAGCTTCGAACTCAACGACCTACTGCGCATGATCCTCGAGACCATGTTTCGTGGCATTGGCTTTCGCCGTGTCTTACTCCTCATCCGCAGCCCTCAGCATAACGCGCTGCGCGCGCGCTTCGGCTTCGGCACCGACGCGGTGGAACTGATCCGCCAAGGCTTCGGCGTGCCCCTTTCGGGCAACCGCGACGCCTTCCTGCCCGCACTCACCCCGGGCACGGACGTCCTCATCGATGACGTGGACGGTGAACGCGTTCGCGAGCATATCCCCGCTTGGTACCGGCGCGCCGTGACCAGCCGCTCGCTGCTGCTGCTCCCCGTGGTGGTGGGCGGCCAGACGCTCGGCCTCTTCTACGGCGACAAGGACACACCCCTTGCGCTCGCGCCCCACAGCCCCGAGTTAGAGATGCTCAAGACCCTGCGCAACCAAGCCGTACTGGCCATACGCCAGAAGCAGTAGTGACGCCTGCATCGGCGCGACTCAGCCCTTCGCCAGCAGATCCAACACCCCCCAGAGCGCAGCGATCACCGAGGCCCGGCGCACAGTGTCGCGGTCCCCCGGCAGTTGCAACGTGACTGCCCGGCGCGCTCCAGAAACCAGTCCCCAGGCTAGGCAGACCGTGCCCACTGGGCGCCCGGGCGAGCCCCCGCCGGGGCCAGCCACCCCGGACACTGCGAGCGCGACCTGCGCCGCGGAGCGCGCCAGCGTCCCCTCCACCATTTCCCGCACCGTCGCCTCGGAAACCGCGCCATCCTGGCGTAGGGTTGCCGCCAGAACACCTAACATCTCCTGTTTGGCCCGGTTGGAATAGGTGATGAAGCCTCGGTCATACCAGGCCGAACTGCCCGGAACCATGGTCATCACCTGCCCGACCCAGCCTCCGGTGCAGGATTCCGCCGTGGCCAGTTGCAGTCCCCGAGCGGCCAGTGCCTCGCCCACCCGGCTGCCCAGTTCCAACAGTTCCTCGTCCACGCTCACATCCCCCCGTAGTTGTCCAGCCCGAGCTTGATCAGGGTCAGGCACAGCAGCGCCAGGAAAGCAGCCACCGCGTCGTCGATCATCACGCCCAGCCCCCCCCGAAACCGCCGCTCCGCCCAGCGCACCGGGCCGGGCTTGGCGATGTCGAAATAGCGGAAAAGCGCGAAGGCGCCCAGTTGCCAACCCAGCCCCGGTGGGGTGAAGGCCAGTACCGCCAAGAACGCCACGATCTCATCCCAGACCATACCCGGATGATCCTCCACGCCGAGGTCGTGGCCCGTGCGCGCGCAAAGCGCCACGCCCGCCAGGAAAAAGCCCGCCAGGGCCCCGAGGTAGGACCAACCGGGCAGAGCTGGCTTAAGCATCGCGTGCAAGGGGAAGGCCACCAGCGTGCCCAGGCTTCCAGGGCCCCAGGGTGAGAGGCCGGCCCCGAAGCCCAGCGCCACGAAGTGCGCCGGGTGGCTCATCAGGAACCGCAGTCCGGGGCGTGCGCCCCGCCTAGGCGAAGTGGTCATAGCCGCCCTGCAGCACTACGAGCGGCTGCCCCGCCGACTCGACGCCTACCCCCTGCCCCTCCACCATGGACCCCACGCGCGTGAGACGAAGCCCGAGGCGCAGCCCCAATGCCTCGATAGGGCCAGCCGCCCGGGGCGTCGCCGTGAAGCACAATTCGTAGTCATCGCCACCGGCCAGGGCCAAGCGCTGGCGCAAGCCCTGATCGGGCAAAGCCTGCAGTGCCGCGGAGAGCGGCAGGGATTCCCAGCGCAGGCACGCCCCAAGTCCCGAGCGTTCGGCGATATGCCCCAGATCCGCCACCAGACCGTCGGAGACGTCGATGGCCGAGCTAGCCAACCCGCGCAGCGCAAGGCCCAATTCCAGGCGGGGCTGCGGCCGGTTGAGCCGCGCTAGGCAGTGTTGCTTGTACGCGGGCTCAAGGACCAGGCCGTCGCGGGCCACCGCAAGACCCAGGGCGGCGTCGCCTAGCGTCCCCGACACCCAGACCTCATCGCCCGCCCGGGCGCCGGAGCGGCGCAAGGCCGCTCCCGGTGGCACTTCGCCCACCACGCTCACGCAGATGTTCAGGGGGCCACGCGTGGTGTCCCCGCCAATGAGTTCCACACCGTGCTTCGCGGCAAGCGCCAGGAAAGCCCCGCTGAACCCCGCCAGCCAGGTGTCACTGACCTGGGGCATGGCCAGAGCAAGGAGCGCGAAGCGCGCCCGCGCACCCATCGCGGCGAGGTCGGACAGGTTCACCGCCAACGCCTTGTGGCCCAGGTCCGCGGCGTCCGTCCCGGGCAGGAAATGCGTACCCTCCACCAGCATGTCCGTGGACAGGGCCAGTTCGGATGGCGCCGCGGGAAGGATCAACGCCGCATCATCACCCACACCCAGGAGGGCGCCGGGTGTGGGGCGCTCGAAGTAACGCGCGATCAGCGCGAACTCCGGGCTCACGTAGCGGGACCGCGTTGCGGAACCTCCGGGCCGCGCAGGGACGGGGCCAGACGATCGAGCACGCCGTTGACAAAGCGGTGGCCCTCGGTACCGCCATAGACCTTGGCCAATTCCACCGCCTCGTTGATGACCACCCGGAACGGAATCTCTAGCCGCGTGTGCAGCTCCAGCGTCGCGCAGAGCAAGATGGCCCGCTCCACCGGGCTCAACTGGCTCGCCGGGCGGTCGAGTAGCGGCGCGAGCAGCGCGTGCAACTCCTCTCCGCTAGCGGTCACCCCGCTGACGAGCTCCTCCAGATAGACCGGATCTGCCTCCGGGTACTCCTCGGCCCCCCGCGCCTGCTCGAGCAGGTCGGTGACCGTGGCGCCACTCACCAGCCAGGCGTAGACGGCCCGCACCGCCAGTTCGCGCGCGCGACGGCGCCGCCCACGACCGCTCGCCCTAGCGCCGCCCTCAGCCATCGAAATGCCGCACTAGGTTCGCCATCTCCAGGGCGACGCGCGCCGCCTCAGCGCCCTTCACCTGCATGCGCGAGAGCGCCTGCTCCTCGTCCTCTGTGGTCAGTACGCCATTGGCGATGGGTACCCCCGTATCCAACGCCACCCGGGCGATGCCCGCGGCCGACAGATCGGAGACCACCGTGAAGTGATAGGTTTCCCCTCGGATCACGGCGCCCAGCGCCACCAGGGCGTCGAAACGCCCACTCGCGGCCATGGCCCGAAGCGCCGAGGGCAGTTCCAACGCGCCCGGCACAGTGGCGATGAGGGTCTGGTCGGCGGGCACTCCGCACTTGGCCAGTTCAGCCACGCAGGCCGACAGCAGGCCTTCGCCAATGTCGATATTAAAGCGGCTCATGATCACGCCCACGCGCAGGCCGGCCCCATCGAACACCGGTTCGAGTTCCCGGATGTGGTCATAGGTGCTCACAGTGTTCCTCCCTCGGATGGGGTGTCGGCCGGGCGCTTGGGCTCGGCCAGTGTAGTTTCGGGAGCCTGCTCGGTTGCGGCCCCTGGCAACAGATAGCCCGTTACTTCCAGATCAAAGCCCGCCATGCTGGGCATCTTGCGCGGCAACGCCATGATACGCATGCGCGTAACGCCCAGCGCCTTGAGGATCTGCGCGCCGATGCCGTAGGTGCGCAAATCCATCTTCGGCACCTGCGCCGGGGGCTCGGTTGCCATGAGCCGGCTGAGCAGTTCGTCTCCGGACTCCTGCCGACGCAGCAGCAGCAGCACGCCGCAGGGAGCCTCCGCTATGGCCCGCAGCGCGTCGCTGAGGTTCCAGGAATGCACGCGGCTGCCCGTGTCGATGGGGTCAAGCGGCCCGAGTGGTTCGTGCACGCGCACCAGCACCTCCTCACCGGGCTTGGGCTCGCCGTTGATGATCGCCAGGTGCAGTTCCGCGGCCGCCACGTCGCGGAACACCCGCAGGTGCAGGCGGCCGAACCGCGTATCGAGCGGGCGCTGTCCCACTTCCGTCACCAGCGACTCGGTTCGCCCGCGATAGTGGATCAGGTCGGCGATGGTGCCGGTTTTCAGGCCATGGATCCGGCCGAACTCCAGCAGATCGGCCAGGCGAGCCATCTCCCCGTCCTCACGCAAGACCTCGCAGATGACCGCCGCGGGGGTGAGTCCTGCCAGTTGCGCCAGGTCACAGCCCGCTTCGGTGTGGCCCGCGCGCGCCAGCACGCCGCCGCGCTGGGCCATGAGCGGGAAAATGTGCCCGGGCTGCACCAGGTCCTCGGGACGGGAGCCTGGATGCACCGCTGCCTGCACGGTGCGCGCCCGATCCGCCGCCGAGATGCCAGTGGTCACCCCGGTGGCCGCCTCGATAGACACGGTGAAGTTGGTTCCCATGGAGGAGCGGTTGCGCCCCACCATGGGCGGCAGGTTCAGCCGTCGACAATGGTCCTCGGTCAGGGTGAGGCAGATCAGGCCACGCCCGTGACGTGCCATGAAATTGATGGATTCGGCGCTGACGAAATCAGCCGCCATGAGCAGATCACCCTCATTCTCCCGGTCCTCCTCGTCGACAAGGATAACCATCCGCCCAGCCCGGATGTCTTCGATGATCTCCGGGGTTGCACTAACCGACATTGCCTTGCTCCCGCTACCGCGACCGAGGGGTAACCCCCTGCGCTTAAACCGCCATTGTTTCACATCGCGGCCCGCAGGCGCAGGCGCCCGCTCAACTGGACATGAACACGGGCACGGTCATCTCCCGGGAGAGCAACCGCGTGACCCCGCCGAGGATCAGTTCGCGCAGGCGCGAATGCCCATAGGCGCCCATGACGAGCAGGTCCACGCCGAGGTCGGCGGCCCGGGAGAGGAACCAGGCGCCCACCTCCACCTCCGGCACCTCGCAGAAGGTTGCCTTGGCCGTAACACCATGCAGGGCGAGGAAATGCGCCAGGTCCACATCCGGACAAAGGGCGCGCGCGGAACTATCGCGGCCGTTGACCGTCATCACCGTCACCCGCTCTGCCTTGCGTAACAGCGGCAGCGCATCGGCCACCGCGCGCGTAGCCTCCCGGCTGCCGTTCCAGGCCACCAGGACCTCGCGACCGAGGGCGGGCACCGCCGGGGCGTAGGGTAGAACCAACACGGGACGGGCTGAGCGCATGGCCACCGCCGCCGGGAAATCCAGGCGCCGGTGCAGCGGGTTGTCCGAGGGGTCGGGCTGGCCGACGATGAGCAGATCGGCATAGCGGGCATGCTGTGCCAGCACCTCCTCCACGGGGCCCTCGACACTGCGCCACTGGCGCGAGTGCAGGCCGACGCCCTGCGCCTGCGAATCGAACCGGCGCCGCGACTGCTCCGAGCGCCCGCGGAGCCCCTCCTCCACGGCATCCCAGACTCCATCGAAGGCGTCCGCGACCCCCATCGCGTTCAACTCCGGCCGGGTGACCGTATACAGGCCGGTGAGGTGGGCCTCGAACTGCGTCGCCAGCTGTAGCGCAAGCGAGACGCGCAAACTGGATCCGGGCCCGTCATCGAGATGGACCAACAGGCTCTTATAGGACATGGCTTCCTCCGGAACGAACGGCCAAAGCCAGCTTAGCCCTCCAGGCAACTTCCATCTTGAGAAAGCGCAAACATGGCCCAGTCGCCCTCGCGCTCAGTGCATGCCGAGGATGTTGAACACAAAGAGCAGCCCCATGGCAAAGAGCCCTGCGCCCAGCGCCACGCACACGGGCAAGGTAAGTACCCAGGCGAGAAGCAGGTTGCGCAAGGTGCACGCCTGCAGGCCGGAGTGGTTCGCCAGCATGGCGCCCGCCACGCCCGAGGAGAGCACGTGGGTGGTGCTAACAGGCAGGCCCAGCAAGTCGGCGGCGCCGATGGTCGTCATCGCCACCAGTTCTGCCGAGGCACCTTGAGCATAGGTGAGATGCGCCTTACCGATCTTTTCACCGACGGTCGTGACAATGCGCTTCCAGCCCACCGTCGTGCCCAGGCCCAGGGCCAAGGCCACGGCCACCTTGACCCAGGTGGGGATGAAATGGGTCACCGCCTTCAACTGGCCGCGGTACTTGTTCAAGAAGTCGCGCAGCGCCGCATCCGGCACGCTCGCGCGGTCCTTGCCGAGTTTGCCTGCGGCTTCCTGGACCAAGTAGATGTCCTTACGCAGTTGGGCGCGCTGTTCGGACTCCAACTCCGCAAGCCGCGCATGGCCATCGAGCGCGCGCGCGACCGCCCGGTTTCGGTCGGCCAGGCTGGGCAGGGTGAGCGCGCTCAGCTTCCCGGTGGTGAGGAAGCGCGAGAGTTCCTGTGCTGCCGAACCCGCCATCGCTGGCTGCGCACTCCGTGAGAATTCGCCGTCGAGCGCCTTGGCCGAGGCCAGTATTCCCGAGAGTTCGCCCGCTTCGATTTCCAGGCGCAGCGCGTAGACCCCGGGGAGGACCCCGATGAGGATGAGCATGATCAGGCCCATGCCCTTCTGGCCGTCGTTGGAGCCATGGGCAAAGCTCACGCCCGTGCAGGTGAGCACGAGCAGGCCGCGGATCCAGCCGGGAGGCGGCTGCCCCTGCGGCGAAGCGTACAAGCGGGGGTCACGAATGATTGCCTTCATGAGCAACAGCAGGATCGCAGCGGCACAGAAGCCCAGCAGCGGGGAGACCAGGAGCGCGACGCCCACGTCCTGCACCTTGTGCCAGTTCACGCCCTCGCCAAAGGCCAACTGCGGCGAGAGCCAAGAGTTCATCAGGCCCACGCCCACGATGGAGCCAATGAGCGTATGTGAACTCGACGCGGGAAGCCCCAGGTACCAGGTGCCAAGGTTCCAGAGGATGGCGGCGAGCAACAGCGCGAAGACCATGGCGAAGCCGGCGCCGGACCCCACGTTGACGATGAGTTCCACGGGCAACAGCGCGATGATGCCGAAGGCCACTGCACCGCTGGAGGCGAGGACGCCCAGGAAGTTCCACATCCCCGACCAGATCACCGCCGTGCTCGGGCGCAGCGAATGGGTGTAAATGACTGTCGCCACCGCGTTGGCGGTGTCGTGAAAGCCGTTCACGAATTCGAAGGACAGGGCAAGCCCAAGCGCGAGGAAAAGCAGCACGAGCGTGGGTAGATCAAGGGCGGTGCCAAACAAGGTGTCCATTCGAGGCCAACTCCAGGAAAGGTCGCAAAGGCTCGGGCACGATATTGCCCGCTGCTGGCGTCCAACCCGGGAGGTACAGCGCCGCCCGATGACCCCCGGATGACAAGCCGCCCCGGGACAGACTGTCATCTGCCCGGGCGCCGCCCGGCGCGCTTGGCGGCATAGCTGCGCGCGACCAGCTCCAGGCGGGCCGCGTCGACGCCAGCTAGAGCCTGCGCCTCCTGGGCGTCGAGTCCCGCCGCGAGGGCACAGGCCAGCGGCGCGCTGAGGAACCGTGAGCGCAGGCTCGCATCGGTGCAGAGCCGCGCCAGAAACACCTCCAGCGCCCGGGCGCTCATTGTGGCGGTGCGGCACGCCGCCGCCCCTGCGCCAAGGCTTGGCGAGCGGCCTGCAGCTGGGCCAGGAGGTCGGCGAAGTCCGGATAAGCGTCCCCTCCACGGTCTGCGCCGTGCGCGGCGGGGCTGCCAGGTGGCCGATCTCGACGCCGCCGGCGCGCACAAAGGCCAGGTGCTCGGACCAGCACGCCGGGCCGATGCGGCCGGCCAGCCGGGCGAGCGAGTCGATCCGGGACGCATCGGCCAGATGGCTCGAGGCCAACCCCAGCGACACCCCGTGCAGCACCAGCTGCCGCGTGGCCGCCAGGGCGCATAACGCACCCAGTCGCCGCCGCGGCAGGCTCGCCCAATCCTCCGCGATGACTTCCAGGAGGTCGATCTGGTCGATGTTGCGCAGGATCTCCCCGGAGAGTTCCCCCCGCCAGCCCAGGCCCACGCGGTCGGCGTTCAACTCCCGCAGTCGCCGCAGGAGGAGGAAGACGCGCAGGAGGACCCCGAGGACGCCCCACAGCTGGCGCCACAACTCGATCCACCGGCGGCGTCCCGTCCCGCGGCGCGCAGCCGCCCGGGGAACGCGGTATCGAGGAAGCCAAAGGCGCCCGCGTCCAGCGCGCTAAGGCCAAACACTGCCCCCACCAGCGCTGCCGCACCTGCTGCCTCGCCGTCCTGGGCGCTCCCACCGGGTCGCCGACCCGCGCCGCGGCTGCGCTGCCGGCGCAACAGGATCTGCAGGTTGGCCAGGCTGCGCTCACCTGCGAGGCTGCGCCGCGCCCGCGCGAGCCCTGCCGCCAACAAACAGGCGAGGCCCGTCAAGACGAGCAGGAAGCCGATGTTGTGATGACCGCCAGCGATGGCCGCCATAATTTTTACACCGATGAGCAGGCTCAGACCCAGCATGACCCCGCGCACGGGGCCATTTCGCCGGCCGCGGGTGGCCGCATCGATGAGCAGGCCGCAGGCTGCAAGCTGCGCTTCGCCCCCGGCGCTCGAGGCTTGGATGGCTCTATCGGCCCAGATCTCAGAGAGACTCCAGGGGAATTCGCAGCGACCCAAGACGGCGCGCCCAACCGCCGCGGGGGGGATCGCGTCCCGCACGGCCACCCGCGTGAGCCGGCCGTCGGGCCCACTAACGAGGTGTCCCTCCTCCAGGAGTTGGAACACTTCCAGCCGGAAGCGCTTCTGGGGCCCGCCGCGAAGCAGAGCGAACGCCGCCGGGTCGGCCGCGAGCGACCCCGGTGACCCCAGGACCCCGCCTCCATCGACCCGGCCTCCTGGGGCCCGCGCAAGCTGCGCAGCCGCAGCCAAAGGCCAACGAGGAGCAGCGTCGAGGCCATGGCGTAAAAGGCCAGGAAGCTCAGGCCCTGCAAGTTGAAGGGGAACATGAGCCTAGATGAGTCGGGCGCAACGGCTGCGCAGCCGGCGCGACAGGGCTTCGAGTTCGAGCAACGCGGTGCCCGGGCGCCCCGGAGGGAGCGCCCCCTGCTCGCGCGCAGCCGAGAGGTCCACCAAAACCTGCTCCCAACCCGGTGCTCCGTCCTGCCGGGAAAGTGTCGCCAGCGCCTCGCGGGGCGCGGCGGCTAGTGTACCTTCCAGAGCGAGCAGGAGCGCCCCCGCAGAGCGCAGCGGCGCGGCAGCCTCGGCTAACGCCCGGATAAGCGCCTGCTCCCCCGCCCCGCCAGAGGCCAGCATGAAGCGCTCACGGGTGCGCAGGGCAAAGTTGAGCAGAATCTGCTGCAGACGGCGGCGGCCAGCCTCCCGCGAGGGCGTAAGGCTTTCTAGGGGGTCGGTACCGTAGAGCACCCGGTGGCGCTCGTGCATGTCCGCGAACTTTACCGCGAAGGCCTCCGTGGCCTCGGCGAGCTCCGACTCCAGGATCACCATCGCCGTCAAGCGCACGGCGAGCGTCCCCAGCCGCAACGGCGCACCGAGGGCTGCCAGCGCATCCGCGGGCAGCGCGCCCGCAACCAGCAGGAGGTTCACGTCCGAGCTCGCCCGCAGCCGGGCCTCGGCTGCGGGCCCGAAGAGCACCACGGCGCGAAGATCAAATCCGAGAGCAGCGTGCGCGGCCTCGACGAAGTCGACGAGCGCCACGCGGACATCAGCGGGCAGATCGGCGATGGCACTCGCATCGATCACGCCAGCTCCTCCCAGGACACCGCCCGCGCCGCCAAGATCTGGGGGACCGGGCCCAGCGCCTGCGGCGGACCGTATAATGCCGGTCAACGGCCAGCCATGCCCGCACTTGGGCGCAGGCACACGCCGGATGTCACTAGAGACGGGGAACAATCATGCCCGCAGCCTTGCGGCACGCCAGCAACTTCTTGAGATTCCTGCTCCTGGGCCTTTGCCTAGCACAGGCCTACCCCGCGTCCGCCGCCGAGCCTCTGGAGCAGCCCCGCCTGCTCATCGCGGTGGGCGGTAAAGCGCTTTTCTACTACCTGCCGCTCACTATCGCCCAGCAACAAGGTTACTTCCGCGATGCGGGCCTCCAGGTGCAGATCGATGATTTTCCGGGGGGGGCGAAGGCGCTTCAAGCGCTCCTGGGCGGCTCGGCCGACCTCGTCTCCGGCGGTTACGAACATACCATCTCCATGCAAGCCAAGGGGCAGAGCATCCGCTCGGTGGTGGTGCAGGGGCGGCACGCCGGCATCGTGCTGGCCATGGGCCGAGACCGCGCCGCGGCCTACCATTCGCCCAAGGACCTCAAAGGGCTACGCATCGGCGTGACGGCGCCTGGATCCTCCACCAATATCTTCGTGAGCGCCCTGCTGGCCAAGGACGGGCTCAAGCCGGACGCCGTCTCCTTCGTCGGGGTGGGCACAGGGGCCGGCGCCGTGGCGGCCATGCGTCAAAAGCAAGTCGATGCCATTGCCCACCTGGACCCCGTTATCAGTCTGCTCGAGGCCTCGGGCGACGCGGTACCCGTGGTGGATACCCGAACCTCGGCGGGCATGAAGTACGTCTACGGCGCCGACTACGCCGCAGGAGTGCTCTACGCGCGTACGGATTTCATCGAGCACAACCCGCGCACCGTGCAGGCGGTGACCGACGCCATGGTGCGCGCGCTGCGCTGGCTGCGCACCGCGAGCCCGGACCAGATACTGGCGCTGATCCCCCCGGAGTACTACGGCGAGCAGAAGGCGCTCTACCGCGCGGCCCTGGTGCGAAACCTCTCCGCGCTCTCCAGCGATGGCCTGATGACGCTAGGCGCCGCGCAGAACGTGCTCACGGTGTTGAAGGGCTTCGATCCGGCGGTGCAGTCCGCCGCCACGATCGACTTGGCCGCCACCTTCGACAACCGATTCGCCCAGGCCGCGGTCAAGAAGTTCAAGTGAGCGTGCCCGCACTGTGCCTGCAGGACGTGACCTGCCGCTTCGCCGGACGAGGGCTGTCGGCACAGCCCTACACGGCCGTGGAAGGGGTGCGCTTGTCCGTGGAGGCCGGGGAGTTCCTGAGCGTGGTCGGACCCACGGGCTGCGGGAAGTCGACGCTGCTCAACATGGCCGCAGGGCTGTTGCAGCCCTCCGCCGGGACCGTTCAAGTCGATGGGCGGCCGCTCAGTGGCATCAACAGGCGCGCGGGTTACCTGTTCCAGTCCGATGCCCTGCTACCCTGGCGCAACGCACGGGCCAACGTGGCCACGGGTCTGGACTTCCGCGGCATTGCGCCCGCCGAGGCGCGCGCACAGGCCCAGCGCTGGCTCGAACGCGTGGGGCTGGGCCGCGCCGGGGAGCGCTTCCCTCACCAGCTCTCCGGCGGAATGCGCAAGCGTGTGGCCCTGGCCCAGATGCTGATCCTGAACCCGGCGCTTCTGTTGATGGACGAGCCCTTCTCGGCACTGGACGTGCAGACGCGCCAACACATGGAGAACGAACTGTTGGCGATCTGGCAGGCCGACCGCAAGGCGGTACTGTTCATCACCCACGACTTGGAGGAGGCCATCGCACTGTCCGACCGCGTGGTGGTTCTGTCTGCCGGGCCGGCCTCGCGGGTCGTTGGCGAATTCCTCATCGACCTGCCGCGGCCCCGGGACGTGGCTGAGATCCGGCTCACTTCCACCTTCCTGGACCTGCACCGAAAGATCTGGGGCGCGCTTCGCGCGGAGGTCATGAAGGCCCATGAACAGAACCAAGCCTAGGCTCTGGCCCTGGCACCTAGCCCTGCTGCTGGGCGTCTTCGGGCTCTGGCAGGCGCTCACGAGCAGCGGCGTGTTGCCGGAGTTCTTCTTCGGCCAGCCCACCAAGGTGCTACTCAAGGTGGCCCAGTGGATACTGGGCGGCGAGATCTACCCCCACCTGGCCGTGACTCTGGTGGAAACCCTGCTGGCCTTTGCGTTGGGCACGGCCCTGGGATTGGTCGTGGGTCTTTGGCTGGGACTCATGCCGACGGCCTCGGCCCTGGCGGAGCCCTATATCACGGCGGCGAACTCCATGCCGCGAGTGGTGTTGGCACCGATCTTTGCCGTGTGGTTCGGTCTGGGGATCTGGTCGAAGGTGGCGCTGGGCGTCACGCTGGTATTTTTTATCGTGTTCTTCAACGTCTACCAAGGCGTGCGCGAGGTCGACCCCGTGATCCTGGCCAACGCCCGCATGCTGGGCGCATCGCGCCGGCAGCTGGTACGCCACGTGTATCTACCCTCGGCCACGAGCTGGGTGTTCTCCAGCCTGCACACCTCCGTGGGCATGGCGTTCGTGGGCGCGGTGGTGGGTGAGTACCTGGGCTCCGCCCGAGGTGTGGGCTACTTGATCCTGCAGGCCGAGGGTGCCTTCGAGATCAACACGGTGTTCGCCGGCATCCTGGTGCTGACTGGCTGCGCCCTGTTACTTGATGCGCTGGTGAACCTCCTCGAGCGCCGGCTACTCACCTGGCGGCCCTCCCGTGACGGGGCAGCCACTACGCGCGACTAACTGCTACTGACCGACGTGGCGGCGCGGACCTGGGTGAGCGCGAGTGTGCCTCCGTCCTCGCAGCTGAACTCCAGCAGTGCCTCAGTGGCGCTGGTCGCCGGCGTGCCGAAGGAGATGCGGCCGTGACCGTAGAGGGCCATCTCCTCGAGGCGCAGCATCGTCTCCCGGCCCTGCTCATCCAACACGTAGGTTCCGTTGGTGCTCTGGTCCTGGAGGATGAATTTTTCGCGCCGCCACTGAATCTGCGCGTGCACGCGCGAGGCCTTCACGCTCGAGAGCACCAGATCGTTGGTGACGCCGCGGCCCAGGAGGATTGACGGCCGCTGCGGCCCGACAATGAGTTCCTGCTCGGCATAGCGTAGGACCAAGTGGCCCGCGGGCAGGCCTTGCGGCAGGGTGTGCGAGATGAGCGCCGTCACCTCGTCGCTGTCCTGCCACATCACCTCCAGAACGGCCTCCTCGGACTGCGTCCCGCGCAGAGTGTGGTGGCCCAGCCGCCGCACGCAACTCGACAGCGCCATGCCGCCGGCGTCCACGGTACGCCCACTGGTGAGGATTTGCCCTGGCTTGGCCAAGCCCACTAGCCGCGCCGCGATGTTCACCGAATCGCCGAAGACGTCTCCTCCCTGCTCCAGCGCGTACCCGAAGTGGAAGCCCACGCGGATGGCGAGCTGATCGCCACCGACGGCGGGCAGTTCACCGACCCGCCACTGCATCTCGCAAGCCGCCCGGAAACAGTCCTCGGGGTCCGCGAAGACCGCCATCAGTTCATCGCCGATGGTCTTCACGCTGCGCCCGGAGAATTCGGCCGTCACGTCCTTGGCCAGTTGCAGGCAGCCGTCGATGGCACTCAGAGCGACGCGGTCGCCGTGGCGCTGGTAGAGGGCCGTGCTGCCCGCCACATCGGCGAACAGTGTAACGAGTTGCGTTTCTTGTCTCATCTTCATGCCACGCTAAGAAGAACCACCGACACGTTGTCCCGGCCCCCGCGGCGGTTAGCAAGCGCCACCGCCTGTTGGGCCGCCTCGCGAAGATCGCCGGCGTATCCAGCCAGCAGCGTCGAGAGCTCCTCGTCACTCACCGCGCGGGTGAGCCCGTCGGAGCAAAGCAGGTACAGGTCCTCCTGCTCCACCGGATGCCGCTCCACGCTTACCTTCAGCTCCCCCGTCATCCCCAGCGCGCGCGTGAGCGTGCTGGCGTGGGCGGAGCCTCGCGCCTGCGCCTCCGTCAGCTCACCGCGCTCGCGCAGTTCCGTGGCCAGCACATGATCCTGGGTGAGCTGCTCCAGATTACCCTGGCGTAGGCGGTACACCCTGGAGTCGCCCACGTTGGCCACGACGACGGCGTCGCCGGTGAGCAAGGTCAGCGCGAGAGTGGCGCCCATGCCGCGCAGCTTGGGCTCACGAGCCCCGGCGGCCAGGATCCGCTGGTGTGCGCGACGCACCAGTTCCAGCACCATGGAAACATCGGCCTTGGGGTCGTCTCCCTCCGCCGGCTGGGCGCTCGCGCCTAGCGCCAGTTGGAGATCGCCCTTGATGCTGCGCGCCGCGGTGGAACTTGCCACCTTGCCGCCGTTGTTTCCCCCTACGCCGTCAGCCACGAGCGCCAGCCCAAGCTGTGCGTCCCAGGCAATGGCATCCTCGTTGTCGCGGCGGCGGCGACCAATGTCGGTGAGCCCAGTGATGTCCCGTAGGCGCCGGCTACGCATGCGCAGTCCTCATCTAGGCCGCCTCGTGCTGGACGTAGCGTTCGAACTCGCGTTTGTTCACCGCCTTCAGGTAGGCCTCCTTGCCGGCAATCTGCTTGGATTCCACCAGTTTGCGCAGCGCCGTGTCCAGGCTCTGCATGCCTTGCAGGCCGCCGGACTGGATGGCGGTCACCAATTGCTCGGTCTTGCCCTCGCGGATGATGTTCGCCACCGCGGGGTTGTTCACCAGGATCTCTACGGCAGCCAGACGGCCACGTCCGTCGGCCCGACGCATCAGCTGCTGGGAAACCACGCCGATCAGTGACGTGGATAGCATGGTGCGCACCTGGGTCTGCTGGTTTACCGGAAACGCGTTGACGATACGATCGATGGTGGCGACGGCACCGTTGGTGTGCAATGTGCCCAGTACCAGGATGCCCGTCTCGGCTGCCGTCACGGCAAGCGAGATGGTCTCCAGGTCACGCATTTCCCCCACCAGGATCGCGTCAGGATCTTCGCGCAGCGCGGAGTGCAAGGCCTGGGCGAAGGATTTCGCGTGGATCCCCACCTCGCGCTGAGACATCAGGCACTGCTTGCGTGGATGGGTGAACTCGATGGGGTCCTCGATGGTCACGACGTGACCCTTGCGGTTGGCGTTGATGTAATCCACCAGCGCCGCCAAGGTCGTGGACTTGCCCGAACCCGTGGGCCCGGTTGCGAGGATCAAGCCGCGCTTGTGACGGGTGAAGCTCTGCAGCACCGGCGGCAGCTTGAGTTCCTCCAGGCTGCGTATGGTCGTAGGGACCACACGGAACACCGCCCCGACCCCGTTGACGTGGCGGTAGACGTTGGCGCGAAAGCGAGCTACCCCGGGGATCTCGTAGGCATAGTCCATGGAGGTGCGCTGAGCAAAGCTGTCCCGCAGGGCCGGGGGCATGGTCTCCTGCAGGAGTGCCAGGGTCTCTTGTTTGGAGAGTTCTCGGTACTTGATTGCCACCAGCTCCCCAAAGAGCCGTACCCGCGGCGGGTTGCCCGACACCAAGTGCAGGTCGGAGCCGTCCTGCTTCACCACCAGTTCCAAGAATGAATCGATCCGGTTTGCCACGCTGTACTCCCCTGTTGTCTCAGCCGCCTACGAGGCTCACCTGTGGCAGCAACTTCGGATCAGTGACGAAGCGCTGCAGTTGCTTCTTGTCGTGCGCCTGCATGTAGGCCGCGTCCGGATCGATCTCCTTGGCCTGGACCGCCTCGATAAGCGCTTGGTCGAGCAACTGCATGCCGAGTTGGCGACCCGTGAGGATGGCTGCGGGTATCTGCACCGTCTTGCCGCTCAACAGCAGGTTGGAAATCGCGGTGGTCATCACCATGACCTCGACAATGGCCTTGCGTCCTTGACGCCCGGGTGTCGGCACAAGGCATTGGCTGATGACCCCGATCAGGCTCTGGGAGAGAAAGCTCATCGCCTGGGCGCGCTGGTCCACGGGGAGCACGTCGAGGATCCGGTCCAGGGTCTTCACCGCACTGGTGGTATGCAAGGTGCCCAGGACGAGGTGACCGGTTTCGGCCGCCATCATGGCGAGCGTGATGGTCTCCACGTCGCGCAGTTCCCCTACCAAAATGACGTCGGGATCCTCGCGCAGGGCCGCGCGCAGGCCCTCGGCAAAGCTGCCCACGCTGGTGCCGACTTCGCGTTGCACGACGAGCGACTGCTTGCTTTGATGCACATACTCCACCGGATCTTCCAGCGTGATGATGTTGAGCTTGCGCGTGCTGTTGAGGAAATCGATCATCGACGCGAGCGTGGTGGTCTTGCCCGTGCCCGTGGCGCCCGTGACCAGCAGCAGGCCCTGGTGGCTCTGGGCCAGCGTCTTGATGACCGGCGGAAGTCCCAAGGCGTCGATCGGGGGGATGGTGGTGCCCACGACACGGACCACCGCCCCCACCCCGCTGGCTTTACGAAAGACGTTGAAGCGATAGCGCTCGCCCGGCGCGGGCGCGTAGGAGAAGTCCAGGTCCTCGCCGCGCGCGAAGGCGGACCGCTGGGACTCGTCGAGAATTTCCAGGATCAGTGCGCTTAGTTCGTCATCGCTGAGGTCCCGGTAGCGGATGGGAGCGATCTCGCCCAGCATGCGGAGCATGGGCGGACACCCCACCGCCAAATGAATATCCGAGCAGCCCTGCTGGCGCCCGAGTTGCAGAAAGGCGTCGATGCGAGCGCTCAAGGCACCTCCTCCAGGTGGACGCTCTCGAGTTCGGCTAGCAGTTCCCCGGAACTCTGGAAGCGCTCTTCAGGACGCACGGCCATGGCACGCAGGATGATGGCTTCCACCGCCGGGGCGATCAGCGGGTTGCGGCTGCGGGGCGCCTCCTTGGCGCCTTCGAGGTGCTGATAGAGGACGGCCAGGGGATTGTCCGCCGCGTAGGGTGCGGTGCCCGTGAAGACCTCGTACATGATGACGCCCAGGCTGTAGATGTCGGCGCGGTGGTCCACGTCGAGACCGCGGGCCTGCTCGGGCGACATGTAGGTGGGCGTCCCTACCAGATGGCCGGTCTTGGTCAGGCGCGAGTCGGCCTGGCTGGAAGCGGCGGCCAATCCGAAATCCACGATTTTAAGGGTGTCGACCTCGTTGACCAGAATGTTCGCGGGCTTCAAGTCCCGGTGCATGATGTTCGCCTGATGGGCCACCTCCATGCCACGGACAAGGTCTGCCATGAGCCGCATCCCGCGGGCAGGGTGTTTGTGCAACCCGCGCCGGATGTGACGCATTAGAGACTGACTGGCGAAGAACTCCATGGAGATGGCATAGGCGTTGCCCACCATCACAAAATCGTGGAGTCGAATGACGTTGGGGTGGGTAATGCGGCGCGCGTAGCGCACCTCCTGGACGAAACGAGCGATGGTGCCCTCGTCCTGAATGAGTAGCGGATTGATGATCTTCAGGGCGATGTCCTCGCCCACGATCTGGTCCGCCACCTGCAACACCACGCCGAATCCGCCTCGGCCCAGTTCGCGCAGCACCCGGTAGCGCCCGCCCAAGATCTCGCCGGGCTGGAGTGCGCTCGCGTCTAACGACTGCCCACTGGCCCCTGCGTTACGCACGGCTTGCGTCGCCGCGCGGCGGCTGGGGCTGTGCAAGGTCTTTTCGCTGGTGAAACTGGCGTCGGCGATCTCCATGGTGATATCCACCGTGGATTCGTTATCACCCGAGCCTTCGGAGGCGGCGTTGTCCGCCCTGCGCGTGGCGACAAGGCCGCGCACGGGCGGGCGCTTGAATTTCTGTGCCAGTTCCGCCGACAGGCGGGCGGCCGCGTCGCGTAACTCAGCGCTGGCGGGCTCGAATTGCTCCAGCGCCCGTGCCACGGCCTCAAAATCCGTGGAACGGCTGAGCGAGCGCAGGGCCTCGAGGGCCTCGCGCTGGATGACCTCGTCCGTGCTCTGCAGCGTGCCAATGATGGGTTCCACGGCGCGCCCATCGCCCAGTTGGGCGAGCGTCCGGATGGCCACCGACGTGGCCTGGTTGTACTCGGTGAGCAGTTCCACCAAATGCGGCACGGCACGCGGGTCGCCCAAGTTGCCCAGGGCATCGATCGCGCGCTCGCGTACCCACCAGTCGGGATCCTTCAGGACCCCCACGAGGTGCTCGAAGGCACGCTCGTCCGAAGTGGTATTGAGGATCTCCACCGCGGTGCGGCGCATGAATTCGTCAGGATCGCCCAACAGCGCGATAACGGCGTCGATCACCTTGGGGCCGCCGATGGAGCCCAGTGCATCGGCCGCGCGCACGCGCACCCACCAATCCTGGTCCTTCAGCGCGAAGAGCAGATCCTTGATCGCGCTGGCGTTACCCACCGCGTTGAGTACTTCCACCGCTGCACGGCGCGCGTGCTCGGACTCATCCTGAAGCACTTCCAGGAGCGGCCGCACCGAGTCCGGGTCATTCAATTTCACCGCCGCCTCGATCGCCTTGCTCTGCACGCCCAGGTCCGCGTCGCGCAGCAGCGCGCAGACCTTGGCGATCGGCACCGGCAGACCCAGCCGTGGCAGTGCCTCCAGTGCGGCGGCTCGGACGCCCTTATGCGGATCGGCCAGCAGCCGCACCAGGGCATCGCGTACCGAGTCCGAAGGAAAGCGCCCGAGCGTGCGCGCGATGTGGAGCCGGCCCATGGGTTCGGCCGACTTCAGAAAATTCACCAGCGCGGGCACCATCGCCTCTCCCGCCATCTGGTCGATCATCCCGAAGATGCCCGGGTGGGTCTCGGAATGGGCCAATTCCAGCAGCCGCAGCATGGTCTTGGCCGTGACCGCGTCCTTGCGCGCCAGCATGAGGTCGGCAATGTCGGAGAGGGATACGCCTCGGGCGATGCTCAGTTCAAAAAGCCGGTTGGGGTCCAGTTGCTTGGCGCGCTGCAGGGCGCGCTTGACGGCGGTGACCATTTCGTCGTCGTCGCTCAGCAGCCCCTCGTCCACCAGCGTCGGCAGCGTGGTGTTGTTCACGAGTTCCGCCAACAAGCTGGCCATGCTGCCCGACGTGTCTCGGGGGAGCGCCGCGAGCAACTTGGGAAGGGCGCTCTTGCCGAAGGCGCGCAGCCGGTCGGCCGCCTGGGTGCGCTCGGCCGTGGACCCGGCGGGTGCCGCCAATGTGTTCACGGCCAGGTTGATCTGGATGCTGTCGAAGAGGCCCATGGGTCTACCGGGAAGGCTGCCGGGGTCGCCGCCTTAGGCGGCTAGTTCTAGCGAGCCGCTCTGGCCAGGGCCTGCCTCGCCCGGCTGGGCAGCCAACGCCTCGGGCTGCAACGGGAGGATGCTGACCACGTAGTTCTTGTTCAGCAGGACGACGCCACCGCCGGGGAGGCACAGTTTAAGAAAGCGCTCCGCGGGATCGTTCATGTAATCGTAGAGCCGCGAGCGCCCCTGGGGCAGTGCCTTGACGATCTGCCCATCGAGGACGGACCCGTCCATGAGGTTAATGCGGCAGGCCAGCGGGCGCCCACCCGCGCTTTCGTCGCCGCCGCCCCAGAACTCCACCCGAACGATGGAGCGCTTGTTGTAGAAACAGAGTTCCTCGGGCGAGTCCCGCTTGACGACGATGAAATCGGCGGCTTCGTTCAGCACATCCCAGGGCTGCTCCCCCGCGGCCTGATCCGGGTGAGGAAGGTGCAGGAAAATCGCGCCCAGCACCTGGCCCTCCGGGTGCACCCAGAGCGTGACCGGCATCTGCTTCTTCGGAACCTGTAGCGACCCGTTCTCGTCCATATGAGTCTCCTCCCCGCGGGTTCTCCCCGTGGCTCTCTCTTGGATAACGGCGAGCGGGAGGGATTCTTGAGCGCTACGGCTCCTGGGCGATCGGGAATGAATACGCACTGCTCAATAAATGAGTTAGGCCATGGCGCAACGCCGGCCAGGTCCCGGTCGCGGCGCTCGGAACGACAAACGGCCGCCCCCGGGCTTGCGGGACGGCCGTCCAAGACTGCAGCGCCCCGGAGGCCGCGGCTCGCAATTACATCTGGCCGCGGTTGCGGAAGACGCGCACACCCACCACGCCCAGGCCGAGGGCCAGCAGGCCGAGGGCCTCGGGCTCGGGAATCGGCGTGAGCGACAGCGTGCCGCCGTAGTTGCCACCCAGGGTCGGGTTGGCGACCTTGCCGCGGAGCTCGATCACGTATTTTCCGGTGGTGAGGGCCACCGGCGAAATGACCGAGACGGTGGCGCCGGGTATGGGGAAGTTGGTGCTCCAGGCCTGAAGCAGGGCAGGACCCGCCACTGCATCACCCAGGAAACCGGAATAATCGGCGGCGCCGGGCACATAGTTGTAGATCCGCTCCGACAATTGGGTGATACCCGTCTTGTTGGTGAGCGCCGTGGTGACGCTCTCGGCCTGGGTGGTGGTGACGTCGACCAGGTACTCGGCATACCACCAGCCCTTGGTCGAGGTGGGATGCTGGCTCAGCTTGCCGCTGAAGTTGTAGCCGCCGGGGGTGACCAGGGTATTGTCTTGGATAAAATTGCTGGTGAGATCGGTGACGATGAGGTCACTGCCGTCGGGTAGGTTGTTGACGACGGTGACGACAGCGGACTGAGCGCTCATCGCGCCTAGGCCAAGCAATGCGGCGAGCAGCAACCGGGACACGGGGAACGGGGTCTTCATGGGTAAGAGCTCCTTAGGGTGATGCAGCAAAACCTTGGGTTGATCCAGCAAAGTCTACTTCGCGGTTCCGGGCAATCGGGCGGCAATCGCGACAGGGTGGGCCCCCGGGGGTCCGCAGCCGGTATCGGCCCCTCCGGGGCTAGCCGAGGTCGGCTCGGGCGGCCTCGGCTCCATCCACGCTGCACTCGTACCAGGCCCGGGAGCCCAGCATTTCACCCTACCCAGTCTACGCAGGGTTCAAGACAGGGGATCGTGCCGCACACCGTTCGGAGGTGGCCCCTACGGACCAGGGTTGCGCAGGGCGTTGTCACATTGAGCGTCGGCATCACCCCGGAGCCAGGGCACCCTTCTACCCTCTTGACATGACAGGCGTGTGACCTAGCCGTCGCGAGGGGCGCGCCAGAGTAGTCGAAGAGGACCCGCGCGTACTTCGGCGAGGACGGCCGCGACGGGTGCGTTGGTGAATCAAAGTGAAAAACAGAAGGGCCGCTAGACAATGCCTTGACGATGTTTGACGGCGGCCGATGTGGGCAGACAAACTGCGTCAACGCTGGGCAAACGCGGTGCTGCGGAAGTGCGATGAGGCCAACCGGCAAGCTACCACCCCAGTCCAGGATCGACGCTGATCTATTTCAAACAACCGGAGACCACCCAATGAAACTCACCCACCTGTCGGTACTCTGTGGTGCTGCCCTGCTCAGCCTGGCCGGCGCCGCCAACGCCACCACCTATACCAGCGACGGCACGCTGGCCGACTTCACCAATGGGATCACCAACTACGCCACCTTCACCAACTCGCCCCATGGCGAGATCGGCAACGGCTTCACCCCCACCGCCGCTACCATCGCTGCTGGCCTGCGCGGCTACGGCGACGGCAATTCCAACCCCATCGCGGTGGCCTTTAGCTCGGCGGTCTCCAGCATCCGCGTGTTCCCCAACATGGATCACCTAGGCGCCCAATACGACGGCTTCCAGTACACCATCCTGGGCAGCAACGACGGCGTGAACTACACCCAGCTCTTCGATGCCCTCACGGTCAACGGTAGCGGCGAACCCTTCACCCTCGGCAGCTACACGGGCACCGCCCCGACCACGGTGAACAACGTCGTCACCCCGGGTTCCGGCCCCGGCGGCGTCGTCGGCTACGTCGCCGACTTCACCTTCGCCAACGCGTACCAGTACTACATCTTTGGCGCCAGCACCGTGGCCTTCGCCCAGGGCAATGCCGATCAAGAACTGACCGCCGTGGGCGCCGTGCCCGAAGCCGACAGCATGGCCATGATGGCCATGGGCCTCGGCCTCGTTGGCTTCACGCTGGCTCGCCGCGCCCGCCGCGCCTAGAAGCTTGTAGCCCCGGGGTGCGCAACGCGCCCCGGACAATGAGAGGGGCCGCCGTCCTGGGCGGCTCCTCTGGGCGCGAACGCTCGCACCGAGCACAGTGCCCGACTTAAGCCACCCCGACTCATCATGGACTGCGTTCAGGGCGACCGGGGCACGACTTGCGTCAGGAGCCCGTGCTGGGGCATGCGGAGAGCCTAAGCAAGAGTCGGGCGTCAGTTCCCTATTGGCGATCACCTCCTGCAACCCACCGGGAAGACCGGAAATCGTCCAGATCTCGCTGACCGGGTAAGGATTTCTCCTAGCGCTGACGCGGCGGAAGCCGCATCAGCCACCGCCAGGGCTGCAGCACCCGACTGGATCGCGGCGCCAGGGCCACACTTCCCTAGGGTTCAGCAAAGCCAAAACCGCTGATCAGCGGCTTGCCTCCTACGCCCAAGTCGGTATAGAAATTCGTCCACCGACTCTTTGGTTGTCGTACTTATCCCACTGCCGCCCTTTTGGCTACTCTCGTCCGCGTCTAGCGGAAGTTCCAGGTGACCATCCCGCTCGCGCCGGCGAGAGGCCCGCGCAGCTGCGCAGGTGAGTAACTTGACGTCTCGGTCGGACCCGAGGCGATCTTGCCTCGGCGAGACGCACGGCGCAAGGTCGCGCCAAGGCGCCGATCGATGCCGGGTTGGGCGCCCAGCGCGACCCAGAGTGACCGTCCCGTGGGGCGCCACCGCCTGCTTGGACGCCGACGCCCGAGTCGTTCTCACCGCCCGGGCCGCCGTCAAGCCACGTCGCGAAGCACTGCCTTGGGTGGCCGCAGCGGCCAGGGGCCGGCCGTCGAGCAGTGAACTCCCGACCACCGAGGTCCTGTTGATCCCACGGCGCGACCCGAAGGCAACCCTGATGCCGAGTTCCGCCGGGCGCAGTCCTGGGAGTGAGCGATGCCGCGATCGCCGCCTGCCCTCCGCTGCTCCGACACCCGCTCAACGACGCCGCCCAGGGTCCACACCCGCCCTGTTCGCCGGCTGGGTCGCCCTCCTTCCCCGCCCTGCTGTCGATTTCCTGGGTCTTCCCTGGGTCAGTGATGGTCGGCCACAGCCTGCCACTACCCGTTGCGGACCGGCTCAACACGCAACGCCTGGCTGTGGAACCGGTGCGGCTGCGCCTCGCCAACGGGCTCCCGGCAACCCTGGAGCCATCACCCGCATTAACACCGGCGGATGGATATCGCGCGCGGCGCCATACCCGTGCCATCTCGCCGTCCCCACCGTGCACCCCCTCGCCACGACGGAACATTTGCCCGGTTTGAACGCCTGGCATCTGGAACATGAGTCGGCCTATCGAGTGCCGCCCAGCTCGGCCCGAGACGCCTTCCCGGGTAACCTGGCGGTTCCATGGGGGATGGGGGGGTGAGCAGACCGAAGGATGGCGAGGCGTAGAGGGAGTAGCGCCTGGGCAACGGGTCAGCAAATGGCTACGCCGAACCCTTTTGTCTTCGGTGATCGACAATGTCGTGAGGGCGTCGCCCGGTCAGTACCTCTCGCACGGGCTCTTGCGGCGGGCCTTCTCCCCCCCGGGGTGGGATCTGCGCCGGAGGGGAAGTTGGCAAAGCGCCAATGCGTGCAAACCCCAGATGAGACCATCGAGCGCCCCTTCGACGAAGGAGAGATTGAACCATTCAAGCGGTCGTGACAGTACCGCCCTGGTGGGTGAAGTAAGCTCATAGGAAACCGAGAAAGCCATGGCCGCAACCAACTTCAAGACCGAGAACAAGACATTCAGAAAGCTTATTGGCAACGGTCTTACCTATCGCATCCCTCGATTTCAGCGTGATTACAGCTGGACCCACGAGGAATGGGAAGACCTGTGGACGGACCTCCTAGGCACATTGAAAGCGGATGGCCAGTCCGCCCACTACATTGGATACCTGGCTCTCCAGTCGGCCGACGACAAGACCTTTGATGTGATTGACGGCCAGCAGCGACTGATCACCACAAGCATCATCGTGCTCGCTGTCCTTAAGAATATCCAACGGCAGATCTGGGCCGGCAACCATGCCGAGCAGAACAAGCGCCGGGTAGACCAGATTAGGCAGACCTATGTCGGCTATCTGGATCCGGTGACGCTGGTGGCTCGCCCAAAACTCACGCTTAATCGAAACAACAACCACTACTTATAAACTTACCTGGTTCCACTATCACACCTTCCGCAGAGAGGCTTACGGGCGCCAGAGAACCTGCTGCGCAAGGCCTTTTATTGGTTCGACGAGCGCGTATCCGGTTACCTAAAAACCAGCACGGGCGATGAGGGAATGCGGCTAGCCCAGTTGGTCGAGAACATCAGCGACCGCCTGTTTTTCACCGTGATCACCGTCACCGACGAACTGAACGCCTACAAGGTGTTAAAGACGCTCAACGCGCGAGGGGTGCGGCTACCCGCGACCGATTGGCTGAGGAACTACCTGTTCGCGGTGCTTGATCGCGGCGGCGAGACGGACCATGAGCTACACAATATCGAACAGCGCTGGGAGGCTATTGTTGGCCGGCTCCAGTCGGAGAATTTCCCGGGCTTCCTTCGGGTGCACTGGAACAGCCGCCGGAGCTTCGCTCGCCAAGCAGATCTGTTCAAGACGATCCGGGCGAAAATCAGTGCTGCCGAGGCGGTGTTTGGGCTCCTGCGCGACATGGAGGAGGACCTCGATACCTACCTGGCGCTCGCCTCACCCGAACCGTCCGGATGGCCGCAGGAGGACAAGCAGCTAGCGGGGGTGCTCAAGACCTTCCGGATAAGCCAGCCCTTTCCCCTGCTACTGGCTGCCAAACGCATTTTCCATGCTTCTGACTTCACCGGGCTCTTGCGGGCCACCGTCGTGATTTCAATGCGGTTCAACGTCATCGGTTCCAACAGTACCGGCGAACAGGAAAAAAAATATCACGAAGTTACCGAACGCGTGGCAAGGAAGGAACTGACCGAACTCGGTCCGTCGCTTCAGGCGCTGCGGAGCATCTATCCGGATGATCGAGCCTTCCGCACCGCCTTCGCGGACAAGACGATCCGCACCACGGACTCGCGAAACAACCGCGTGGTGCGGTTCATTCTGTGCGCGCGTGAAAAACACTTCTCTGGCCAAGCCCACGATTTGGCCGGTGACGCGTTCAATGTCGAACACGTCTTGCCGCAGAATGCTCCCGACGGCTGGGGCGGAATAGGCAACGACGACGCGGAGGCCCTGATGTACCGGCTCGGCAACATGACGCTTCTGGCTGGCGCGGTGAACCGCGAGTTAGGCACTGCAGCGTATGGTCAAAAGCGGGCGATTTATCAGAAAAGTGCCTTCGCCATCACCCGGAAGCTAGGCGACGACAACGCCGAGTGGACACCCGAGCGCATCGCTGCTCAGCAAAACTGGATGGCGACCCAGGCCACGGCCATCTGGCGCATCGCGCAACTGAGTTGAGCCCCTGATGCGCCCCCGCTGGCCTAGCCCAATCCTACCGGTGGTAACGCCCTTTGACCACGAAGGCGCACGAAACCGCAAGGCCGACGCCATAATCGACCATCTTCAGCGCGAAGCGGACTTGGTGATGGCGTTCTCCAACGAAGATTGGGCCAACCGCTACAGCGACGACACGCCGCTAATTAATGTCTTCGCCGGGCTGGACCGCCATATCGCGTACTCGATTCAGGGCGTCGTGCGCCGCGTCTTCCTGCACAGCGTAACCGTTCAGCCAGCGGCGTTCTTGCTCAACGGTCCAGGGTATGCAGTACCGAGCGAAGCGGGTTGGCTGCGAAGTGCTGCTTCCACAGCCGCGGCGTGAGCTCCGCGACCCGTGATGCGGGGTGATCTCCGACCCGC
>JANXRW010000026.1 GCA_025356655.1 Betaproteobacteria bacterium | reverse complement strand
GCACGAAAAGCAAGGCTTTGGATCAATATACGTAAAATATTATGGCACTACATTTTGCCTCAGAAATGAAGTCCAATGCTGACAAGGGTTTACGGCGCGCCAGCGTCAGAAAGGACGGAAAAGTGACAAAGATGGGCTAGGTGCGCCGCCGCAGCTTGCTCACACCCTCGGGCTGTGCCCATCCCCCGAGGCTTGCCCACGTTGACGGTAGGGTTTGTTGACGGCTACCATCCACACCCAGCTGAGAGCTCGCCACCGCGAAGTGCTCACCGAAGAAGTCCCTGCGGTGCATTCCCCGAGGTGCGCGGGTCCCCACAAACAGTCACCGTTCTTCCCGCAGATCCCGCCCCGCCTGCCCTCCTACTGGCCGCCTGCGCCGCCGGAAGGCAATGAGGCCGGGCAAACCGGGTGGACCCAGGAGCAGCCATGAGCGTTCGAGACACGATTCAGCAGCAGGTTCAAGGAAACAAGGTTGTTCTCTACATGAAAGGCACGCCGGATGCGCCCCAGTGCGGCTTCTCCGCATCGGCCGTGCAGATGCTCGAAGCGTGCGGGGTACAGGACGTGGCCACCGTAGATGTACTGGCGAATGCAGAAATCCGTCAAGGAATCAAAGAGTTCTCCAGCTGGCCCACGATTCCGCAGCTCTACGTCAATGGCGAATTCGTCGGCGGGACGGACATCATGCGCGAGATGTATCAGAGCGGCGAATTGCAGAAGATCTTCGGCGCCTGACCGCGCAAGGGGCCCCCTCCCCGCGCTGCCGCGCATTAGGGGTCGCCGGCCCCAGCAGGCCGTTGTCGGTTTACGCCGCGTGTTCGGAGCGCCTATCATCCCCAGCTTGCCTCGAACGCCCTCGTCCCTGCCGACGCTGGGCGGAGTCGCCGTTCCACTGACAGTTCAGGGAGGCTCTTCCCCATGATGGCCCTGGTGCGGCTGGCACTGCGCCGCCCGTACACGATCGCCGTTCTCTCGCTGCTGATCCTGCTGCTGGGCGGGCTGTCGCTGTCGCACATGAAGGTGGACTTCTTTCCGCGAATCAACATCCCCGCGGTGGTGGTCGGCTGGAACTATCCTGGCCTGTCGGCAGAGGAGATGGAGCGGCGCGTCGTTATCATCAGCGAGCGGGCCTACTCCACTACGGTCAACGGTATCGCCCGGGTGGAGTCGAACTGCATCCCCGGCATCGGCCTGCTGAAGGTGTACTTCCACGAGGGGGCGGACGTGGGCACCGCCATCTCCCAGATCAATGCGGTCAATAACACCATTCTGCGGATTCTGCCGCCGGGCATACAGCCCCCCATCATGGTCCAGTACAACGCGGCGACCGTGCCCATTGTGCAGATCAACCTCTCCTCGAAGACGCTGCCCGAGGAAAAGATCTTCGACCACGCACTGAACTTCGTGCGCATCAAGTTGATGACCATCTCGGGCATGCAGGTGCCGGCGCCATTCGGTGGTAAACAGCGGCAGATCTCCATGGACCTCAACCCGACGCTGATGCAGGCGCGTGGCGTGTCTGCGGCCGACGTTGTGGGGGCTTTGCAGGCGTCGAACCTGCTTATTCCTTCGGGCACCGCGCGCATCGGGACTAACGAGTTCAATATCTTGATGAACTCCAGTCCGCCCGCGGTGGACCAGTTCAATGCCATCCCCATCAAGGTGCTCAACGGGATACCCATCACCCTTGGGGACGTAGGCAAGGTAAGCGACTCCTTCGCGGAGCAATCGAACATTGTCCACGTCGACGGTCGCCGGGCCACCTACCTGACCGTGCTCAAGCACGGCGACGCCTCCAGCCTTGCCGTGGTGGAGGCCACGAAGGCGGTGCTGCCGGAAATCCAGGCGGCGGCCCCCGATGGCTTGGAGGTTAAACTCGACTTCGACCAATCCGTCTACGTGCGCTCCGCCATCTCCAACGTCTTGCACGAGGCGGCGATGGCTTCCGTGCTCGTCTCGCTGATGATCCTGCTGTTCCTGGGCAGTTGGCGCAACACGGTGGTGGTGATCAGTTCCATTCCGCTGGCCATGTTCGCGGGCATCCTGTGCCTGGATCTGACGGGCAATACCATCAACCTGATGACCCTGGGGGGCCTTGCGCTTGCCACCGGGATTCTGGTGGACGACGCAACCGTGGCAGTGGAGAACATCCACCGCAATCGTGAGTTAGGCAAACCGCTGACCGTTGCGATCATCGATGGGTCGTACGAGGTGGCCCTGCCGCGGACGATGGCAACCCTGGCCATCTGTATCGTATTCCTGCCGGTGTCCTTCCTCTTCGGCGCCTCGAAATTCCTTTTTACGCCGCTTGCGCTGGCCGTGGTCTTCTCCATGCTGGCCTCCTACGTGCTCTCCTTCGCGCTGGTGCCCATGCTCTCTCGCCTGTTGCTAGCCAGCGAGCAACACCACCACGGCGCCCCGCGCAATCTCCTGGAGCGCTTGGACCACGGGCGAGAAGCATTTTTGGGGGGGCTACGGGAGTTCTACGGTCGCATCCTCGGCGTCATCATGCGCCATCGCATCTTTACCCTCGCCGTGTTCTTCCTGGTCGCCGGCGCCAGCGCGCTGCTGGTGGCGGTGGTGGGCAACGACTTCTTCCCATCGGTTGACGTGGGGATCCTGAAGCTCCACTTCCGTGGGCCCATCGGTCTGCGTATCGAGGAGACGGAGAAATTGGTTCTGCAGGTCGAGGACGAGATCCGCAAGATCATCCCGCCAGAGGAACTCCAGTCCATCAACGACATGGTGGGCGTGCCCATCTTCTACAACCTGGCGTTCGTGGGCACGGACAACATCAGTGGCATGGATGCCGACATCCTGGTGTCACTGAAGAAGCCGCACAGCCGCTCCTCGGCCTATTACGCGGACGAGATCCGCCGACAAGTACCGCAGCGCTTCCCGGGCTCGAGCCTCTACTTCCAAAGCGCGGACATCGTCACCCAGGTGCTTAACTTCGGCTTGCCCGCACCCATCGACGTCCAGATCCAGGACGCCAACTTCGATCGCGCGCAGGGCTACGCGGCGCGCGTGCTGAGGGCCCTGCGTGAGACGCCGGGTGCCGTCGACGCGCGCGTGGTGCAGGTGCTGAACTATCCCGCCTTGCGCCTGGAGGTCGACCGGCTGCGGGCGGCGCGCATGGGCATCACCCAGCGTGACATCTCCAACAGCGTGCTCACTACCCTGTCGTCCAGCGGCTTGATTGCCCCGTCCTACTTCCTGGCGCCCAACGGCGTGAACTATGCGGTGAACATCCAGGCGCCCATTGACCGCGTGAAGACGGTCGATGACCTGTTGTCCATCCCGATTTCCGCTCCGGGGCCGCTCAGTTCCAGCTTCAGTCCGCTGGCGAGCCCGGTGGCGCTTCTGGGCGCGCCCATCGGGCGGCTCGGCAACGTGGCCAGCCTGCGCCCCGAGGTGAGCTTCGAGTCCGTCAGCCACTACAGCGTGCAGCGGGTAATCGACGTGGCCGCCAATGTGTCCGGGCGGGATCTCGGCGGCGTGGTGTCGGATTTGCGCAAGAAGCTCTCCGGCATAACCGCCGAAAAGGATTTCCCTAAAACTGCCAAGATCACCGTCCGTGGCCAGATCGAGGTAATGGAAGCATCCTTCGAGAGCCTGGGCCTGGGGCTCCTGCTGGCTATCATCCTCGTGTATTGCCTGCTGGTGATCCTGTTCCAGTCCTGGGTCGATCCGTTCATCATCATGATGGCGGTACCCGGGGCGCTCATGGGGATCCTGTGGATGCTGTTGGCCACCGGCACGACGCTCAATGTGGTGTCACTGATGGGCGCCATCATGGCCGTGGGGATCGCCGTGTCCAACTCCATCCTGGTGGTCAGCTTCGCCAACGAACTGCGGGCCCAACAGGCGATCGACGTCGTCGATGCGGCCATCGAGGCAGGCAAAACCCGCCTTCGGCCGGTACTGATGACCGCGCTGGCCATGATCATCGGTATGGTGCCCATGGCGATGGGCATGGGTGAGGGCGGGGAGCAGAACGCACCCCTGGGGCGTGCGGTCATCGGCGGCTTGATCTTCGCCACGATCACGACCCTTTTCGTGGTCCCGGTGATCTACACTTTCCTGCGCAAGAAGATGCCCATCCTCCATCAACTCGATGCACGCTTCGAGGCTGAGGCCCGAGGCGAAACAGCCTAGGAGAGACGCGTCGTGCAACCTGGCCGCAAATCGGCTTCGATTGGACTGTTCCTTCTGGGACTCGCCGTGGTGGTCGCCGCCGCAGGCTCGGTCTGGTATGTGTGGCAGTCCAAGCAGGATGCCCTGCTGAAGGACGAGAAGTCCCGCGCGGCGGGACTCGCCGAAGGGCCCACTCTGTCGGCGGCTGCGGCCGCCATGGGCCCGCCCATCCGCCGGCTGGTCCTGGTGGGGGAACTGACCCCCTACCGGGAGGCCACGCTGTTCGCCAAGGTGAGCGGCTACCTCACCAAGGTAACGGTGGATTTCGGGGATCACGTCAAGGCAGGGCAAGTGCTGGCCGAGATCTCCGCTCCGGAGGTCGACCACCAGATCCAGTCGGCAACGGCCACCTTGCAAAACGCCCGCGCGCTCGCGGCCCGCAACCGCGACCTGGAGAGCAAAGGGTTTTTCTCCAAGCAGGCCCTAGCGGATGCCGAGACCCAGGTAAAGGTCGCCCAAGCGCATTTGGCAGAGCTACGCGACCTAGCAGACTACCGTGTGCTGCGCGCGCCGTTTTCGGGTGTGGTGACTGCACGCCATGCGGACCCGGGAGCCCTCCTGCAGGCGGCCACCACCAATGCGACCTCCTCGCAGCCCGTGCTGACCCTGGCCGATACTTCCCGACTCAAGGTGGCGATTTACGCTGACCAGGGCGAAGCACCCAGGGTGCAGCCGGGCCTGGACGCCGAGGTCATCGACGCGGCCGATCCAAGCCGCAAATTCCTGGGCAAGGTGACCCGTGTCGCTGCCCGCCTCGACCCCAGAACTCGCACGTTGCCGGCCCAGGTGGACATCGACAACGCCGCCGGTCAGGCCGTCGCGGGAAGCTTCGTGAACGTGGCCCTGCTGCTACCGGTGCAGAGCTTCCTCGAAGTGCCGGCTAGTGCGCTGGTCATTCGAGAGAAGAAGACCTTGGTGGGCTTGCTGACGGCGGACGGGCATATGCAACTGCGCCCGATCACCGTCAGCAGCACGGACGGTAAAGTCGTACGCGTGGCCGGCGGGCTCGACCTAGGCGAGCGCGTACTGCTCAACGTCCCCAGCAGCCTGCCCGATGGGGGCAAGGTCAAGGTCGCACCGGCCCCCGCCGTCGCAACGCCTCCCGCGCCCGTCCCTGGCGCGCAGAAATGACCAGACGCTAACGGGGCGGGGGGCCCGCCCTCGCGGGTGCACGCTGATTGAGGCGCCACCCGGGGCTCTCGCCCCCCACTGCGGCGACCGACGGAGGCTAAAATGCTGATCTGCCGCTGCGGCCCGCTCCCGGGCAACGGCGCTGAGATCAGATGAAAAAAAGGGGGGGGGGTGTGCGGCAATTAAAAAAAGCGATAGCGATGCTGTTCCTGCTGGGGCCTTTGCTTGCGCAGGCCGCCGCGTCGGCGGATCGCCCGAAGCTCGACGCCATGGTTCGGATCAAAGGGCCCTCAGGCTTCTTCGTGAATGCTTGCGAGGAGAGCTACGGTATCAATTGGGGGATCGCCGCCTTTGGGGCCTCCGGTGCCAGGTACCGCGAGGCGGTGGAACGGCTCATCGGGGCCGACCTCGGGCACTTCAAGGAAATCACCGACAAGTTTGCCAAGGCTGCGATCGCCAACCAACTGCTCAGTACCGTGCAGCGCGATGGCAAGGCTGCCGGCACGCGGTCCGTGCTGGCGGCGGCGGCTACCGCGGAGAGCGAGCACAAACTCGACGAGTACCTGGAGCGCAGTCTCGGGTTGGCCGCCAACTACGCCCACGAGTGCGTGGAGGCGATGAAGAAACTGAAGAAGTAGCGCGGGATTACTCGTGCCGGGGCCGTCCTAGGCGCCGAGGAGCGTGACGAGGGCGTCGGTCAGCGCCACGCACTGCGCCTGCGTGCCCACCGTGATGCGCAGGTACTGGTCGATGCGCGGGCGGGCGAAGTGGCGCACGATGATTCCTCGCTCCCTTAGTCCGGCGGCAAGTTTCGCGCCGTCTTGCGCGCGATGGCGGGCAAAGACGAAGTTCGCCACAGAGGGCAGCACCTGGAAGCCCAGTGCGGTGAGACGCTCGACCAGGCCCGCGCGTGTCTCCATGATCTCGCGACGGGTTCGCTGGAAGTGTTCCTCGTCCTCGAAGGCGGCGATGGCGCCTGCCTGCGCAAGGCGTCCCAGAGGATAGGAGTTGAAGCTGTTCTTCACCCGCTCCAGCGCGTCGATGAGCGGCGCTTGGCCCAGGGCAAAGCCCACGCGAAGTCCCGCCAGGGAGCGCGACTTCGAAAGGGTATGGACCACCAGCAGGTTGTCGTAGTCGTTGACTAGCCCGACCGCACTGTCTGCCCCAAAATCCACATAGGCCTCGTCCACCACGACCACTTGCTCCGGGTGATCCTCGAGCAAGGTGCGTATGGCGCCCAGCGGCAGCCCGACGCCGGTGGGCGCGTTGGGGTTGGCGATGATGATGGCGCCGCAGGGCTGGCGGTAGTCCTCCACCCGGATCTCCATGGCGTCGGTCAGCGGCACCCGGGTCGCCTGGATGCCGAACAGCCCGCAATAGACTGGGTAGAAACTGTAGGTGATGTCTGGGAAGAGCAGTGGCAGGGACTGGCGCAGCAGGGCAAAGAAGGCGAAAGCCAGCACTTCGTCCGAGCCGTTGCCCACGAATACCTGTTCGCGCGCAAGACCGTGGTACCGCGCGATGGTGTCCCTCAACTGCTCGGCGCTGGGGTCGGGATACAACCGCAACGCATCCGAGGTGGCGGAGCGGATCGCCTCGAGCGCCCGGGGCGAGGGGCCCCAGGGATTCTCGTTGGTGTTGAGCTTGTTGAGGTTAACGATCTTCGGCTGCTCGCCCGGCACGTAGGGGGTGAGGGCGGCGATGCCGGGGCTCCAGAGGCGGCTCATTGCGGGCTCGGCAGAAACAAGACCCTGTATTTTACGCGCAACCCCTGGGCTCTGCCGAGCCTGAACCGCGAGGCGACACCGTCGGGCTTATTCGGCGGGGAAGTCCACCCGCTTCACGAAGACGACCTTGCCCTTTTCATTACGCACCACGTTGTAGCCATGGACGCCGTCGCCGTTGCGGTCGAAGTCATAGGTGCCCTCGACGCCCTTGAGACCCCGGGTGCTCAGGAGCGCGGTTCGGATGGCTTCCGCGTCGGTGCTGCCGGCCTTCTCGATCGCATGCTTGAGAAGGTAAATGGCTGCGTAGGACCAACTCGAGAAGATATCCGCATCCAGGCCGTACTTGTTCCGATAGGCTTGCGCAAAGCGAGCGCTCACTTCATTGGTGAACGGCGAAAAATCTGCAACGCCATAGGTTCCTGCCAGCGCGTCGCCACCCAGCCTCAGAGCGGTGTCGGTGACGATGGCCGCTGAGCCGATCCACGGAATGTTCACTCCGAGCTGGCGCAACTGGCGCGCCAGAATTCCCACGTCGGGGCCATTGGCGATGTAGCTGCCCATGGCTTCAGCGCCGGACTTCTTGATGGCCAGTGCGATGGGGGTGAAGTCCTGGGAGTTGCTGGTGAAGCCCTGGATGGTCACCACTTCGGCGCCGAGCGCCTGCAACTGCTTCACCAACTCGGTTTTCCCGCCCATGCCGAAGGTATCAGTGGCGTGCACTACGGCCCACTTGCGCAGCTTGAGTACTTTCACGCCGTAGTCCGCGATGACCCGCGCGGAGTAGGTGTCATTGGGCCGCACCCGGAACACCCAGCGGTTGTTCACGCGGGTGAGGCTGGGATCGCTGCCGCCTATCAAGGCTGGAATCGCCGCCCGCGCGATGGTGGGTGAGGCCGCCTGCGTCTGCGTGCTGCGTAGCGGGCCGATCACCGCGACGATGCCACCCTCACTGATGAGCTTGGAGTAGGCCAGGACGGTGCCCGGGTTTGTGCTCTGGTTGTCCTCGATGCGTAGTTCCACTTGGCGCCCCAGAATGCCCCCGCCCCGGTTGATTTCCTCCTGCGCCAAGCGTGCGCCATTGATGGTGTAGGTCCCCGCCTCGGCCTGTGGGCCCGTGGTTTCGTCGACGAGGCCGAAGCGGATCGGTTCCGCGGCCGGCAGCGTGGCCGCCGCGGCGAGGCCTAGCAAAAGCCCTATAAGTCTCCCAGACATGCTGTTTACTCCTCCCGGTTGCATTGGAATCATTGACTGCTTAGCCATTCTAGATAAAGCAGCGCTCGCGCGGGCACAGGTTGGCGCTTAGCGCCGCTTACGCAGTGCCGGGGCGGCTAAGCCGAGCACAAGGAACAGCAGAAACCAGAGGAGCGCGCACTGGGCGATGGACAGACCCAGGAACCGCCAAGTGACTGCCGCGCAGTCACCTTCTCCCTTGAACAACTGGGGCACCAGGTCCGCCCAGGGAAGCGACCCCACCAGGTAGGCCAAGTCGGGTCCGCACTCCACGACCTTGGGCGGATGCATTTGCAGCCAGACCTGCCGCGCGGCGATTCCCGCGCCGGTGAGCGAGGCTAAGCTTATCAGGAGGCCATAAATGCGCGCGCTCAGGCGCCGGCGGCCGTGCAGGCCCCCCGCCAGTGCAAGCAAGCCGATGACGATGAAGGCATAGCGCTGCAGGATGCATAGAGGACAGGGCTCCTGACCCTGGCCGATCTGCAGATACAGGGCAAGACCGATCAGCCCGGTGCAGGCGGCGGCGATGCCGAGGAAGAGCTGGCGAGCGCGCTCCATGATACTCAGATGGCCGCGAGCGCGTGCCCGAGGTCGGCCAGCAGGTCGGCCGTATCTTCTACCCCGACCGACAGGCGAACGAGGTTGTCCGTGAGGCCCAACTGGGTTCGCCGCTCGGCGGGAACCGACCCATGGCTCATCAGGCCCGGATGGCTGGAGAGGCTTTCGACCCCGCCCAGGCTCTCGGCCAGAGTGAACAGGCGAGTCTGCTCCAGGAAGCGCCGTGTGCCGGCCAGGTCGGTGCGCAGGTAGGCCGACACCATCCCGCCAAAGCCACGCATCTGCGTGCGCGCAAGGGCGTGTTGGGGATGGCTTTCCAGTCCCGGATAGAACACCTTCTCCACGCGCGTGTCGGCTTCCAGGAAGCGCGCCACGGCCAGGGCGCTCTCGCAGTGCTGGCGCATGCGCAGGGGCAGGGTTTTTACGCCACGCAGGGCGAGGAAACTGGTGAAGGGATCCATGATGGCGCCCACTGCGTTCTGCAGGAAGCCCAGGCGCTCGATGAGGTCGGGATTGTCGCCCACCACGACGAGTCCGCCCACCGCATCCGAATGGCCGTTGATGTATTTGGTTACCGAGTGGACGACGAGATCGAAGCCCAACTCCAGCGGCCGCTGCACCCAGGGCGAGGCAAACGTGTTGTCGCACACGGTGAGTATGCCGCGCGCCTTGGCGTACTGCGCCACCGCTGCCAGGTCGGTGAGCTTCAGTAGCGGGTTGCTGGGTGTCTCCACCCAGATCATCCGGGTTTCCTTCTGCACCTGGCGGTCGAAGGACTGGGGCAGGTTGGGGTCGGCATAGCTCACCGTCAGTCCTGCCGAGCGCCGGCGCACCCGTTCGAAGAGCCGCCAACTGCCCCCGTACATGTCGTCTACGGCCACCACGTGGCTACCCGCGTCGAGCAGTTCCAGGAGCGTGGACATGGCGGCCAACCCGGAGGCGAAGGCAAAGCCCGCCTGCCCCCCCTCGAGGTCCGCCAGGCAGCGCTCGAAGGCATGCCGGGTAGGGTTCTGGCTCCGCGCGTACTCGTAACCGGTATGCACGCCGGGAGAACTCTGACGGAAGGTGGAGGTGGCGTAAATGGGGGTCATCACCGCGCCGGTGGACGGGTCGGGTTCCTGTCCGGCGTGAATGGCGCGAGTGGAAAAGCCCAGGGCTGAGGAGGTGTTGGACACGGTGGCGCTCCTAACGCGACAGGTTGAGACGCAGGTGGTTGAGCACGTCCATACGCGTGATCAGTCCATGGAAGCGGCCCGCCTCCACGACGATCGCGACGTGCCCCCGTTCGAAGGTCTGCATCAGGGCGGCCAGCGGGGTGCTCAGCCCCACCGTTTCCACGCGCTGGGTCATGGCGGCACTCACCGGGTCGCGGAAGCGTGCGGAGTCCTCGCTCACGGCCAGGAGCAGGTCCCACTCGTCGAGCAGGCCGACCACCTTGCCCGCGAGCACGACGGGGAGTTGGGAAACATCGTAGAGCTTCATTCGCGCGTAGGCGACGGTGAGGGAGTCCGCGGGTTCGATCGTGACCGTGGCGCCCTCCGCATAGCGGCGCGAAATCAGGTCGCGCAGGTCCCCGAAACGCTCACGCTTCAGAAAACCCTGGTCCGCCATCCAGTAGTCGTTGAATATCTTGGACAGGTATTTGTTGCCGCTGTCGCAGACGAAGCTCACCACCCGGCGCGGGCTGGTTTGTTCCCGGCAATAGCGCAGTGCTGCCGCCACCAGTGTGCCGGAGGACGATCCGGCGAGGATGCCTTCCTGGAGGAGCAGCGCGCGCGCAGTGAGGCAACTCTCTTCGTCGGAAATCGAGTAGGCAGCCGAGACCCGGGACAGGTCCGCAATGGGCGGAATGAAGTCCTCGCCAATGCCCTCTACGAGCCAACTGCCCGCTTCGCCATAGCGGCCGGTTTTTACGAAGTCGCAGAGCACGGAGCCTACCGGATCGGCTAGCACCATCTCGGTGGTGGGCGACACCCGAGCGAAATAGCGCGCGAGCCCGGTCATCGTGCCGCCCGAGCCTACCCCGCAGACCACGGCATCCGCCTGTTGGTCCATCTGCCGCCAAATCTCTGGGCCCGTGGTCCGTTCGTGGGTCAGGGGGTTGGCGGGGTTGCCGAACTGGTTGATGTAGACGCTGCCCGGAGTCTCCCGGCACAGCCGCTCGGCCATGTCGTGGTAGTACTCGGGGTGCCCCTTGCCGACGTCCGAGCGGGTCAAGTGGACCTCCGCACCCAGCGCCCGAAGGTGGAAAATCTTCTCGCGGGCCATCTTGTCCGGGACGACCAGGATGAGCCGGTAGCCCTTTTGCGCGGCAACCAGCGCGAGTCCCAGCCCGGTGTTACCTGCGGTGGCCTCGATCAGGGTGCCACCCGGGCGCAGGCTGCCGTCGGCCTCGGCCGCCTCGATCATGGAAAGCCCGATGCGGTCTTTGATGGACCCCCCAGGATTCTGGTTCTCGAGCTTCAGAAAAAGCCGACAGGGCCCCGTGTCGAGCGAGCGCACCTCCACCAGAGGGGTGTTGCCGATCAGGTCGAGCAGGTTGGCGGTCATCAGGCGACTCCCAGACGGTTGTAATGCCCGTAGGAACGCGTTCCGGGGCGAGCCACGAACGCGCGAAGTGTAGCAGAAGGGGCGCCGCGCCCTGGCCGGGCGCCGGGCGGGATCCTGCTTTCCCGGGCGCGCCGCTCGCCGCTGAATCCATCGCTGTGTTTGCTGCGTATACAGCTTTGGGCGGCACCAGATACCGCCGCGGGTGGTCCCGCGGTACATCCCGAAGGCGCCTCCCGACCCCGCGCACACCTTGAGGAGCAGACTATGAAAGCAAAACCCCGCACGCTGGGCAGGATCGCCCTAGCCGTGGCGGCAACGGCCGTGGTGAACGTCCACGCCGCTAGCCACCGCGAAGCACCCCTGATGGCGCAGGACCCGACAGCGGACCTGACCGACGTTTATGCCTTCGTCAGTTACGACGCCGACAACGTCGCCCGCTCCGCGCAGGACCGACGCGCGACATTGATCATGAACGTGATTCCAGGCCAGAATCCCTCCGACGGCCCGAACTACTTCAATTTTGCGGACGACGTCGTGTACCGTCTTGGCGTGGACAACGACCGGGACGGACGCGCCGAGGACGTGGTCTACGAGTTCCGCTTCAGCTCGGAGAACCGCGGCCTGGCCACGCCCCTGCAGTACGTGGCTCTGGGCCCGATCACCGCGCTCGACGGCCCTGGATCCGAGGGTCTCACCCGGCGGCAGAGCTATACCGTCACTGAAATCCGTGGCGGCAAGCGCTATCCGCTGTTCGCCGGACGCAAGCTCTTCGCGGTGCCCTCGAACGTTGGCCCCTTGACCATGCCCAACTACGAAGGCCTTGCCGCGCAAGGCATCTACAGCGGCGGCACCTGCGCCGATGGCACGGCCGGGGTCCGGGTGTTTGCCGGGCAGCGGGCGGAAACCTTCGCCATCGACCTCGGGGCGGCCTTCGACACCCTGAATTTCCGTCGTAACCTGCCCCTGCTGACGGTGGCGGAGGATGCCGACGATACCCGCAACCCCTTCGGCGTGAATCGGTTCAGCGGCGCCAACGTGAACAGCATCGCGATCGAAGTCCCGGCCAGTTGCCTTACTTCCGATCACCAGCCGGTGGCGAATGCGCAGGCTGCCAATGCCCAGATCGGCGTCTACGCTAGCACCAGCCGGCAGAAGGTCCGCGTCCTGCGCACACAGGGCGATGCCGTTGAAACCGGGCCCTGGGTGCAGGTGAGCCGCTTGGCGAATCCGTTGGTGAACGAATTGATCATCAACACGCCCAGCAAGGACTACTGGAACACCCAAGCGCCCGCGCAAGAGGCCCAGTTCGAGAACTTCTACCGCACCCCGATCCTGGCGGTGGCCATGGAACTGCGCTTTGGCGTGCCGGTCCCGGCAACCCCGCGCACGGACCTCCTCTCGGTCCTGCTCAAGTACCCCGGTCAGGCCTTGGCTGGCACGCAGTGCGGCAAACCCTGTGCGGATCTGCTGCGCTTGAACCTGGGTGTGCCGCCCACGCCGGCGGATAGTCAACGCCGCCTGGGACCGTTCGCCCACGATGCGGCTGGCACTGCTACGCCGGACGCCGCGGGTTGGCCCAACGGGCGTCGGCCCAACGACGATGTAACGGATATCGCTATCCGTGTCGTGGGGGGGGCCAACTACATCGCGGGCCAGGCAGGCGACGGCGTGAACGGTGTGCTTGATGCGCCCGGGGCGAAGACCAGCGACGGCATCCCGATCACCGTCAACGGCATCGCGAAGATCTTCCCCTTCCTGCCCACGCCGCATGACGGGCGGAACAGTCGGTCGGCGAACTGCGACGAGTTCGGCGCGAACCCCTGTAACTGAGTCCCAGGGGCCGGGGTGTTTCCCCGGCCCCTGGTGGCGCTTGCCCTAAGGAGAATTGCCATGCCGCGTTACCTGGGCCGCTACGCCGTGATCCTGCTCTGGTTTGCCAGCGCTTTGCCGGCCCTGGCGCAGGCGATCGAGCCGCGCGCCGACATCGCGCGGGTAGAGTCCCTGCTCCAGCGTGCCCGAGGGAGCAGTGACCCCGCGCTCTACAAGGATATCGAGGCCGCACTGGCGCGGATTGATGCCAGCGGCGCGGCAGAACCGGCGAGTGCCGTACTACACGCCTGGTATGAGATGAGCCAGCACAATTTCAAGGCGGCCTTGCGCCTGCTCGAGCCGCTGCGCGCGGCGCGCCGGACGGACGCCCGCGCGTTGGGTCTGCTGGCAGACGCTCTGGTGGAGACTGGGCGCTACGAGGAGGCTGTGGACGTGGTCCAGGCGATGTTGGACCATTATCCGGGGCTTCCCGCCTATAGTCGGGCCGCGCACTTGCGCTACCTTTACGGGGACGGGGACGGTGCTCTGGAGCTTTCCGCCAGGGCACTTGCCGATGCCGGCGCCGACGTCCCCGCTCGCGCTTTCGTGCGCCTGCAACGTGCCGAATACTTGATTGCGCTCGGGCAGGGTGCCCGCGCGCAGGAAGACATACTGGCCGCCCGCAGTGACGCGCCTGCCGCGGCGCAGAGTCTGCTGGCCCGCCTGCGCATGGCGCAGGGACGCGCGGGCGAGGCGCAAGCGCTACTCGCTGAATTGCTGCGCCGACAGCCCGCGCCCGATACGGCCTACGAGCTTTATCTCGCCGCGCTGGCGGCGGGCGATCGGCCCGCGCAACGCCGGATGACAGTGATGCTGGGCGCAATGGCGAGGCTCGAGTCCGCGCGGCTCTACCGCCGCAGCTTTGCCGCCTTTTTGAGCCTGCAGCCGCAGGGCCAGGCGCGTGCCCTGGAACTGGCGCGGGCGGAGTATGAGGACCGCCCGGACATTTACAGCGAACTGGTCCTGGGCGAGGCGCTATTCCGCTCGGGGGCGAAGGCGGAGGCCGCCCGCGTGGCAGCATCTGCGCTGCGCTTGGGAACGCCCGACCCGGTGTTTCGCCAGCGTGTGGCGGCACTGACGGCTGGCCAGCCATGAAGTCCTGGGCGGCGCTTCTCTGGTTTGTATTCGCGGCGCCCGCGCTCGCCCACCCGCTGGGCAACAGCAGCGTCAACCGTTGGGCTGCGCTGGATCTGGGAGCCCACGAACTCACTGTGGACTACGTGCTGGAGATGGCGGAGTTGCCCACCCTGCTCCAGAGCGCGGCGGCGGATATCGACGGGGACGGGGAAGTCAGTGTCGCGGAGTGGAGCGCCCATGCTCAGCGGTGGCTGCGCGAACTCTCCGGGCAGATCAGCCTGCGCGCTGGCGCTAAGGCGTTGAGCCTGCGGCCTGGCAACGCACGCTGGTCGCTACGCGAGGCAGAGGCCGGTCTCCAGGTGCTGCGACTCGAGGGGCGGCTGCACGCGCAACTGCCAGAGGACGCCTCAGGCGGGGGCATCACGCTGGACTACGAGGACCGGTCGGAGGCCTTCGCCCCCGGCTGGCAGGAACTGCTGCTGCGCGCGGATCCCGGCGCCCGTGTGGCTTGGAGCGGGCTGCCGCGGCAGGACCGCAGCGCGAGGCTGACGCGGCTGGACGCCGCCGACGTGCCCCGGCTCCTGCACGGTAGCCTGCGCCTGCGCCCTGGCGCGATAGCGGCGCAGGCGTCCCCGGCGGTGCGTGCTGCAACCCCTGCAAGCGTCCTAGCCCCGCCCCCCGCCGCGCGCGCGGAGAGGGAAGCCGTTCTTGCACCGTCGGCCGTACCGGCCGGGGCCCCCGCGGCTGCCCCGGCGGCCGCCCCGCATGACCACTTCCTCAGCCGCTACTTCCACCTGGGCATGTATCACATCGCCACGGGCTGGGATCATCTGCTCTTTCTGTTGGGGCTTCTGCTTCTGCGCCTGCCGCTGCGGCAGACGGTGGCGGTGGTCAGCGCCTTTACCGTGGCCCATAGCCTGAGCTTAGCCTCTGCCGCCCTGGGTTGGGTGAGCCCGCCGGGGACCTGGGTGGAGCCGGCCATCGCCTTGAGTATCGCCTACGTGGGACTCCTCAACCTCCTCGGGCGCGGCCGGCGTCACGGCGTGATCCTGGCCTTCGGATTCGGGCTCGTGCACGGCTTCGGCTTTGCCGGCGCGCTGGCGATGCCGTCCGGTGGCCAATCGCTGGGCGGTCTGAACCTAGTCCTGAGCCTCCTCGCCTTCAACTTGGGCATCGAGACTTTCCAGGTGGGGCTGGTGCTGCTGATCGTGCCGCTACTGGCCCTGGGCGCGCGCAGCGGCTGGTATCTGCGGGCGAACCGGTTTGCAGCTGTGAGCCTTACCCTCGCCGGACTCGGCGTATTCCTTTCACGATCCATCGGAGGCCTTATATGAAAACCAAGACACTTGCCCTATTTTCTGCCCTCGGACTGCTTGCCCCGCTCGCCTCGCCTAGCTACGCGGACACCGCCACTGCCCGCAGCGACACCGTTGTGGAAGCGGCAGAGGACCACTCCGGGACGCTGTCAGGAGACCGCCCCGCCTTTCCCGTAACCAGTGTCTCCGATCTCAGTGGAGCGATCGATCCGCGCAACTCGGCACTCGCCGTGGGCAGCGTTGACGCGCTCGGGCCCCAGGGCGTGGAACTGGTCGCCGCGGCCACTGCCGTGGGCTTCAGCGCGACCGCGCAGGCCACGCAGGCCACGCAGACGCTCACCTATGGAGCACTTTTCGATTCGACGGGCTTGGGGTGCACGCAGCGCACCTGCTTTGCCGAACTCTCCTTCGACTACCTAGCGAGCAGCAGTGGGTTACTGGGTGATGGCATGGCGACCAGCGTCCTGGAACTGGCCTGGAGGTCCGTGGATGCGCAGGGAGGGGTCAGCGTCACGGATTTCAGCCCGACCACGGCTCGGGCATTCAAGCGCTACTTCGAGGTGGCGCCGGGCGGCGAAGGCGAACTACAGATCACGCTGACTACCGAGGCCGGTGCGTGGGATGGCGCGGCACGCGGCGACGCGGATGTCAGCTTGCGGGTTGCGGCAGTGCCGGAGCCCTCAACCACCGCCCTCGCGGCCTTGGCCTGTTTGCTTGTCGGGCTGCGCCGCAGGGCGCGCGGCTAGCCAGGGACCCGCTCTAAAGGGGGCGGGGGGAAACCTCGCCCCTATCGATCACATAAAGCGAGTCGAGGACTTCTTCCGAGTGGGACAGGTCAGATTCGGTGATCAGAACCGACAGGCCCTCCTGCTTGAGCCCGCCGATCACCTCGGCGAGGCGCCGGGCGAGCACAGGAGCCACGCCCTCGAAGGGCTCGTCGAGCAGAAGCAATTGCGTGCCGGACATGAGCGCGCGGGCCAGCGCTACCAGCTTTTGCTGGCCGCCGGAGAGCTGCATGGCTTTGCGCCCGGAGAACTGCTCCACCTCCGGGATCATGGCGTATATCTTTTCCAGGCGCCGCTTCGGGTCCTGTAGGCCAGATGCCCAGGCGGGGATAAGCACGTTGTCCTGGACGCTCAGGTTGGGCACCAGGCGCCGGTCCTCGGGCATATAGCCGATGCCCAGCCGGGCGCGAGCGTGCACCGGCATGCTCTCCAGGGGTTTGTCGTCGAAATGCACTTGGCCCTTCTGTGCGCGCAGGATGCCCATGATGGCGCGCAGGAGCGTCGTCTTGCCCGCACCGTTGCGTCCCACAAGACCGGTGAAGCGGCCCGTGCCCACCTCCAGACTGATTCCCCTGAGGATGCCCACGCGGCCAATGGCCACGTCCAGCAATTCCACCTTAAGCATGGGATCCCCCCGCGTGGCCCTGCCCGAGCACGTGCTCGCCGATCACGTAGCGGCGTACCTCGGGGTCGGTCAACACCGTCTGCGGGTTGCCGTCGGCGATGATCCGCCCGTCGTAGAAGGCCAGTACCCGACTGGCGTAGCGCTCGACGATCTCCATGTCGTGCTCGACGAAGAGCACTGTCGTCCGCGAAGCTGCCAGCGCGCCCATGACCATGTCCATGATGAGGAACTTTTCTTCGGCAGAAACACCACTGGTGGGTTCATCGAGGAGCAGGATCTCGGGGTTGCCTGCCATGGCCATCGCAATATCAAGTAGCTTGCGCGTACCTTCAGGCAGTTGCGCACTCACCTGATCGGCGCAGCCGGTCAGGCCGAAGCGCTCCAGCACCGCCGCTACCGTGGCCATCTCCTGGGCATCGGTCATGCGCTGAGCGCCGGGGTGGCGTGCCCCGATGCCCACCGGGATCCGGAGGTTCTGCCGTGCGGTCATGGTGCCGAAGAGCTGGGGGATCTGGAAAGAACGGCAGATTCCCAGGTTGGTCACCTGCCGAGGGATCAGTGAGGTGATGTCGCGGCCTTGGAACAGGATGGAACCCGAACTGGGCTTCAGGTACCCCGTCACCATGTTGATGAAGGTTGTCTTGCCGGCGCCGTTACTGCCGATCAGCCCAACCACGCTGTGCTGGGTGATGCCCACATTGATGTCGGAGGCGGCCGTGACGGCGCCAAATTTCTTGTTGACGCCGCGCGCCTCAAGGAAGAACTCGCCTGTCTGCTGTGCCATCTCAGGCCGTCCCGCTCTGACGGTTGAACATCGACCAAAGCCCGCCCGGTAGGAACAGGATCACCAGGAGCATGGTGATGCCCAGCGTCATTTGCCACGTGTTGGGGGAGTATTCGTAGGCGAAACTGCGCACGGTTTCGAAGACGGTCGAGCCGAGGAAGGGGGCCAGCGTGCTGCCGGTGCCGCTCAGGATGGCGATGAACACGAACTCGCCCGAGGTGGTCCAGTAGGCCATCTCCGGGTCGATGTGGCCCACCGTCACGGCCATCATTGCCCCGCCCATGCCCGCCAGCGCGGCCGCGAGCACGTAATTGATATGGATCAGCCGCTTGACCGAGGTTCCCATGTATTCCAGGCGCAGTTCGTTGTCGCGCACCGCCTCGGCCATGCGGCCCAGGTGGGAGCGCAGGTAGAGGTGCACCCCCACGCCCACCAGAACGGTCAGCGTCACCGTGGTGGAGTAGGTCACATAGCGCACGGACTGCTCGGCCAGGGCGATGCCCGCGAAACTGTGCACCGAGACGTTGAACCCGTCGGTGCTTCCCAGTTCGGACGTCTTGACCAGCAAGCCGTTCAGGATCATGGAAAAGGCCATGCTCAGCATGGCAAAGAAGATGTCGCGGTAGCGCGCCAACAGGAAGCCCAAGCCGAAAGCCACCAGCCCGGAGAGCAGCGTGCCGCAGAGGATCATCAGCGGCACGTCGGAGAGTTTGAAGAAGTGGTCCAGCGTTCCGGCTGCGTATGCGCCCAGGCAGTAGTAAAGGCCCTGCCCAAAGGACACCAGACCCGTGCGCATCAAGATCAACATCCCCAGCACTACGGTGCCGAAACAGAGGGAGACGTTGACCAGGAATCCCGCCCACTTGGGCAGTAGGGGGCCGGCTGCGAGAAGCAGTACCAGCAGCGGGAGGTAAATCAGCAGCGTGGTGTCGCGTTTCATATGCGGCGTGCTTCCGGGACGGCGAATAGGCCCTTGGGCCGTATGATGAGCACTAGGGCCATCACCACGTAGATGCTGAAGAGTTCCACTTGCGGTACGTAGTGCACGGCAGCCGAACGGACCATGCCGACGATGAGGGCGCCCAGGGCTGCTCCGCCCAGGCTGCCCAGGCCACCGATGACCACCACGGCGAAGGCGAGCACGATGACCTCGACACCGATGCCCGGCTGCACGGAGATCGTGGGCGCGGTGAGTGATCCGCCCAGTGCCGCCAACATGGCCCCGGCAGTGAAGGTGAGGAAATACACCAAGCGTACGTTCACACCCAGGGTAGCGGCGGTTTCGCGATCATGGATCACCGCCACCAGGATTTTGCCCTGGCGGGTGTAATTGAGGATGTAGGTCAGGCCGATGCCCGCCAACACCGATACCAGTACCAGGGCTAGGCTGTAGATGGGGTAGCTGAGATCGCCCACCGAGAAGCTGCCCAGCAGCCCGTAGGGCTCCGGCACGAAGATGGGATCCACACCCCACATCAGCTTGATGAGATCTTCCAGGATCAGGAACACGGAATAGGTGACCAACACCAGTACCACCTCATCCTTGCCATAAACCAGCCGCAGCAGGCCACGCTCGATGATGGGCGATGCCACGAGGCCCACGAGGATCGCGGCCACCAGTAGGGCAGCGTAGCTACCCAATGGCGGGTAGCCGTGGCTGATCCAGTACCCCGCCAGGGAACTGCCGGCATAGGCCCCCAGGGCGTAGAGGCTCCCGTGGGCAACGTTCAGGATCCGCATCACCCCGTAAATCAGGGTGAGACCGACGCCGATCACGAATAGCCACGACGAATAGAGGATCCCGTCGATGATGACTGCAAGCAACTGGTTCATGATCCCGCCCCGGATGCCGCGATTACTTCTGCGGCTTCATCCCGGCCTTGATCCAGTCCATGCTGCTGGCGCCTTCGGGGGGCTGGACCTGGTCCGCGGCGTAGTACTTGATGTCGGTGAGCGTGACCACGCCGTTGACCAGTTTGGTGACCCCGTAGGCGGTACCGGTGACCGCTTGGTGTCCCTTGCCTAGTGCCATGCGTACCTTGCCCGCAGGTGAGTCGAAGGTGAGGTGCTCGAAGGCAGCAATGACGTCCTCGGTACTCGGCCCCTGTGCATAGGCCTTTTCCATCTCTTCCTTCACGCCCTTGTTGTCACCCATGGGAATGGTGCTGCCGAGCTTGGCAACCTTCGCCTTCTCGTAGGCGGCTTTCAGGCCCAGGAGTGCCATGGTCGCGCTGTAGGCAGGGTAGTTCGGCAGAAGCCCCGTGCGCGTCTTGTACAGGTCCTTGAGCCAGCGGTTGATGGGTACGTCGGGCGCATAGGCCCCGTTGGGGCCGCGGGCGCCGATTAGCGTCCCGTCGGGGATGTTCGAGCCCAGGCGGTGGAGGTAGGGTTCGCCCGCCACCAGCACCAGCTGCCCTTTCTTGAACAGGCCGCGCGGGTTGGCCTGGAGCATGAAAGCTTCCAGATCTCCGCCCCAGAGGCTCGAGTGGATGATGTCGGAATTGGTCTGCAGCAGTGTGGAGATCTCCGCGCCGTATTGGCCGGCTCCGAATTTGGGCATCTGCGACGTGGTAGTAGTCATCTCCGGGTGCAGCGTCTTCATGGCCGCGGAGAAGTCGTTCCAGGAGTCCTGGCCGTAGGCGTAGTTCTGATTGATGCCCGCCAGGGTCTTGGCACCCGGGGTCCGCTCCTGCAGGTACTTGGCCGCAGCGACCGCATCCATGGTGGCGTGGGACCGGGTGCGGAAGACGTACTTGTAGCTGCCTTCCTCGAACACGCGCGGGGTTCCGCAGTCGAAGAACACGGTGAGCTTTCTCAGTTCCTCAGCCACGGGAGCAATGGCGAGGCAGTCGCCGCTGCCGATGTAGCCGATGACGAAGTCCACTTTCTGCCGCTCGATCAGGTTACGGAATTCGCTGACCTGCTTCGTGGCGCCACCGGCTTCATCAATGATGGCCAGCTCGATGGGTGCGCCGCCGAACCCCTTGCTGTTATAGGGGGCGGGGGCTTTGCCCGTGTTGATGGCCTCCACTACCGCCTCCGCAGCGATGCGGGCGGGGACGCCAAAGGGGCCGGCCGCCGGGCCCGAGAGGAAGGTGACGAAGCCGATCCGGATGGGCTTGACGTCTGCGGCCTGTGCGGACGTTCCGGCGAGGCTCGACAGCGCGACGGCGGCACTCGCAATAGTGACTTTAAGGCTGCGCTTGACCATGGGTCTCCCCCCTCAGATGGTAATTTTTTAGACTGGATCGGGTCCAGCGTCGGCTAGCGAGCGAACGCCCAGCGGCCCGAACCGGCAGGGGAATCTAACAGTTAGCACAAATTTGTCAAGCGAGGGCCCGACGAGCGCCTAGCGGGCCAGCAACTCCGATTGTGGTCGCGAAAGAAGCTCCAAGTGCTGATTCAGGCGGCCCCGTAGGGCCAGGCTGGCAGTGCAGGGTGTCTTTCACCGGGCCTCGGCCGCTTCAGTCCGCGCTTGCCGTCTCGGGGGTCTCGTCACCGGTGGGCACGCCGGGCAGTTTCCGGCTCCTGTAGTCCGCATAGTCCGGCACGAGGCGCTCGTATTCGCCGTCCATGATGGGCGAGGAGATCATGAAATCCGCTGAGGCGCGGTTACAGGCCATGGGGATATTCCAGACCACGGCCATGCGCAGCAGCGCTTTCACGTCCGGGTCGTGGGACAGCGCCTCGAGTGGATCCCAGAAGAAGATGATGAAGTCGATCAAGCCGTCGACGATGGCCGCGCCGATCTGCTGGTCACCGCCCAGGGGGCCGCTCTGGAATTTGGTGACCTGGGTTCCCAACTCCCGCTCCAACAGGCCACCCGTCGTACCGGTGGCGAACAGGCTGTGCCGAGCTAGGAGGTCGCGGTTGTAACGCGCCCAGGCGAGGAGGTCGGCCTTCTTGTTATCGTGGGCCACCAAGGCGATCTTCTTGTGCGGGTGCATCGCGGTTTTGATGTAGTGCACGGCCGATCCTCCTGTGGACACGGGCCTCAGCCCTGCTCGCTGCTCCGAGCGCGCGCGATGGCGGCGCGCACTTGCTCCGGGGCCGTCCCGCCGCGGTGGTTTCGGGCGGCGAGCGAGCCCTCGACGCTGAGCACCGCGAAGACGTCTTCCTCGATCCGGGCGTCGAACCCGCGCAGTTCCTCGAGCGTGAGTGCGGCCAAGTCGCGCCCCTCCGCCGCAGCAAAGCGTACGGCCAGCGCGACGGCCTCGTGGGCCTCGCGAAACGGCAGACCCCGCTTGACCAGGTAGTCGGCCAAGTCGGTGGCGGTGGAGAAGCCTTCCTGTGCGGCGCGGCGCATAGCAGCGGCGTCCACGGTGAGTCCGCCCAGCATGGCGCTGAAGATGCGCAGCGTAGCCACGAGGGTATCCGCCGTGTCGAACACGGGTTCCTTGTCCTCCTGGTTGTCCTTGTTGTAGGCCAGGGGCTGGCCCTTCATGAGGGTGAGCAGGCCGACCAAGTGGCCATTGATTCGCCCCGTCTTGCCTCTTACCAATTCGGGCACATCCGGGTTCTTCTTCTGCGGCATGATGGAGGATCCGGTGCAGAAGCGGTCTGCCAGCCGGATGAAGCCGAACCGGGGGTTCATCCACAGGATGAGTTCTTCCGAGAACCTCGACAGGTGGGTCATGATGAGCGCACCTGCAGCACAGAACTCGATGGCGAAGTCCCGATCCGACACGGCGTCGAGCGAGTTCTCGCACAGGGCTTCAAAACCCAGTTCGGTTGCCACCATCTGGCGCTCGATGGGGTAGGTGGTGCCAGCCAATGCCGCGGCGCCCAGGGGCAAGCGGTTGACCCGGCGACGGCAGTCGCTTAGCCGTTCGCGGTCACGCCCCAGCATCTCGTGGTAAGCCAAAAGGTGGTGCCCGAAACTCACCGGTTGCGCCACTTGCAGGTGCGTGAAGCCTGGCATGACCGTGTCCGCGTGCGCTTGCGCCAGCGTGAGCAGCACCTCCCGTAGGGCGTGGAGCAGGCCGTCGATGCCGTCGATCGCCGAGCGAAGCCAGAGGCGCAGGTCGGTGGCCACCTGGTCGTTGCGCGAGCGGCCGGTGTGCAATCGCTTGCCGGCGTCGCCCACCAGATCCGTGAGGCGGCGCTCGATGTTCAGGTGGACGTCCTCCAGGTCCACGGACCACGTGAAGGACCCTGACTGGATCTCGCCCGTGATCTGCGCCATCCCGCGCTCGATGTCTTGCAGGTCCGTTCCACTGATGACGCCGCAGTGCGCGAGCATGCGCGCGTGCGCGAGCGAGCCCTGAATGTCGCACTCGGCCAGCCGGTAGTCGAAGCCCACGGAGGCGGTATAGATCTTTACCAGTTCGTCCACCGGTTCGCTGAAGCGACCGGACCAGTTTTTCGCGGTGGGTTCTGCCATGGGCTTGTCCAAAGAGGCCAGGAGCGGCGCGGCGCCAGTATAGGACAGAACCCCGGGCGCGGGTCCCCGGGGGGCCGGCGGCGCAGTGGTACACTTGCCGTACCCCCTCCCTGCGCGCCGCCGTGCCCCGTCCCGACCACTTGATCATTGCTACCCGGGAAAGCCCCCTCGCCCTGTGGCAGGCCCACCACGTGCGCGACCGGCTGATGCGCTTGTATCCCGGCTTAGTGGTGGAATTACTCGGGATGACCACGGAAGGTGATCGGCAGCTAGGCTCCTCCCTGGCGAAGATCGGTGGCAAGGGGCTCTTCGTGAAAGAACTGGAGCAGGCACTCCTCGATGGACGCGCCCACATCGCGGTGCACTCCGTCAAGGACGTGCCGGTGAGCCTTCCCGCAGATTTCATTTTGGCCGCGGTGATGCAGCGCGAGGATGCTCGCGACGCCTTCGTCTCCAACGACTATGCCAGTCTGGCGAAATTGCCCGAGGGGGCGCGGGTGGGAACGTCCAGTCTGCGGCGGGCCACCCAACTGCGCCTGCGTTTTCCGCACTTGCGCGTCGACGGGTTGCGTGGAAACGTCCAAACCCGCCTGGCCCGGCTCGATGAGGGGGGGTTCGATGCCATCATCCTGGCTGCAGCCGGACTCAAGCGCCTGGGCCTCGCCGCGCGCATCCGTGCCCTGCTCGATCCGTCGGACTCCTTGCCGGCGGCCGGGCAGGGTGCCCTCGGAATCGAGTGCTTGGCTGGCCGCGCGGATGTCGTGACCCTGTTGACCCCGCTGGTCGATCCCCAGACGACTTGGTGCGTGCGCGTAGAGCGCGCGGTGAGCCGGGCCCTGGGTGCGAGTTGCGTGTCCCCGGTGGGCGCGTTTGCCGAGCACACGCGCCAGGGCGTACGCCTACGGGCCTTCGTCGCGGACGCCGAGGGCCGGCGCTCCATCAGCCTGACGCGCGAAGCGCTCACCCCCGGAGTGCCCGAGGAGTTCGCCGCCGCAATGGCGGCGGATCTTCTGGCGCTGGGGGCGGCAGCCCTGCTCGCCGAGACGGGCATTGATTGAGGCGGTCAGTGATTGAGGTGAACCTCGCACGGCTGCAGGGTCAGGCAATCCTTCTCACTCGGCCGACGGCACAACTGGCTCCCCTGGCGGGCCTGATACGCGCCACCGGTGGCGAGCCGGTAGAATTTGCGACGCTGGAGATCGCACCAGCGCAGGATCCCGGTGCCTTGCGTGAGGTGCTATCCCGGCTATCCAGTTTTGACTGGGCGGTTTTTGTGAGTGCGAATGCGGTGGCCTGTGGCCTAGCGGCGGTGATGGCCAGCGGAGGCTGGCCGACGGGGCCGTGTCTTGCCGCCGTCGGCCCGTCGACGGCGGCAGCCATGGCGGCGGCTGGCCTGGGACCCGTTCTCGTCCCCGTCGAGGGCGCGGACACGGAGGCCTTGCTGGCCCTGCCCGCCTTGCAGGACTTACGGGGACGTCGCGTGGTGATTTTTCGTGGGGACGGTGGGCGTGAGGCGTTGGCGACTGAAATGCGCCAACGGGGCGCCGTTGTCGAGTACGCACAGTGCTACCGGCGGTGCAAACCGAAGGCCGATCCCGGCCCGTTACTGGCACGTTGGCGCTCGGCGGGGCTGGCGGCCGTGGTGAGCGCCAGTGCCGAGAGCCTGTCCAACCTGCGGGAGATGGTGGGCGCCGAGGGGCAGCGCTTGCTTAGCGCCACGGCCCTGTTTGTACCGCATCCGCGGGTGGCCGAGCGTGCCCGTCAGTGGGGGTTACGCGACATCACCGTCACCGGGCCCGGCGATGCGGCACTGCTGCGGCACCTTTGCGCGCGGTTGGTTCCGGTAGCAATCAACCCGCCGGGAGCCTGAGCCTAGGCTACACTAACGGGGGTGAGGCGCTCGCCCGCTCGCGCGCCCGCACTTCCACCTGAATTCAGTGCAACCCAGCAAGCCGTCCCAATGTCAGCCGAACCTGATCTGCCACCGCCTGTGACCCCTGCGCCGGCGCCCGCCGCACCAGCTGCATCGCCCTGGACGCGCTTGCGCCGCCGGGTGAACCCGCTGTGGGCTGTGGCGCTGTTGGCACTGGCTGGCCTTCTGGGTCTGTGGGTAGACACCCGCTCCCAGGTAGCGCAACTGCGCCTGGAGTTGGCGCGCAAGCTCGCCGACGCGGAGACCTACAACCGGGATACGCACCAGGTGGCCAGCGCCGCCCGCGATGCCGTTCATCAACTCGAGTACAAGGTGGGCATGCTCGACAGTCGTCTGGCGGAGACCCAGAACCAACGACTTGCTCTCGAAGCCCTGTACCTGGAACTCTCGCGTAGCCGTGACGAACGCGTGCTCTCCGAGGTCGAACAGATCCTTCTGATCGGCAGCGAACAATTGCAACTGGCGGGCAACGTCAAGGCCGCGCTGATCGCGCTGGAGTCCGCCGACTACCGGTTGCAGCGTGCGGACAGCCCACAGTTCACTGCAGTGCGTCGCGCATTGTCGCGAGATATGGAACAACTCAAGTCTGCACCCTACGTGGATGTCGTGGGTATCGGACTGCGCTTGGATACCCTGGCGCACCAGGTCGAGAGCCTTCCGCTTGCGATGTACGCGCGGCCGGCGGATCCCAACCCGGCAAAGCCGGGCGCCCAGGATCCGGCCTTCGTGCGCATGCTGCGCGAGGTTTGGCAGGATCTCGCCGGTTTGGTGCGCGTGCAGCGTTCCGGAGCGGATGACGTGCCGCTGCTCACGCCTTCGCAAACCTACTTCCTGCGTGAGAACCTGCGCTTGCGGCTGCTGTTCGCGCGGGTGTCGTTGCTGGCGCACGACCAGGCCGGATTCCGCTCCGAAGCCCGAGCGAGCGCGGACTGGTTGGCGCGCTACTACGATATCCGCGAGAAGGGCGTAGGAAGTGCGCTCGCCATGCTCAAGCAACTGGCCCAAGCCGAGGTGGCCGTCGAAGTCCCCGATATTGCTGCCAGCCTGGAGGCGGTTCGCAGCCAACGTCTCGTGCGCGAGCGGGGGCTGCGCTAGGCCGCCGCCATGCGACTACTGCTCTGGGCTCTGGGCCTTTTTGCGCTCGCCGTCGGCCTCACGGTCGGTGCGCGGTTCGTTGTGGGCTACGTGCTCATCGTGCTTCCCGGCGAACGCGTGGAGTTGCCTTTGTACTTGGCGATCCTTCTGGCTCTGGGGGCGCTAGGCCTGTTCTACACCCTGGTGCGCGCGCTGGTGCTGGCCCTAGGCTTGCCCGAACGCGCCCGCGAATTCCGCCGCGACCAAGGGCGCTTGCGGGCACGTCGGGCTTTCCAAAACGCGCTCGAAGCCTATCTGGAGGGACGGTTCGGCCGCGCCCGGCAGGCGGCGGGCCAGGCCCTCGCTCTGGGGGAGGTGCCGGCCCTGGCCCTAGCCCTGGCTGCTCGCTCGGCGGATGAACTGCGCGACTATGGCGGCAGGGACGCCGCCCTCTTGGAGATGGAGAAACTTGCCCCCGAAAAGACCTACTTGCGTCTCATGACGCAGGCGGAACTTCTCCTGGGCGAGCGGCGCTACGCCGACGCCCTGCGCGCACTGTCGCTTTTGCAGAACAAGCACACGGCGGCGCTGCGCCTGGAACTGCGCGCGCACCAGCAGGCGCGCAACTGGCCCGAAGTGCTGGCGTTGCTGCCGCAACTCGAGCGCAGACGGGCGCTGGAGCCCAGCGCCCTGGAACAGGTCCGCCGCTACGCCCTAGTTGAGAATCTCAAGCGCTTGGCGCTGGAGCCCAAGGCACTGCTCGCCCAATGGGACCGGATGCCGGCGGAGGATCGCCACGACACCCGCATCGCGGCCACGGCGGCGGAGTGTCTGCGTTCACTCGGCGCGGTGAGCGAGGCGCAGGCTGTGGTGGAGAAAGCCTTGGAGGCGAACTGGGATCCCGAACTCCTGCTGCTCTACGCGGAGTACTTGCCACAAAATGGGCGGCGCAGTCTGGAGCGCGCCGAGCGCTGGCTCATTCAACACTCAGCCGACCCCACCCTGCTGCTCGTGCTCGGCCAGCTATGCATGCATCAAGCGCTCTGGGGGAAGGCACGCAGCTACCTGGAAGCCAGCCAGGCCCTCCAGGAGACCCACACCGCGCAGGTGGCCCTGGCCGAGTTGTTCGAGCGCACCGGCCATCCGGAAATGGCCGCGACCGCCTACCGCCGAGCGCTTGACCTTGCGCTTGCACATCTTAAGGAAGCCACGGGGGGACGGCGCCGCCAGTCATTTTAGGGGTATAGTCGATGCGACGCAGCAATCCACTTATCCGGAGCTGAGGCCGCCCATGAACGAACCCACGACGTCCGCTGAAACACAGGACAAGGACCTTCCCCTGCGAGAAGACATTCGTCTGCTGGGACGGCTGCTGGGGGACACTCTCCGTGAGCAGGAGGGGGCGGAGACTTTCAATCTCATCGAGCAGATCAGGCGAAGTTCCATCCGCTTCCGGCGCGAGGATGATGTGTCGGCTCGGGCGGAACTGGAAGCCATCCTCAGCATGCTCTCGCCCGCTGTCTCCGTATCGGTCATCCGGGCGTTCTCCTATTTCTCCCAGCTCTCCAACATAGCCGAAGACATCCACCACAACCGGCGCCACCGGGCGCATCTGCGGGCCGGCTCCGCCGCGCCGGCCGCGAGCCTGCCGGCGGTTCTGGGAGATGCGGCAGCGACCCACGTCGACGTGGCGGGACTGGCGCGCCTGTTCGGGCAAGCCCTCATCTCCCCGGTGCTCACGGCGCACCCGACCGAGGTTCAGCGGAAGAGCATCCTCGACCTCCAGCGCGACATCTCCCACCTGATGGAGGAGCGCAGCCGGATGGAATTGGCGCCGGAGGAATTGCAGCAGCGGGAGGAGGCCCTGCGCCGAGCCATCCTCAGCCTGTGGCAGACGCGGATCCTTCGCGAGCTCAAGCTGACGGTGCGCGATGAGATCGAGAATGGGCTCTCTTACTACCGCTACACCTTCCTGCGCGAAGTTCCCAGAATCTACGAGAACCTGGAGGACATCCTGGAGAGCCGTTGGCCAGGGCTCGGAATCACGCTGCCGCCCTTTCTGCGCTTGGGCAGTTGGATCGGCGGCGACCGCGACGGCAATCCCTTCGTCACCCCCGAGGTGACTCACTACGCGCTGGCACGCCAAGCACTCACAGCCCTGGAGTTCTACCAGGGCGAGGTCGGACAATTGCGGCGCGAACTGTCCCAGTCGGTGCGCCTTGTCGCGGTAACTGAAACGCTGCGAGAACTGGCCGAGGCTTCTCCCGACGAGTCCGAACAACGTCGCGACGAGCTCTACCGTCGGGCACTGGCGGGGATCCATGCGCGGCTGGTGGCCACCGCCCGGCGTCTTGACCCTGAGCTTGCGCACCGCACCGGCTCCGTAGAAGCTAGTCCCTACCTGGAAGCTAGCGAGTTCGAGGCCGACCTGGAAGTGATTGCCCACTCCTTGTCCGTCAATGGTGCCTCCCGGTTGGCGCGCGGTCGCCTGCGATTGCTTCGGCGCGCGGCCCAGGTTTTCGGCTTTCATTTGGCACCGCTCGATCTGCGCCAGCACAGCGGCGTTCACGAGCAGGTGGTGGCCGAATTGTTCCGCGTGGGCGCCCGCCGGGATGGATACCTGGACCTCGACGAAGCGGGGCGCCAGCAGTGGCTTCTAGAGGAACTGGACCTGCCGCGGCCGCTGCGCTCCCCCTTTGCCGGGCACTCGGAACTGGCGGTGGGTGAACTCGCCGTAATGGACACCGCTGCCGCGCTCCAAGTCAGCCACGGGCGTCAAGCCCTGCCCAACTACATCATTTCCAACGCCACGGCGGTGAGCGACGTTCTGGAGGTGGCGTTGCTCCTTAAGGAGGCGGGGCTCATGGTGCCCGGCGACTCGCCGCGGCTGCACATGAACATCATCCCGCTGTTTGAGACCATATCGGACCTGCGCGGCTGCGGCGCGACCATGACGCAACTCCTGGCCACGCCGTTGTATCGCAAGCTCCTGGCCGAGCGGGGTGGAACCCAGGAGGTGATGCTGGGGTATTCCGACAGCAACAAAGACGGCGGTTACCTCACCTCCAACTGGGAGCTCTACCAGGCAGAAAAAGCCTTGGTCGACGTCTGTCGCAGCGCCGGTGTGGGGTTGCGCCTGTTCCACGGCCGCGGTGGCACCGTGGGGCGTGGTGGCGGACCTAGCTACGAGGCGATCCTGGCCCAGCCACCGGGTAGCGTGGCCGGTCAAATCCGCATCACCGAGCAAGGTGAGGTCATCGGCAGCAAATACTCTGATCCGGATATCGGCCGACGCAACCTCGAGACGCTGGTTGCTGCAACCCTCGCCGCTAGCTTGCGCCCGCCGGAGGCGCTGGCAAGCGAGCCCGAGGCGTTTGGCGAGGTCATGGCCGATCTCTCCGCGCGTTCCTTTGCGGCCTACCGCGACCTCGTCTACGACACGCCAGGTTTCGTGCGCTATTTCCGCGCGGCCACTCCCATCAGCGAGATCGCGGACCTCAATGTCGGTAGCCGCCCGGCCTCCCGGCGCAAGTCCGAGCGCATCGAGGATCTGCGGGCTATTCCCTGGGTGTTCAGCTGGTCTCTGAGTCGCGTGATGTTGCCCGGCTGGTATGGCTTCGGCAGTGCGGTGGATGGCTTTCTGTCAACCCACGGCGAGGCCGGTATGCAGCGCCTGCGCGAAATGCGCAACCAGTGGCCATTTTTTAGAACGCTGCTGTCCAATATGGACATGGTGCTCGCGAAGGCCGACCTCGGCATCGCTTCGCGCTACGCGGAGTTGGTGCCCGACCGCGCGCTGCGCGAGGAAATCTTTGGGCGGATTGCCCGCGAGATGGAGACCACGGTCGCCCACGTGCTCAACATCACGGGCCAAACGGAGTTGCTGGAGGCCAATCCAATGCTGGCTCGAAGTTTCCGGAACCGGTCACCCTACATCGACCCGCTCAACCACCTGCAAGTCGAAGCTATGCGACGCTACCGTGCTGGGCACAAGGACGATAAGGTCAAGCGGGCGATCCTGCTCACGATGAACGGCATCGCCGCCGGCCTTCGCAACAGTGGCTGAGTGGGGTCAGCCCCCGCTGGGCGCCTTCCCGGCGTCTGGCGAGGGGGTGAACGCGTCGGAAAAGAACTGCTCGGAAGGCAGGGCGCGCTGCGCGGTGAAGTCGCGATGGGCGGCTTCCACCATGGCGGGCGCACCACAGCTGTAAACGTCGTAACCCGCTAAATCGGGGAAATCTTCCATCACCGCCTGGTGCACGAACCCCCGACGGCCCTGCCACGCATCCTCGGGCAGGGGTTCCGAGAGGACGGGGATGAAGCTCACGTTGGCGTTCTCGTCCTGCCAGCGTTGTGCCAGGTCAGGGAGATAGAGTTCATCACGCCTGCGCGCCCCCCAATAGAAGATGATCTCGCGCGAGATGCCGACATGCAGCGCATGCTCGATGATGCTCTTCACCGGGGCAAAGCCCGTTCCGCTGGCCACGAAGAGCATGGGCCGCGGACTGTCCTCGCGCAGGAAGAAGCTTCCCAGCGGACCCTCGAAGCGCAGGATATCGCGCTCCTTCAGCTGATTGAAGACGTATTCGGTGAAAGCGCCCCCCGCCATGTTGCGCACGTGCAACTCGACAAATGTGTCGTCCTCGGGCGCGTTCGCCATGGAGTAGGCACGCCGCTTCCCGCTGGGGAGGAGTATTTCCAGGTACTGCCCGGCAAGAAACTGCAGGCGTTCGTTGGTCGGCAGGGTTAGACGCAGGACGGCCACATCGGCGGTCGGCCGTAGAATCTCCCGCACCCGGCAGGGTAGCTTGCGCGGTACGACCTGTCCGGCGGTGGTAATCTCCCGCACTTCCAGCGTCAGGTCAGTCAATGCCTTGGCCCGACAGAACAAAGCGAAACCCAGTTGCTTCTCGTAGTCGGGAAGCAGGTAGGCCGCATGGTCGCCGTAGTCGACCCGTCCCTCCAGGATTTTTGCCTTGCAGGCGCCACAGGCACCGTTGCGGCAGCCGTAGGGGAGCGATATCCCTTGGCGCAGTGCACCTTCCAGTACGGTTTCGCCCGCTTCCAGGCTCAATTGTCGGTTGCTGGGGCGGAGGGTGACGGAGAAGGGCATGAGTTAGATTTGCCCGCAGTCGGCCAAGCGGCCGCGACGCGGGATTTAGCAGGGTTGTCGTTGCAGACGAAGAATGCGAAAACTCCTGATCGTCGGTTTCGGTGACATCGCTAGGCGATCGCTTCCGCTTTTACGGGGACGCTACCGCCTTTTCGCACTCGCCCGGACCGCCGAGAGGGCCGTGGAACTGCGCCGGGCAGGGGTAACCCCGGTGCCCGGCGATCTAGACCTCGTCAACAGCTTGGAGCGCTTGGCAGGGCTGGCCGACGACCTACTCCACTTTGCTCCCCCGCCTTCGGAGGGTGACCGAGACTCGCGCACGGCCCACTTGCTCCGCGCCCTTGAGTCTCACCCGAGGATACCACAACGCTTGGTCTACATCAGCACCACTGGGGTCTACGGGGATTGTGCGGGTGCCGTGGTTGCCGAGACCCGGCCGGTCAACCCGCAGAGCGCGCGTGCGCGTCGGCGGGTGGATGCGGAGCGGCGCCTGCGGGCGTTCGCGGCCCGCCGCGGGACCCGCTTGGTCATTCTGCGCGTGCCCGGAATCTACGCCTGGGAACGCTTGCCCCTCGCCCGCCTGCGCGCGGGTACCCCGGCCCTTTGTGCCGACCAGGATGCGTTTACCAACCATATCCACGGTGACGATCTCGCGCGCGTGGTCCTGGCCGCACTGCATCGCGGCCGTCCAGGCCGGGTCTACAACGCCAGCGACGGTCAATGGATGCGGATGGGGGACTATTTCGACCTCGTCGCCGATCATTTCGGCTTGCCACGGCCGCCGCGCATCCCTCGCGGCCTCGCGGCGCAGACGCTCCCCGAGACCCTACTGTCGTTCATGCGCGAGTCCCGCCGGATCGACCCGGAGCGGATGTTCCGGGAATTGCGGGTCAGACTGCGCTATCCTTCCGTTGCCGAGACCTTGGCCGGCCGGGGAGCATGATGGCCGCGCCGGACACCGTGCTACTGGTTTTGACCACCTTGCCGGATGCGCAGAGCGCACGGGATCTGGCGCGACAGGTTGTGGACAGTGGACTGGCGGCCTGCGCGAGCATTCAGGCCGAATGCGACAGCGTCTACCGGTGGCAGGGCGCGCATGAGCAGGCGCGCGAGGTTCCGGTGCTCCTGAAGACCTGTGCTAAGACGCTACCCCGAGTTGGAGGCGTTGGTGATGAGCCTCCACCCCTACGAACTTCCTGAACTGCTGGCAGTCCAAACGCGAGCGGGGCCCCCGGCCTACCTAGGCTGGGTAGGCCGGCAGTGTGCCGCGGACGACCTCGACCCGCCGGCAACCGGCCCACGGAACCCATGACCCTATTTTGCCCTGCAATTTCCGCGCGCGCTTGGTTCGCGCTAGCCCTTACGGCTGTCTGCCTGATAGCCTCGGGGAGCCGGGCAGCGGACGACCTGCTCTCGCCCGAACAGGCCTTCGCATTTTCGGCGCGCGCCGTGGATCAGTCCACGGTCGAGGTTCGCTACCGAATCGCCGAGGGCTATTACATGTACCGGGAGAAGTTCCGCTTCTCCGCGCAAACGGCGGGTGTGAGCTTGGGCAAGCCCGACTTTCCTCCCGGGCAGCCCCATGAGGACGAGTATTTCGGGAAGACGGAGACCTATCGGCAGGACCTGGTCCTCAGGCTGCCGGTGAGCAACGCACCGTCTACCGGGTTTACCCTGCAAGTAATCGGCCAAGGCTGCGCTGATGCGGGGCTGTGCTACGCGCCGGTGAAGCAGACCGTGCAGTTGACCCTGGCGGGCGAGCCGGCGCTGCCCCTGGCGAAGGGGCCCGCCCCGGGGCTGATCACCGAACTGCGACGTATGGCAGGCGCAGAGCCCGCTGCGGCGGTGGCAGGGGCGGACTTCCTGCCAGCAGAGCAAGCCTTCGCGGTTGAGGCGCAGGCCCGCGATGCGAAAACCGTAGTGGTGCGATTTACGCCGGCCCCCGGTTACTACTTGTATCGCGAGCGCTTGGGATTCGCTGCAGCAGGGGGCGTGCGGGTGAGCCGTGTCAGTCTGCCCCGGGGGCAACCTAAAAAAGACCCGAACCTCGGTCAGACCGAGGTGTTCCACGACGCCTTCGAGGCACTGGTGAGCCTGGATCGCCCCGCCGGTGCGAGCGCGGTGGTGGGTCTGGAGGTCAAGTACCAGGGCTGCAGTGACAAGGGCCTGTGCTATCCCCCTACGCAAAAAACCTTCCAGATTGCGTTCGCGGGTGGGCCGTCGACCGCCGCGGAACCGGCGCGGTCGCATGCGGCGCAGGAGCCATCCACCGGGGTGGCGCTCACTCCCCAACCGACAATTGCCGGACCGGTCGCTGTGGCGGCTCCGGCCGCATCGACCTTGCCCGCCAGCCCGGCCGCGGATACCGATAGCGGCGAAGATACGCGCGCCTCGCGGATCCTGCGCTCGGGCAATTTTTGGTGGGTGCTGGTCAGTTTCTTCGGCTTCGGCCTGCTCCTTTCCTTGACGCCTTGCGTCTTTCCCATGATTCCCATCCTCTCGGGCATCATCGTCGGGCAGGGCAAGGCCGTGGACCGGCTCCGAGCCGTCGTTCTGTCCGCTGTCTACGTCCTGGGTATGGCGCTTACCTATGCGGCGGCGGGAGTGGCCGCAGGGCTCTCGGGGACCTTGCTCTCCAATGCGCTGCAGAACATCTGGGTTCTGGGTGGGTTCGCGCTGGTCTTCGTCGCCCTGTCCTTCTCCATGTTCGGCTACTATGATTTGCAACTCCCCGCAGCCCTGCAGAGCCGGTTCAACGACGCCAGCAACAAGGTGCAGGGCGGACATCTGGGCGGGGTGTTCGTGATGGGCGTGCTCTCCGCGCTCATCGTTGGGCCCTGTGTGGCGGCGCCACTGGCCGGCGCGCTGCTCTACATCAGCCAGACCCGCGATGTCGTCCTCGGGGGAAGCGCCCTATTCGCCATGGCCCTGGGCATGGGGGTGCCGCTCATGGTTGTCGGCGTGTCGGCAGGCGCGCTCTTGCCACGCGCCGGCGGCTGGATGCAGGCGGTGAAGAACTTCTTCGGCGTGCTATTGCTCGGGCTGGCTATCTGGATCGTCTCGCCGGTGATCCCGCCGGCCGTGCATATGCTGGCCTGGTCAGTCCTCCTTGTCGTGAGCGCCATCCACCTGCACGCCCTTGATCCTCTGCCTGAGCGCGCGGGCGGCGTGCGCAAACTCTGGAAGGGTATCGGGGTGCTCGCTCTCTTGCTGGGCGCCGCGTTGCTCGTCGGCGCGCTCTCCGGCGGGACGGACCTCCTGCAACCCCTTGCCGGGTTGCGGCCCGCAGGAGCCGCCTCGGCCGAGGTGGGACGGGCGCCGCAGTTCCGCCGGGTCAAGAACGTGCGCGAGTTGGACCAAGTCCTGGCCGCCTCGGCGGGACGGGTGGTGTTGCTGGATTTCTACGCCGACTGGTGCGTGGCGTGCAAAGAGATGGAGCGCTACACCTTCACCAGCCAACCGGTGCGCTCGCGCCTGGAGCGAATGGCGTTGTTGCAGGTCGATGTGACCGCCAATACGGAAGAAGACACGGCGCTCCTCAAGCGTTTCGGGCTCTACGGGCCGCCCGGGCTGATCTTTTTCGGGGGGGGCAAGGAACTGCCGGGCCGTCGCGTGATCGGGTTTCAGGATGCAGAGCACTTCGCCCACTCCCTGGATGCGGCGCTGGGGGGGTCTTGAGTCGCTTCCGGTTGGTTCTCACTTTCTTGGTCGTCGGGGCGATGGCACTCGCCTTGGGCATTGTGGTTGAGCAATGGCGCGCCCCGGTGCAGGAGGGCGAGGGGGCGGTGGCCGCGGACGGCCCTGACCTGCTCGCTGCATCGCTGCCCGATCTGGCGGGCAAGGTGCAGCCTCTCGCGCAGTGGCGCGGGAAGATCGTCGTGGTGAATTTCTGGGCGACTTGGTGCGCTCCTTGCCAACAGGAGATCCCCGACTTTATGCAAGTGCAGACCGTCTTGGCCGGCCAGGGTGTGCAGATCCTCGGCATCGCCGCCGACGACCCAGACAAGGTGCGGCCCTACGCGGCGCAGATGAAGATCAATTACCCGGTCCTGGTGGGCGAGATTGAGGCCATGGACATTGCCCGGCAGGCCGGCAATGTGATGGGTGGCCTGCCCTTTACGGTCATCCTCGACCGCAAGGGTCGTGTGGTGAAATCCCACGTGGGTCGCCTCACGCGCGGCAAGCTCGAAGCTTTGGTGAAGCCGCTGATCTGAAGCTGCAAGGGCACAAGTTCCGGTAAAAGCTGGACATCAGCCGGGAAGTTGCGGCAAACTTGACGGCTATGGCCGTACCACTGAAGGGCGCCGGCGTGCTGGCGACCCCCATTGAAACCCCTCTTTCGCCGCCTTGTAGCCCCCGTCAGTGGGGGCGAGGATGTGTCGGGCGCCCAGCGCGCGAGCGGACGGGCCGCGCTCTCCCGGCACGCGTCGCCTGTGCCGTATCGCACCGGAACTGCGCGGCAACTTCGCCGATCTGGTTCTCTTCGCCGACGCGCCTGCCCGCCGACGTGAGCGAGTTGGGCGTGGTCTGCGGCAGTCCTGTTTGATGGGGCGCGGCGACCAAGGAACTCTGCAGGAGATACGATGGATCTGAGGAAGCTCAAGAAGCTCATCGATCTGGTCCAGGAATCCGGTATTGCGGAACTGGAAGTGACCGAAGGTGAGGAAAAAGTCCGCATCAGCCGCGTGGGGCCCATGATGATGCCGGCCATGGCGGGTCAATTCATGCAGCACCACACCTTGGGTGCGGCGCCTGCGGCGGCGGTCCCTGCGGCGGACGCTGTTGCGGTGGTTCCGGACGGACACATCGTCAAGTCCCCCATGGTCGGCACCTTCTACCGCGCAGCCTCGCCGAGCGCCAAGTCCTTCGTCGAGGTTGGCGACAGGGTGAGCCCCGGCGACACGCTGTGCATCATTGAGGCGATGAAACTACTCAACGAGATCGAGGCGGACCAGGGGGGCGTGATCAAGGAGGTCTACGTCGAAAACGGCCAGCCCGTGGAGTATGGCGAGTCGCTGTTCTTGATCGCTTGAAGAGGGCCGGGGCGCGGCGCAGGCCGGCTTCGGGTGCATCCGAGGTTCCATGTTCGAAAAGATCCTGATCGCCAACCGGGGCGAAATCGCCCTGCGTATCCAGCGTGCCTGTCGCGAGATGGGCATAAAGACTGTTGCAGTGCACTCCGAGGCGGATGCGGAAGCGAAGTACGTACGTCTGGCTGATGAATCGGTCTGTATCGGCCCTGCCGCGCCAGGCCAGAGCTACCTGAACATTCCCGCGATCATCAGCGCGGCGGAGGTCACCGATGCCGAGGCCATCCACCCCGGTTACGGATTCCTCTCCGAGAATGCTGACTTCGCCGAGCGTGTGGAAAAGAGCGGCTTCGTGTTCATCGGGCCGCGTCCCGAGACCATCCGCATCATGGGTGACAAGGTCAGCGCGAAGATCGCGATGGTCAAGGCGGGGGTGCCGGTGGTGCCGGGGTCTGAAGGGGCCCTACCCGATGCTCCGGACGAGGTCCTGCGCATCGCCCGGTCGGTGGGCTACCCGGTCATCATCAAGGCCTCCGGGGGCGGGGGTGGGCGTGGCATGCGCGTGGTGCACACCGAGGCGGCACTGGTCAACGCGGTGATGATGACCCGCGCGGAGGCGCAGGCGGCCTTCTCCAACCCCACCGTCTATCTGGAAAAGTTCCTGGAAAATCCCCGTCACGTGGAAATCCAGGTCCTAGCCGACGAGCACCGCAACGCGGTATACCTGGGTGACCGCGATTGTTCCATGCAGCGCCGACACCAGAAAATCATCGAGGAGGCGCCCGCGCCGGATATCAACCCGCGGGTCAAGGCACGAATTGGCGAGCGCTGTGCGGAGGCCTGCAGGAAACTGGGTTATCGTGGCGCCGGTACCTTCGAATTCCTCTATGAGAACGGGGAGTTCTATTTCATCGAGATGAACACGCGCATCCAGGTGGAACATCCGGTGACCGAGATGATCACCGGTATCGATTTGGTCCAGGCGCAGATTCTCGTCGCCGCGGGCCAGCGTCTACCCATGAAGCAGCGGGACATCGTTTTTCGGGGGCACTCGCTCGAATGTCGTATTAACGCGGAACATCCCTACAAGTTCACACCCTCGCCGGGCCGCATCACGCAGTTCCACGTTCCCGGGGGGCCCGGCGTGCGCGTTGATTCCCATGTCTTCACGAATTACACCGTACCGTCGCATTATGATTCCCTGGTCGGCAAAGTCATCGTCTGGGCGGATACGCGCGAGCAGGCGATCGCCAAGATGCGCGTCGCGCTCTCAGAGATGATCGTCGAGGGCATTCAGACGAACATTGCGCTGCACCAGGAACTGATGCTCGACTCTGCCTTTACTCGGGGCGGAACCAGCATTCACTATCTCGAACAGAAACTCTCCAAGCAGGCGCGGCCAGACTGAACTGGCGGCCACCGGGAGGCAGGAGCCGGCCATGGCCTGGGTCAATATCAGTTTCACGGTTGCCGAGTCGGACGCGGAGGCTCTTGCCGACGCCTTGCTCGAGTCCGGGGCGCTCAGCGTGGACGCCAGCGATGCACACGCGGGCACGCAAGCCGAGGAGCCGCGCTTTGGCGAGCCCGGGGAACTCGTCGAGGCCCTGTGGGCGCGTACCCGCTTGGCGGCGCTGTTCCCCGAGGGGGCTCTCTGGGAGGAGGCCTTGGGCGTGGCACTCGACGGTGCCGCCTGGCCGTTGGATTTGACAGTGGAGGGCGTGGCTGACGCCGACTGGGTGCGCGCAAGCCAGCGGCAGTTCGGCCCCGTGATGGTCTCAGAGCGGCTCTGGGTGGTTCCATCCTGGTCCGATACGCCGGTGCCAGGGGCGATAAATCTGAGGCTCGATCCCGGGCTCGCTTTTGGGACAGGGAGCCACCCCACGACCCTTCAGTGCCTGCGCTGGCTCGAGCGCCATGTGGAACCCGGGGCGAGCGTGCTCGACTACGGCTGTGGCAGCGGCATCCTCGCCATCGCCTGTGCACGCCTGGGCGCCGGTCCGGTGACAGGCGTGGACATCGACCCTAGTGCAGTGGAGGCAGCGCAGGCCAACGCTTTGGCCAATGGGGTCGGGGGCCGATTCCTGTTGCCTGACCAATTGCCGGAGGGGTGTTTTGACCTCGTCGTCGCCAACATCTTGGCCAACCCCCTGCGCGTGCTGGCGCCGCTGCTCGCCAGCCGTACCCGGCCCGGTGGTGCCCTGCTGCTCTCGGGGATCCTAGCGCGTCAGGCCGCGGATGTGGTGCGGGCTTACCAGCCCTGGTTCACCCTGGCAGTGCAGTCAACCGATGACGGGTGGGCCTGTGTGGGTGGAGCGCGCCGGCCCGACGAGCACTGAGCCGACTGGATATGTACACCCGATGCCCGCACTGCGAGACCTACTTCCGGGTCACCAGCGCGCAGCTCCACGCGAGCGGTGGGCAGGTCTGCTGCGGCCACTGCGAAACGGTTTTCGATGCCTTTTCCAGTCTTAGCTCCCGACCGCCCGAGATCGGCGCGGCCCAGCCGCCGATCCAAGCCTTGGAAGCGGTCCTCGAGCGCGCGTCGCCACTCCAACCCCAACCCCAATCACCGGTCTCTCACGAACCGGCAGTTAGCGTCGATGCGCTAGGCCCCTCGGAAACTGCCTCGCCGCCGGAGTCGCCCGCGCTGGCCCTTCCCTTGGACCTTTTCGCCAAGGCCAGGCCCGGGCCGCGGTGGCCGTGGCTGGCAGCGAACGCCGCCGCGCTGATACTCCTCGCCATCCAAGGGGCTTGGTTCCAGGCCACCGCCATCGCCCTTCAGGCGCCTGAGGTCCGCCCGGTGTTGGAGGCGTTCTGTGGCCTTGCGCGATGCCGGGTGGGGTATGCCCGGCAGCCAGAAGCCCTGGCCATCGAGGCCTCCGACCTGCAATTGGTCGATCCCGCGCGCCCGGGCCAGATCTTGCTGACGGCCGCCATCCGAAACCGGAGCAGTCTGCCCCAGGAACTCCCCGCGCTCGAAGTGACCTTGAGCGGGGAGGCAGGGCAGGCGCCCGCCCGGCGCGTCCTGCGACCCGAGGATTACCTCGATCAAAAGACGGCCGCTCATCGGGGTGATCCCCTCAACCCCAACCAGGAACTGGCGGTGCGTCTGTACCTGGACTCGGGGGAGTTGCACCCTACGTCCTACCGGCTTTACCTGTTTTTCGGCTGAGGGTGACCACCCAAGTTAACTTGGTAGAATGCCGTTGGCACCTGCCGCCGCGCGCGGGCTAATGCCGCGAGCGACCGCCCAGACACTCGTTCGCCCCATCCCCGGGGCGGAATTTTCAAGGAGATAGGACCATGGCCACCGTTACCCTGAAGGGAAACCCTGTACCTGTGCACGGAGACCTCCCCACCCTGGGCTCCACCGCCCCCGGGTTCACGCTAGTGAGCGCCGATCTAAGTGACGTCACGCTGGCTGATTACGCGGGCAAGCGCAAGGTGCTCAATATCGTCCCCAGCCTGGACACTCCTACCTGCCAGCAGTCCACGCGCGTATTCAATGCCAGGGCGTCATCCCTAGCGGACACGGTCGTGCTGGTGGTGGCGGCGGACCTTCCCTTTGCGATGGGGCGTTTCTGCGGCGCCGAGGGGCTGAAGGACGTGGTGACCCTGTCCACCTTCCGTAACCACGAGTTCCACCATGACTACGGTGTGGACATCGCTGCGGGCCCGCTGAAGGGCCTCACCGCTCGCGCCGTGGTGGTGCTGGACGCGAACAACCAAGTATTGCACTCGCAACTGGTCCCGGAGATCGCCCAGGAGCCGGACTACGACGCAGCCCTGGCCGCTCTGGCCTGAGAGCGGAGCGCGAGCGGCGGGGGCAGTGCCCCGGGTGGTCGACGGCGAGCAGGTCAGTCCGCACAAGGGCAAGCGAGGCCTGCACCGCCTGGCAGCGTCGCTCGTCAACTCCCTTGCTGGGCTGCGCGCTGCGCTGCGCCACGAGGATGCCTTCAGGCAGGAATGTCTGGCCGCTCTAGTGCTGATGCCGGTGGCGCTGCTCAGTGGCGCTTCTGGTGTGGGAAAGGCTCTGCTGGTGGGGTCCGTTCTATTGGTTTTGATGGTGGAACTCCTTAACTCGGCCATCGAGGCGACGGTAGACCGGATTTCACTCGAGGATAACCGCCTCGCTGGTCGCGCCAAGGATATGGCCAGTGCGGCGGTGTTGATCTCCCTGGTTAACGTCGCCGTCACCTGGCTATTGGTGTTAACGGGCTGAGCTGATGCCCGTAATCTAAGCGTCACCGTTTCGTCATCGGGCTGAAGCGCGGCGCCAGCAGGCTTCGCCTACATGATCGAGCCCGCCGCCCAGGCGCCGGGGCTGATGCGGCCCCGTCTGCGCATCGCCGTGGTAACCGAAACCTATCCGCCGGAGGTCAACGGCGTAGCCATGACGCTCTCGCACATGGTGGAGGGCCTTCTCGCGCGGGGTCACGAGGTCGACCTCGTGCGTCCGCGTCAAGCCGGAGAGTCAACGCCTGCTCCGCGCGGCCTCCTTCGCCAGGCGCTGGTGGGCGGCTTGCCCATCCCGCGCTACCCCGAACTCAAGCTCGGATTGCCGTCGATCGGGCGGCTGCGCCGACTTTGGCTCGCGCGTCCTCCGGACATCGTCCATCTAGTGACCGAGGGACCGCTCGGGGCCGGTGCCCTGTGCGTCGCCCGGCGCCTCCGCATCCCAGTGAGTTCAGACTTCCACACGCGTTTCGACCGCTATAGCTCCCACTACGGCATCGGGCTTCTTGCCGGGCTGGTGGGCGCCTACCTGAAGGCTTTTCATCGGCATACCCGGTGCACCTTCGTGCCGACGAGAGAGTTGGCGGACTTCCTCGCGGCCAGTGGATTCGGCGAGTTGGCGGTGATTGCGCGAGGCGTTGACACCACATTGTTTGCGCCGCAGCGCCGTGATGCCGCCCTGCGCCGAGAATGGGGCGCTTGCGCGGAGGAGACCGTGGCCTTGTTCGTCGGCCGCCTGGCCCCCGAGAAGAACTTGCCTCTGGTGCTCGCGGCCTTCGCCGCCCTGCGCGAGCGCGCTCCGTCCGCGCGGCTGGTTCTGGTGGGCGACGGCCCGCTGCGCCGGGACCTGCAGTCGCGCAACCCCGATGTCGTTTTCGCGGGCATGCGCCAAGGGGTGGATCTGGCTCGCCACTATGCTTCGGCTGACCTGTTCCTGTTCCCAAGCACGACGGAAACCTTCGGCAACGTGATTCTCGAGGCGTTGGCAAGCGGCCTCCCCGTGGTTGCCTACGACTACGCGGCAGGGCGCGAGCACATCGCGCACGGCACCGCGGGCCTGCTTGCGCCCCTGGACGATGCCGACGCCTTCTGTCGGCAATCCGCGGACTTGGGCACCGGCGGGCGCGATCTACCTGCGATGGGCCGCGCGGCCCGGCAGGCCGCCGAGCCGATGGACTGGGCTGGGGTCAACGAGCGCTTTTCGCTGGCTTTGGAAACGCTGGCCCACGCAGAGAAGCTCCCGCGCCACTGGTAGCGGGCCTTCACCGGCACTGTGGGGGGGTGACGGGCGAACCCGAGACGTGGACAATGGGCGCTGAGGCGGAGCCTGCGCGCTGTCTGAACGCCGCCTAAACCCCCTACAACAGAGGCTCCCGCATGAGCGCGTACATTATTGCCACCGTGGAAGTTACCGATCCTGCCGCCTACGCGACCTACCGCGATCAAGTGGGTCCCATCCTCGCTAGCTTCGGCGGGCGGTTCCTTGTTCGCGGCGGCAACCCACAGTCGCTGGAGGGTGATTGGCAGCCCAGTCGCGTCGTCGTGTTGGTCTTCCACAGCACGGACCAAGCCAGAGCATTCTACGACTCACCGGCCTACGCCAGCGCCCGCGCGCTTCGCCAAGCGGCCTCGCGCGGGAGCCTTGTGTTGGTAGAAGGCGCATGAGACCCACCGACTTTCCTGGCCGTGGCTTGGTTCGCAGGAAATGACGGTTTCGCAAAAAAAACATGGACTTTAGAGGTAAATGTCGTACAATCGATCAGGGTAAACCGTTAACTACCTAGAAAACAAGGGAATCCCCCTTTAAACCCGCTGGGAGATCAGGTTGGCAAGGGTAACGGCGAAGGGCTTCTGGAAGACCGACTGGTTCCTCGGGCTGATCGTTGCGGCGGTCGTACTCCTGTTGGGCGCGAGCGACCTTGTGCAGAGCCTCGAGCGCAAGGCCTATGACCTTGGCGTGCGCGCCTCGAGTCGCCCCCCCTCCGAGCGGGTGGCCGTGATCGCCATCGACGACAACAGCTTGGCCAACATGGGCCGCTGGCCCTGGTCGCGGGACATCCACGCCAAACTCGTGGACGGCCTTGCGCAGGCGCAGGCCAAAGTCATCGCCTACCAAGTCTTCTTCTCCGAGCCCCAGGTAGACGCCGGCTTCGGCTACATTCAAAAGCTGCGCGGGCTCTACACCGGTCTCGGTGAGGCCGGGCCCCAGCAATTGCCCCAGTTTGACGCCGTGCTCAAGGAGGCGGAGGACCGGCTGAACACCGACCATCGGCTGGCCGAGAGCTTCGGCAAGGCCGGCAATGTGGTACTTCCCGTGCTATTCCAGCTAGGAAATCCGCAGGGCAACCCCGATAAGGAGTTGCCCGGTTTTTTGCGCAAGAACGTGATTGGCGCCAAGGGCAACCAGGACATGGTTCCCACCCAGGCGCGCAGTGTCGACGTGAGCATCGTTGCTGAGATCGCCGAGAAGGTCGCGGCGATCGGGCACCTAAACTCCGCGTTGGACCCCGCGGACGGCGCGCTCCGTACGGAGCCCCTGGCCTTGGCGTATTTCGGCGAGCTCTACCCCGCCATGTCCCTGCAGATTGCCGCGCGCAGCCTCAACCTCGGCGTGGCAGACATCAAGGCACAACTCGGTGAACGCGTGTCCGTGGGGCGGCTGAACATCCAGACCGATCCCCAACTACGCATGAACACCTACTTCTACAAGGACCGCGACGGTAGGCCGGCTTTCACGGTCGATTCCTTCTTCGACGTGGTCAGCGGAAAGATCCCTCTCGAGAAGTATCGGGACAAGATCGTCTTGGTGGGGCCGACTGCGTCGGGCATTGCCAACTCCTTCCCGACGCCGATCAGTGCCAGCATGCCAGCGGTTTTGGTGCAGGCCCACGTGATCTCCAGCATCCTCCAGGAGCATTTTTTCTTGACCCCGGGGTGGGCGGGCGCGGTTTCCTGGGTGGCCTACCTACTGATCGCCCTCTACGTGATCCTGCTCCTCCCGCGCTTGGATGCGGGGCGTGGCGCCATGGCCACCGCCGGCCTCCTCGTGCTGCTGGTCGGGACCCATTTCCTATTGATGGTGAGCCAGCTGCTCTGGATCGAACTCATGATTTCGGTGGTCCTGCTGGTGCTGGGTCACCTCACGCTGACGACCAAGCGCTTCCTGGTGACCGAGCGCGGCAAGGTCCGATCCGACCTTGAGTCGGCTGAGAGCAATCGGATGTTGGGCTTGGCCTTTCAGGGGCAGGGTCAGTTGGACATGGCCTTCGACAAATTCAAAAAGTGCCCCCTCGACGACCAGTTGATGGACAACATGTACAACTTGGCCCTGGACTTCGAGCGTAAGCGCCAGTTCAACAAGGCTGAGGCCGTGTTCAACTACATGGCCACGTACAACCCGAAGTTCCGCGATCTGGAGCAGAAGCTGAGCCGCGCCAAAGCCATGGCCGAGACGGTCATTCTGGGCGGTGCGAGCACTCGCACCAACGCGAGCCTGCTCACCACGACCGGCGGCGAGGTTGAAAAGCCCATGCTGGGGCGCTACCAGGTGGAGAAGGAATTGGGCAAAGGCGCCATGGGCGTCGTCTACCTTGGCAAGGATCCGAAGATTGGCCGGGTGGTCGCCATCAAAACCATGGCACTGTCCCAGGAGTTCGACGCAGACGAACTGCAGGACGTGAAGGAGCGGTTCTTCCGCGAGGCGGAGACCGCCGGCCGGCTGACCCACCCGAACATCGTCACCATCTACGACGCGGGCGAGGAGCACGACCTGGCCTACATCGCCATGGAATTCTTGAAGGGCCGCGACTTGGTGCCCTTCACCAAGGTGGGCTCGCTACTACCCCTGCAGCAGGCGATGAGCATCTGCGCCCGCGTTGCCGACGCGTTGGACTACGCCCACGGGCAGAGCGTCGTCCATCGCGACATCAAGCCCGCGAACATCATGTACGACACCGGAGCGGACAACGTCAAGGTGACGGACTTCGGTATCGCCCGCATCACCGACTCCAGCAAGACCAAAACCGGCCTGGTCCTGGGCACGCCGTCCTTCATGTCCCCGGAGCAATTGGCGGGAAAGAAGATCGACGGCCAGTCTGACCTGTTCTCTCTGGGCGTGATGCTCTATCAGATGGCCAGCGGAAGCCTGCCTTTCCAGGGCGAGTCCATGACGCAACTCATGTACAAGATCGCCAACGAGACGCCCATTGATATACTCACGCTGAATCCCACCTTGCCCGATTGCCTTGCGGCCATCATCGACAGGTCACTTGCCAAGGACAAGGAGAAGCGGTTCAAGACCGGCGCGGAGATGGCCAAGGCCATCCGGGAGTGCGCCGCCTCCTACGGTGAACTTGATGTCAGCCTATAGCCGCGGGGCCTGCGCATAATGGATCTAGCCAAGTCAATGGAAATGGCGACGGCCACCCACACCGGGATGGTCCGGTCGCACAACGAGGACAGCATCGCCGTCGACCCGACCATCGGCCTTGCAGTCCTGGCTGACGGCATGGGTGGCTACAACGCCGGCGAGGTGGCCAGCGGTATCGCCGTGGCGTTGATCACCAAGGACATGCGTGAGGCCGTCGGCGAGGGTCCGATGCACCAGCGGGACCGGGATACCGGCGAGCCGCGGGCCGTCAAGGTGCTGCGCGATGTGGTCGGGCGGGCTAACCGCTCCATCTACGACACGTCGAACAGCCAAGCCCAATACGCGGGGATGGGGACCACCCTGGTGGTTGCCCTGCTGTTCGACAACCGGTTGAGCGTGGCGCACATCGGGGATTCGCGCCTCTATCGGCTCCGTGGAGATACGCTCGAGCAGGTGACGCGGGACCATTCCCTGCTTCAGGAACAAATCGATGCGGGGATGATCACGCCCGAAATGGCGCGAAAGTCCCAGAACAAGAACCTGGTGACCCGGGCGGTAGGGATCGAACCGGAGGTGGAGCCGGAAATCCACACCTACGACGCGCAGGAGGGAGATATTTTCCTTTTGTGTTCCGACGGCCTCAATGACATGGTGCCGGATGACGATATTCAACTCACTCTGGTCACGCTGCGGGCAAACCTCGCGCTGGCGGCGGAGCAGTTGATACAGATGGCCAACGACAACGGCGGGCGGGATAACGTCTCAGTCGTACTGGTGCGCGTCAGGAAGGATTTTGCTGCTTCCCACGGGTTCCTGAGCCTGCTTAGGTCATGGTTTAGCTAAAGTAATGGGGATCGAGCTATGGCGAAGTTGATATTGAGCCTCGACGGCATGGTGATCCGGGAGTATCCCCTCACCAAGGAACGCACCACGATCGGCCGGAAGGCGCACAACGATATTCAGATCGAGAATCTAGCCGTGAGTGGCGAGCACGCCATGATCATGACCATTCTCAACGATTCCTTTCTCGAGGACCTTGGCAGTACCAACGGTACTCTGGTCAACGGCCAGGCGATCAAGCGCCACTTCCTGCAGAACAGCGACCTTATCGAACTGGGCAAATACAAGCTCAAGTACGTTTCGGAGGTCTCCGCCGCCCAGCCCGCACCGGCAGATTTCGAGAAGACCATGGTGCTGCGGCGGAACACCATCCGCCCCGAGGCGGTCCCGGCAGCCCCGGTTCCGGCTCCGGCGCCTCCCGTGGTCCGTCACTTCACGGACACGGTCGTCAACCCGGATCTCAGCGCCCCCGCCAACGGGCCAACCCCCGCCGAGGTCGCGCGTGCCATGGCTTCCGGAGCACCGGTCCACGAACCCCAGGCCGGCGGCCTGCCTCCCGCACCTGCCTCAGCCCCCACGCCCGCCCCGGCAGCCGCCCAGGCCCAGGGAACGGTGCAGATCTTGTCCGGCCCCAGCGCCGGCAAGGAAATGGTTCTCGTGAAGGCGCTCACGACCCTGGGCAAGCCGGGTGTACAGGTGGCCGTGATAGCCAAACGGCCCCAAGGCTACTTCATCACCCACGTGGAAGGCACTAACTACCCGGTGGTCAACGGCCACCCGCTTGACGGGCAGGCCCATGCCCTGCACGATCACGACGTGATCGAGTTGGCGGGCGTGAAGATGGAGTTCTATCTCAAGCCCGTCGGCTGAAGTTTGGTCGTGTTTACGCAGCGTCTAGGCCCTGCGGGCTATGCCCCAAGCATGGGTGGCGACCGGGGCGCCTCATGGCCTAGCGGGATGCCTGTGCTGCCGGTAAAAGGGGCCCCTTGAAAAAACAAGCCGTGCGGATCGTGCTCGGGCTGCTGATCGTCGCGGTCTTCCTGGGGCATGCAGCGCGTTATCTCGACCTCGCCTTTCTGACGCGGTTCGAACACCTCGCCTACGACCTGCGGCTGCGGATGACGCTCCCCGGCACGGTCGATCCCAGAATCGTCATCGTCGACATCGACGAGAAGAGCCTCGCCGCGGAAGGCCACTGGCCGTGGCGCCGTGACCGGATGGCCACGATGATGGATCAACTCTTCGACCGCTACCACGTAGCCCTAGTGGGGTTCGACGTGGTCTGGGCGGAACGCGACGAGAGTTCCGGTCTGGGAGTGATGCAGGAACTCGCCCGCAACGAATTGAAGGACGATCTGCGCTACCAGCAGACGCTCCAGGCCTTGGAGCCTCGGCTGCAGTTCGACCGAATCTTTGCCGATCACCTGCGCTCGCGTCCCGTCGTCCTCGGCTATTACTTTTCGGCAGACGCCGCGCAGCGCGCGGGCCAGCTCCCCAAGCCCGCGCTCGCCAAGGGGATATTCCAAGGCCGCAACGTCGTGGTCACGCGTTACACCGGCTACGGCGCAAACCTGGAGGAACTCCAGAGCGCCGCGGCCAGCGCCGGCCACTTCACCCCCTTGCCCGACGAGGACGGCATTGTGCGGCGGGTACCCATGTTGGCAGAATATGAAGGTGCGTTCTACGAGCCCCTGTCCGTTGCCATGGTTCGACTGCTGCAGGGCTCACCGGAACTGCGCCCCGGGTTTACGGATGCCCCTGGCTGGACTAAAAACTACCCGGGGCTGGAGTGGCTAGACCTCGGTGACCGTCGCATCCCGGTGGACGCCGACGTGGCCGCGTTGGTGCCCTACCGTGGCAAGCAGGGCAGTTTCCCCTACATATCGGCCACCGACGTGATCCACGGCAAGGTCCCGCCCCAGGATCTAAAGGATCGCATCGTACTGGTAGGCACCTCGGCCCCGGGCCTGCAGGACCTCCGGGCCACTCCAGTAGCTTCCGTCTACCCCGGGGTGGAGATCCATGCCAACCTCATCTCCGGCATGCTCGACGGTACCATCCATCAGAACCCCCCCTATGTGCTGGGCGCCGAGGTCGTCCTGCTTCTTTTGCCGGGGGTTGCGCTGGCCCTGGCCTTCCCCTTGCTTAATCCTCTACGGGCCACCGTGCTCGCGGGCGTGATGCTGATCGGGGTGCCCGCGGTCAACCTGATCATTTGGCAGAAGGGTGGACTGGTGCTGCCGCTTGCGTCGGGCATGTTTATGGTCTCTGGGTTGTTTGCGCTCAACATGTCCTACGGATTTTTTGTGGAGTCGCGCGCAAAACGACAGATCACGGGCCTCTTCAAGGGTTATGTTCCGCCTGAATTGGTCGATGAAATGGCTCTGAACCCGGACTCCGTCTCAACCGAGGGCGAGAGCCGCGAAATGTCGGTGCTCTTTTCGGATGTCCGGGGGTTCACGACGATCTCGGAGTCCCTGGACCCGAAAGATCTGGCGCGGCTGATGAATGGTTTTCTCACCCCGCTCACGCAGGTTATCTACCGCCAGCGTGGGACCATTGATAAATACATGGGCGACTGTATTATGGCTTTCTGGGGTGCGCCCCTACCCGATCAGGACCACGCCCGCCACGCCGTGCTCACCGGCTTGGAGATGCAGGCGCGGATGCGTGAACTGGAGCCGGAGTTTAAGGCGCGCGGCTGGCCTGCGCTGCACATCGGCGTCGGGGTTAATTCCGGACGCATGACCGTGGGCAACATGGGCTCGGAGGTTCGTCTGGCGTATACGGTCATGGGTGACACCGTCAACCTCGCGTCCCGGCTCGAGGGGATCACCAAGCAATACGGCGTCGGCATGGTGGTCGGAGACAATACGCGGAAGGCCGCGCCGGATCTGGTGTACCGCGAACTGGACTTCGTCCGCGTGAAGGGCCGCCAGGAGGCCGTACCGATTTTTGAACCCCTCGGCCCCCCTGACGTGGCCACGAAGGCGCGCCAGGAGGAACTGGGCCTGTGGCACAAGGCGTTGCGTCTGTACCGGGCGCAGGAGTGGGATATGGCAGAACTGCAACTCATGAATCTCACCCGCTTGTATCCGGGTGAAGCCCTTTACCGGATCTTTCTGGATCGGCTGCCAGCCCTGCGCAGCATCCCGCCCGGTCCCGGGTGGGACGGCGCGTATACCTTCGAGTCGAAGTGATTCATGCTTCTTCGCGTTCTCGGCTGCAGTGGAGGCATCGGCGGCAACCTCCGCACCACGGCGCTTCTGGTTGATCACGATGTCCTCATCGACGCGGGCACCGGCGTCGCGGATCTGAGCCTGGATGAATTGGTCCAGATTGACCATATCTTCGTCACCCACTCCCATCTGGACCATATCGCCTGCATCCCATTCCTGGTGGATTCCGTGGGCGGAATGCGGGATCGGCCGCTGACCGTATACGCGCTGCCAGAGACCATACAGTGCCTGAAGGACCATATTTTCAACTGGAAGATTTGGCCGGATTTCGGAGCGATCCCCTCGCCGGAGACCCCCTTTCTTCGCTTGGTCGCTATGGAACTGGGCGGCCGGGTTACACTGGGCGACCGGGTGATACGATCGGTCCCAGCGAACCACGTGGTGCCCGCCGTGGGCTACCACTTGGACAGTGGGCGCTCGAGTCTGGTGTTTACCGGGGACACGACCTCCAATGATGCGCTCTGGGAGGAAGTGAATGGGATCGAGAACCTGAAGTACCTCATCATTGAAACGGCTTTCAGCAACGCTGAGGCCCAGCTAGCCGCGCTTTCGAAGCACCTCTGCCCGGCGCTACTCACTGCCGAGCTGGCGAAACTCAGGCGTCCGGCGCGGATTTTCGTCACGCACCTCAAGCCGGGAGAAGGCGCTGTCACGATGTCGGAAATAGAGGAGAGCGCGGAGCAATACAGCCCGCGCATGCTGTCCAATGGACAAGTGCTCAAGTTCTAGCATGACGGGGCGGGCAAGTCGGCCTGGCCGCTTGAGGCGGGTCGAGGGAGAGTCGCGCCGATGAGCACCGTGATGGAAATGAAGCCGCAGCCGCAGCCCAGCTTGGCGGATATCACCGTCAAGCTGGAGTTCCAGCGCCAGCTACAGGCGGTCACCAACAAGATTCACGCCACCTCCAACATCGACGAGATCATGTTGGAGTTGTCGCAGGACATCTGCAGTCTGCTCGGCGCAGACCGCCTGACCGTTTATATTATTTCCGACGACCGCTCGTCAATCATTTCCAAAGTGAAAACGGGGCTGACGTCCTTCAAGGACCTGAAGCTCCCCATCAACGAGCAGTCCATCGCCGGATTCGTCGCCCAGAACCGCATCCTGATCAATCTTCAGGACGTGTACGACGACAACGAACTGCGTGCCCTCTCGCCACAGCTGCGCTTTCTGAAGGAAGTGGATAAGCGCACCGGCTACCGTACCAAACAGATCCTGGTCGCGCCCATCGTGGAGAACGGCACCAGCGACCTCATCGGTGTGGTGCAGGCCATCAACACCATCGACGGCATGGCCTTCACCCAGGTTGGCGAGGAAGGCATCGTCAATCTGTGCGAGACACTGGCTATTGCACTACGGCAGCGTCAGAAGCCCCATACGCTGGTTCGCAGCAAGTACGACGCCCTGGTGGCCAATGCGGTGCTGTCCACCGAAGAGATGGAACTCGCGCTGCGCTCCGCGCGGCGTAAGGGGACCGACATCGAGTCGGTGCTGCTCGATGAATTCCAGGTCAAGCCCGAGGCCATCGGTGCGGCCCTGTCGGAGTTCTTCGGCGCTCCCTATGAGCCCTACCTCCCCAATCGCGTTAAGCCCCTGGATCTCCTGCGCAACCTGAAGCGGGATTTCCTGGAGAGCAGCGCCTGGTTGCCGCTGGAGGATACCAAGGAGGGGCTGGTGGTGCTCACCACGGACCCCGAGCGGGTGCGGGCCTCGCGGGTGGTGAACAACATCTTCCCGAAAAGCCGTATCGAGTACCGGGTGTGCACGACCAGAGAGTTTCAGGCCACGCTGGACCAGTTCTTCGGCGCCACGCTGGAGGACGTGACCTCCATCGGTGACCTGCTCTCTGGAATGGACGACGCCGAAGGCGCTATCGAGGACCAGTCCACGGGCGTCGATGAGGCCTCGCTTGCCGCCGACAATGAACTGGTGAAGCTGGTCAACAAGATCATCGTCGACGCCTACCATCAGGGCGCCTCGGATATCCACATCGAGCCCTATCCAGGCAAGTCCAAGACGGAGATCCGCTTCCGCAAGGACGGCACGCTGATGCCCTACATTTCGGTCCCGGCGAGCTACCGTAGCGCCATCGTCGCACGCCTCAAAATCATGTGCGACCTGGACATTTCGGAGAAGCGCAAGCCGCAGGACGGGAAAATCAAGTTCCGGCGTTTCGGTCCCCTGGACATCGAGCTGCGGGTGGCGACGGTCCCCTCCGCCGGCGGTGTCGAGGATATCGTCATGCGTATCCTGGCCGCCGGGGAGCCGATCCCGCTCGACAAACTCGGCGTTCTGCCGCGCAACCTGGCAAGACTCAAGGAAACGGTTTCCAAGCCCTACGGCTTGTTCTTCGTGTGCGGACCCACCGGGTCGGGTAAAACCACCACCCTGCACTCCGTCCTGGGCTACTTGAACACACCGGAGACGAAGATCTGGACTGCCGAGGATCCCGTGGAGATCACGCAGAAGGGCCTGCGCCAGGTGCAGATGAACCCGAAGGCCGGCCTCACGTTCGCCACGGCAATGCGCGCCTTCCTGCGGGCGGATCCCGACATCATCATGGTCGGTGAGATGCGCGACAAGGAAACCGTCTCCATCGGTATCGAGGCGTCGCTCACGGGTCACTTGGTATTTGCCACCCTACACACCAATAGCGCGCCGGAGTCCATCATCCGACTGCTGGATATGGGTATGGATCCATTCAACTTTGCCGACGCGCTACTCGGCATCCTTGCTCAGCGCCTGGCCAAGCGCCTTTGCTCCAAGTGCAAGGCCCCCCATGTGGCCACGCCCGATGAGTTGAAGTTGATGCTCGAGGAATTCTGCCAGGAGCTTAAGCCCACGGAGACCTTTCGGCGCGACCCCAAGGCGGCCTATGAGGGCACCTACCGCGATTGGAGCAAGACCTACGGCGACGAGAAGGGGCAGATCACGCTCTATTCACCGGTCGGCTGCGAAGTGTGCTCGGGTACCGGGTACAAGGGGCGGGTGGGCCTGCATGAACTCTTGCTCGGCTCGGACAGCATCAAGAAGCACATCCAGGAGCACTCCAGGGTGGCGGAGATGCTGCTCACCGCGCTGGAGGAAGGCATGCGCACGTTAAAGCAGGACGGCATTGAGAAGGTCCTGCAAGGGATAACCGACATGCACCAGGTGCGCGCGGTCTGTATCAAATAGGCTCGCACCGTCCCACGCAGCCCCCCACACACAGCCGCCATTGCATGGGAACCTACGCAGCGCCATGACCGAAGCCATTTCCCAGGATCCACTGAGTCGCCTAACCGAACTCAACCGGATCGGCGTGCTGTTGTCCAAGGAAAAGGACATCACGCACCTGCTCGAAAAGATCCTCATTGCCGCCAAGCAGATTACAAACGCCGACGGCGGGACGCTCTACCGGGTTCATAACGAGCGGGAATTGAAGTTCGAAATCATGCTGACCGACTCCCTGGGCATCGCCATGGGAGGAACCAGCGGGCAGGAAATACCCTTCCCGCCACTGCGTCTGTACGACGACACCGCACAGCCCAACAACTCCCTCGTGGTGGCTTGGTCAGTGCTGAATGATCAGACGGTCAACATTGCCGACGCCTACACCGAGGAAGGCTTCGACTTCTCGGGCACGAAGCGCTTCGATCGCACCACCGGTTACCGTTCCAAGTCCTTCCTGACCGTTCCCATGAAGAACCACGAGGATGAGATCATCGGCGTGTTGCAGTTGATCAATGCCACGGACCGTACCAGCGGTGAGATTCTGCCCTTCTCCGACTCGGACCAGCATCTGGTGGAGTCGCTGGCTTCCCAGGCGGCGGTGGCGCTCACCAACCGGCTGCTGATAAACCAGTTGGAGGAACTGTTCGAGTCCTTTATCGGACTGATCAACTCCGCGATCGACGACAAGTCCCCCTACACGGGGGGGCACTGCCAGCGGGTCCCCACGCTCACCATGATGTTGGCCGAAGCCGCCAGCAAAAGCGTTCAGGGCGGCTTGGCCGAGTTCCTCATGACGGATAAGGACCGCTATGAGCTCAAGATTGCCGGCCTGCTGCACGACTGTGGCAAGGTAACCACGCCCGTGCACGTGGTGGACAAGGCCACGAAACTGCAGACCATCTACGATCGAGTCGGGTTGGTGGATACGCGGTTCGAAGTAATCAAACGTGACGCGGAGATCCGCGCGCTGAAGGCTCGGTTCTCCGCGCTTGAGCGCCATGACCCTAGCCTGCTGCCCGAGATCGAGCAGCGGCTGGTGGCGGACCGGGCGCAAATCGAAGCGGACCGGGAGTTTTTGCGGTTTTGCAACATTGGATCCGAGCGCATGGAGCCCGAGGATCAGCAGCGGGTCTTCGCCATCGGCCTCGGTCATCGCTGGCACGATGCCGATGACAATGAGGATCAGCCCTTCCTGACGCAGGAGGAGATGGACAACCTGACCATCCGGGCGGGAACCCTCACTGACGCCGAGCGCAAGATCATCAACCACCATATCGAAGTGACGATCATGATGCTCGAGTCCCTGCCTTGGCCCAGGCACCTGAAGAACGTGCCGGAGTACGCGGGGGGTCATCATGAGCGCATGGACGGCAGGGGATATCCGCGCGGGCTGCGCCGGCACGAGATGTCCGTTCAAGCGCGCGTCATGGGCATCGCGGACATTTTCGAGGCATTGACCGCCAAGGATCGGCCTTACAAAAAGGGCAAGACCCTCACAGAGGCACTGACCATCCTGGGGCGGTTCAAGCTCAATGGGCACATCGACGCCGACTTGTTCGACGTCTTCGTTCGCGATAAGGTGTACCTCCGCTACGCGGAACAATATCTCGACCGCGAGCAGATCGACGAGGTGGATTTGTCAACGATTCCAGGTATCCCGGCGGATATGTTGACGTAGGAGGGCAAGCCCTGGCCTCCCGAGTCGGTCATCCGCGCTAATCGGCAGGCCGCGTAGCGCAGCGGCGGGAAGTGGAGGCCGCCGCGCGGTTGTGCGAAGGGGAAGAGCCTAAACTGGCACGACCATTGCTGTATCGAAGTCCAGGACACGTCTCCGCGTGTGCGACTGCCAAAAAAACCGTAGTGTCTTTCCCGTTCAAGGAGTTTGCCATGAAACGCATGCAAAAAGGCTTTACCCTGATCGAACTGATGATCGTCGTTGCCATTATCGGCATCCTCGCGGCCATCGCGCTGCCTGCCTACCAGGACTACACCATGCGTGCCCAGGTCTCCGAGGGCCCGAACCTGGCGGAAGGGCTGAAGACGGCCATGGCCGACTACTTCCAAAACAAGGGTACCTGGCCCGCCAACTTGGCCGCCATGAACGTCAGTTCACCGCCCGCGGGTAATTACGTGACGTCCGTGGATATCGGCGCTGCCAACGGCCAGATCATCATCACCTACGGCAACAATGCCAACAAGAACCTCGCAGGCCTGAAGCTCGACATCTCGGCAGGGCTGTCGAAGAACAACGACATCGTCTGGGTCTGTGGCACGGCCGCGGTGCCCGCCAGCGTGAACACAGCACCGGCCGCGGACGCGTCGGACTTCACGGGCGACAAGGCTCGCTGGGTTCCCTCCTCCTGCAAGGCTTGATGATCTGAACCGGTGGCGCCCCGGCGCCGCAGGCACTGGAGGGATGCTGCCGCATCCCCCCAGTACCCTTGCGCGATTGCTTAGGGCGATGCGGAACGCAGGAGAACAAGGACTTAGGGGCTGCGGCGCCGCAGGAGAATACTCCCTCGCGCCGGTGTGGGCGGCTAGCAACCAAGTGTAGCGAAGGCCCGCCGGTTGCCATGCGGCGGGTGGTGCTTGCTCGGCGTCGTAGCGTGCATGATTTGCGGGTAAAATTCCGCGCTGGTCCGAATCCCGCCCATTGCGCGGCGGCGGGCCAAACTAGTCAGAGTCAATTGGTACATGAGTTGCTTGGGAGCGTAGGTGGCAACTGCATGGCCCTCATTACCAGTCATTACTCATTACTTGGAGCGCTCAAACCATGAAACGCCTGCAACAAGGTTTTACCCTGATCGAACTGATGATCGTCGTTGCCATTATCGGCATCCTCGCGGCCATCGCGCTGCCCGCTTACCAGGACTACACCATGCGTGCCCAGGTGTCTGAGGGTCCGAACTTGGCGGAAGGCCTGAAGACGGCCATGGCCGACTACTACCAAAACAAGGGTACCTGGCCCGCCAACTTGGCCGCCATGAACGTCAGTTCTCCGCCCGCCGGTAATTACGTGACGTCGGTGGATATCGGCGCTACCAACGGCCAGATCATCATCACCTACGGCAACAACGCCAACAAGAACCTCAAGGGCCTAAAGCTCGATATCTCGGCGGGGCTGTCGAAGAACAACGACATCGTCTGGGTCTGTGGCACGGCCGCAGTGCCCGCCAGCGTGAACACAGCACCGGCCGCGGACGCGTCGGACTTCACGGGCGACAAGGCCCGCTGGGTTCCCTCCTCTTGCAAGGCCTAATCGCCTGATCAGGGACGGCGCTGCGCGCCGTTCTCCTCGGGGACAGTACTGCGCGACGTCCCTGGGTTATCCAGGAAGGGGTGCTACCGCACCCCTTTCGCTATCTGCGCCGCGCAGAGGTGAAGGTCCTACTCCGTTAGGAGCCTACGGCGAGCCCGGGGTCGTTCCCCACCCCGACCAAGGCAGGGGCGGGCGGCCGCAAAACTGGGACCCGGCGACGTGCCACCAGCCACTGCTCGACGGCTTCCCACGCGGGGGGGCCGACCACTCCTTCCGCCACCGGTGCCCAGCTGACCGTCTTGTAGCGGCGGCTAGGCGAGAGGAGTTCCCCCTTCAGGCGCAGGTCGCTGAAGCGCTGGCCCACGGGTGCGCGCGGGGCGCAGGTGAAGCTGAGGCCCGCTACTCGGACCAGATCGCCGCCCTGTTGCCGGTAGGGGTCCGGGTTGAACAAGTTGTCGCCTAGGTCTTCCAGAAGCGCGTGGAGCTGGACGGCGGTGTACCAGTCCACGTGCATCTGCGGGTAGGTAATGGCCATCTGGCCCAGCAGATCCTCCCGAGTGATGGTTTGACCCGGCAGTAGGGAGCCGCCCCAGCGGAAGCCTGGTGAGAAGGCGATCTGGGCATCCTGGGTTTCCAGGAGGGCCTGCAGGATCAACTGATCGAAGGTGCCGCCGAAGTTGCCGCGCCGGTAGAGTAGGCCGTCACTTATGGCCAGAGGCTCCCGCAACCGGTCGAGGAAGGGCGTGCGCAGGCGCGCCACCAGCGCCTGCATGCCGGGATCCGGTGGGAGCAGGTCGGAGAATACCGGCAGGATCCGGTAATTGACTTGGGCCAGGCCAACGTCGGCGAATTCCATATCCAGCACGCCCAGGAATTTACCGTGACTGCCGCCGTTGGCCACCAGGGTTTCGCCGCCGGCGTTGCGCACGCGCACCGGGGCGGGAACCGCGTCGTGCGTGTGCCCGCCCAGGATGGCATCGAGCCCGCTCACCTGCGAGGCAAGCTTGAGGTCCACGTCCATACCGTTGTGCGAAAGCAGTACCACCGCCTGCGCGCCAGCCGCGCGTACCGAGCGCACTTGCTTCGCCAATTCCTCGGATTGGATGCCGAAGCGCCACTCCGGCACGAAGTGACGTGGATTGGCTATAGGCGTGTAAGGGTAGGCTTGACCGATGATGGCAATGAGGTGACCGTTGATCGACCGTAGCACAAAGGGTTCGAACACTGGGTCTTCGAACTCCGTGGTGCGGATGTTTTGTGCCAGGAAGCGCAGTCGGGGGGCCAGGGCCGCCACGTGTTCCAGGACCTCGTCCGCGCCATAGGTGAATTCCCAGTGGCCGGTCATGACCTCGACCCCCAGGGCTAGGCAGGCCTCGCGCATATCCGCACCGCGCGTCCACAGCGCTGTGGCCGAGCCCTGCCAGCTGTCTCCGCCATCGACGAGGACGGCGCCGGGACGCTGGTCGCGAAGCCGGTTCAACAGCGTCGCCAGGTGGGCGAAGCCTCCCATTCGCCCGTACTGGCGGGCAGCTTCCACGAAGTCGATGTGGGAGAAGGCATGGGCGAGGCGTCCCCCCGATGGAATTCCGTAGCGTCGTAGCAGCGCTTCGCCTGCCAAGTGCGGCGGCTGGCCCGCCCGGGTTCCGAGCCCCAGGTTGTCGGAGGGTTCACGGTAGTGCAGCGGGAGCAACTGGGCATGGCAGTCGGTGAGGTGAAACAAGGTGGCGCAGTTGGCGACGGGGGGCAGGTCGTAGAAGCCCGCTGCAGCAGCGCTCCCTGCCTCAGGCAGGCAGGCGCCCGAGGCTAGGAGTACCCCCAGGAAATCGCGGCGGTTCATCCCGGGAGGCTTATTTGCGGAACACCGAAGCCTGCAGGGGCAGGCCATTGCTTAAATAAGAATGGAAATATTCCAGGTCGTTCATTTCCTCACTGCCCGGTGCGAAGGGTACGACCCGTATCTGCTCCATGCACCGCCGGTAACGGCCCTGCAGGGTCGTTAGGGTTTCGCCACCGCGAAACACTGGCCAATGGGTGGCTTGCCCGATGGCGGGCGAGAGAATCTCCGTGCGCAGTATGCGGCCGGCGTTTTGCAAATGGCAGGACGCACAGGCAAAATTGAGGGGTCCCATACGCCGGAAAAACAGCGCCTTCCCCCGTTCATAGTGGGCCAGCGCCGCCGTGCCCTGCACCGAGACGTCCATGAGCATTGCGTCGGAGAGGCCGCGTGCGTATGCCGTGGCCAGCGCCATGGGGCCCGTGGCGTAGGGCCAGGGAACATTCCCTGCACGCTCACGGCATCGGTTAATGGCCATCTCGAAGGTCATGAGGCTTGCTCCGTCCGCGTCGAGGCGGGGATAGCGCCCTGCCTGCCCGCGGGCCGCGTTGGGAAAGCAGTCGGCCAGGTGGCTGTCATCGGCGAGCGGCATCTCCCAGAGGGCACGTCCGCGGTCCACTTCGGTGAGGAAGGGGGGGAAGTCCATGATCTGCTCATACTGCGCGCGAGCGTCCGGACTTGCGATGAGTGCGCCGTACACGTAGTCCCGGACCGGGATCCCCGGAAAGCGCTCGGCATACACCGCGAGGAACTGCTGCCGATCCGCTTCCGGGTCTGCGTGGGCAGGCTCCAGCGCCGGCGCGAGCAGTGCCAGAGCAAGAAGCAGCCCGCTAGCTGCCTGCAGGGACCTTCGCCTTGATTCCATTGCTCTCCCCCCGGCTGTCCGCCCAGTTGACCGCCAGTTCATCGCCCGCGCTAGCTCCCCGGACGCGGAACTGAAGGTAGGGATTGCGGGCCACGGCCTGGTTGCACTGCATCTCCAGCACCGGTCGGTCGTTGAGTGTGACCGTTACGGTCTGGATGAAGTGCAGGGGAATCATTTCACCCGTCTTCGAGTCTTTGCGCAGCCCCGTTTCCATTGGGTGGCCGATGAGGACGCGCACGTCGGCCAGATCGCCGTCGAGTTTGATGCGGATGCGGATGGGCTCTGCCATGACGTGTCCTTATACCCCGCAGCCGCCGATGGTGACCTTCACTTCGCGGCTGTTGAACCAGGTGCGGCCGGCCGCGGTCACGACCACGCGAAGTTCGGAGGTCTCCCCCATCTTGATGCGTGTCGAGATGAAGGCTTCGGTCCCGCCGAGGAAACGGAAACTTGCCGCCAGGGGCTGCGGGTTGCGCTCAACAAAGAGCTGGATCAATTCCGTCCCAACCAGCCGACTTTGGATTTCCACCGGAACCTGTGCACCGTTTTCTGCGATCTCGGGTGCCCTGATCACGATGTCCTCGCTGCGCGCCGGCTCCCCGACCCCGGCTTCGCGCAGGGCAGTGGCAAGATCCCGCGCCTCAAAGGCCGCCCGGTTCCAGACGGCGGCCAGCAGTCGCAGCGGCACCAGGGCCAGCGCGGGCAGAAGCAACGCCTGCAGCAAAATCCGTCGCGCCTTGCGCATGGTGTCTCCTCGATTCAGTACTGGTAGAGATATTCGGCGATGCGCTCGATCTCCTCGGCGCTGAGGATTTGGTTCCGGCCGAATGGCGGCATGACGGTGTCCGGGTTGGCCTGGGATGCATCCCAGATCTGCAATTCCAACGCACGCCGCCGCGGAAACCGCTCGCGCAGTCCTATCAGCGGCGGACCGATGTTCGCTTGGCTTACGCCTGTGGTGTCGCCGGGGATCTGGTGGCAGGCGAGACAGTTGCCTTTGTCGCCCGCCTGCGCGAGGCGCCGCCCCTGCTGCGCCCTGTCGGGATCGGCCGCCGCAGCCCCTTGTAACCACAGTGCGAACAGCAGTCCCGCCGCGCGGCGGCGCTGATGCCGCTCCGGCTGGGACCACGACCGAGGGGCCAAGTTCAAGCGTTCGATCAAGCGGCGGTCCAGTGTCCGGAGCGGCCCCCGGATTTCTCCTCCAGGTGGATGTCCTCGATGCGCATTCCCCGGTCCACCGCCTTGCACATGTCATAGACGGTTAGCAGGCCCACGCCGACCGCTGTCAGTGCCTCCATTTCCACCCCGGTGGGCCCAAGCGTCTCCGCTCGGGCTACGCAGTCGACCGAGGAGCCTTCCTGGTCGATCAGGAAATCCACCGTCACCCGCGTGAGCGACAGTGGATGGCATAGCGGGATCAGGTCCGAGGTACGCTTCGCACCTTGGATCGCGGCGATGCGAGCAATCCCCAGCACGTCCCCCTTCTTGGCGTCGCCCCGCAGGATAAGCGCGAGCGTATCCCGCAACATCCGGATCCGGCCGCGAGCCACCGCCACGCGATGGGTGGGCGTCTTACCGCCGACGTCGACCATGTGTGCCTGGCCGGCGCCGTCAAAATGAGTGAGATCGCTTGGCATGGTGCTCCGAAATGCGCGTTTGGATTCGCCTGACCTACGGCGGCGTGGGGCGCCCGGGCCGACTGCGTGGGAAATTCCGCCACTGCAGCATTGTGACAAGAACTTACTGCACTGAATGGCTATCATAGCACCATGAGAAGTGCCCTTTTTCTACTGTTCGTTTGGCTCTTGCCGCCCTGTGCCGCAGAGGGTTTGCCCGACCTTGGGGATTCCTCCCAGTCCGTGGTCACGCCTGCGCAGATGCGCCAGCTGGGCGAGCAGATCATGCAGCAGATCCGAGGAAGCCCCCAGTTCGTCGATGATCCCGAGGTCACGGACTACCTCAATGAGCTCGGCTTCAAGCTGGTGGCAGTGAGTCCGGACGCCCAGCAGGATTTCGAGTTCTTCGGCATAGATGATCACACCGTCAATGCGTTTGCCCTGCCCGGTGGGTTCGTGGGGGTTCACACCGGACTACTGCTCACCTCGGCAAGCGAGTCGGAACTCGCCGCCGTGCTTGGGCACGAGATTGCCCACGTGACGCAGAAGCACATAGCGCGCCTCTTTGCGCAGCAGCAGCAGGCGGGGCTGGTGTCGCTAGCCGCCATGGCGCTGGCGATCCTTGCCGCGCGGTCCAGCCCCGACCTTGCCCAAGCGGCCATTGCCGGGGCGCAGTACGCCAGCCTGCAGACGGCGTTGAACTTCACCCGGGATAACGAGCGCGACGCCGATCGGGTGGGACTCCAGATCCTGGAGCGGTCGGGGTTCGATCCGCACGCCATGCCGGCCTTCCTCGAGCGCTTGCAGCGGACCTACCGGATCTACGAGACCAATGCACCCAGCTACGCCCGTACCCACCCGCTCACCTACGAGCGGATCGCGGACGTGCAGAACCGCGTCGACGCGATGCCTTACCGGCAAGTGCCCGACAGTCTGGAGTTTCTACTGGTGCGCGCCCGCTTGCAGGCGCAGGAACGTGACCCGCAGGAGGCCGTCAATTACTTCGACGACATCCTGGTGCAGCACAAATCCGTGGGCGAGGCGGCGCCCCGCTACGGGCTGGTCTCGGCGTTGCTGCGGGCCAAGCGCTATCCTCGCGCCGCAACCGAAATGGCGCGGTTGCAGGCGCTGGCGCCAGACCAGCCCATGGTCTGGGTGCTCGCGGGTCGTGTGAAGAGCGCATCCGGGCAGGTCAAGGAGGCGGTGGCCTACTACCGGGAGGGGCTGGCGCGCTTCCCTGGGCGGCGGGCGCTGGTATACGACGGCGCGCGCGCCATGCTGGAAGCACGGCAGCCCAAGGACGCGCTCGCCCTCGTGAGCGGGGCCCTGGTGTCGTCCCGGCACGACCCCCGCCTTTACGCGCTGCAGGCCGAGAGTTACGCGGCCTTGGGCCAGCACCTTCAGCAGTACCGATCCCAGGCGGAGGCCTACGTTCTTTCGGGGGCCGTTCCCGCGGCCATCGAGCAATTGCAGTTGGGCTTGCGGGCCAAGGATGGTGACTTCTATCAGCTCTCCAGCGCAGAGGCACGCCTGCGGGAACTGCGTCGCGTCGAAGAGGAACTGAAGAAGCGTCGGTGAGGGCAGGGCCCAAGTTCGGCGCGCGAGATTCGTTACACCGGGGAAGCTTCCCGGTAGACTACGGTGCTTGAATTCCTTCCGGGGACGCGGCGGCGGACGGCGCACCATGGTCGAAAAGATCGGCAAATATCAGGTCCTAAAGGAACTCGGGCGTGGCGCGACCAGTGCCGTGTACCTTGCTTTGGATCCCTTCGCCAGCCGAAAGGTTGCGGTGAAGTTGGTACAGCAACCGGTGGTTGGGGATAGCGAGTACCGCTCACGTTTCCGCAAGGTATTTTTGACTGAGGCTTCGCTCGCCGGCAAGCTCAACCACCCGCACATCTGCGCGATCTTCGACGCGGTGGCGCACGAGGATGGCAGCTACATCGTCATGGAGTACGTGTCCGGTGGCACGTTGGAGGAGCGCACCCGCCCGGATTCGCTGCTCAGCGTCGAGCAGGTCATCGAGATCGCCTTCAAGTGCTGCAAAGCACTCGACTACGCCCACCGTCACGGCGTCGTTCATCGCGACATCGAGCCGGCCAACATCTTGGTGGCCGGGGGCACGGATATCAAGATCTCCGACTTCGGCGCCGCGCTGACTATGACCATGGAGACGACTCAGCTCTCCGGGGTCGGCTCTCCCGCTTACATGTCGCCGGAGCAGATGCAGGAGTTACCGCTCAACCACCAGACGGACATCTTCTCGCTGGGCGTGGTGATGTATCAACTACTCACCGGCGTCCTCCCCTTCAAGGCGAGCAACAACTATGGAATGGCGTTCCAGATCCTGAATGTGGAGCCGCCTGCGCCCAGTATCTTCCGCACCGAGATCCCCGGTCGGGTTGACGAAATCGTCGCCCGGGCCATGCAGAAACGTCCCCAGGACCGTTACGCCACCTGGGAGGAGTTCGCGCAGGACCTCGCGCGTGTCTTTAATGTTTTGCACACGCCAGAGCAACCGGTGCCGGAGGCGGAGAAGTTCAGCACGCTGCGGCGGTTGGAGTTCTTCCGCGATTTCTCCGATGTGGACCTTTGGCAGGTCGTCCATATCGCGGTGTGGACCTTGCATCCGCCCTTGACCCGGCTGATTTCCGAAGGGGAGACAGGGAAGTCTTTCTTCATCCTTGCCGCCGGCGACGTAAAGGTTACCAAGAAGGGAAAGTTGCTCAATGTGCTGCGTACCGGCCAATGCTTCGGCGAAATGGCGATATTGGGTCAGCAGGAGTTCCGGCGCAGCGCAACGATCATCTCGCTCACCGAGGTCACCGTCATCGAACTGCGCGCCGAGGCGCTCAATGGTGCCACCGAGAGTTGTCGTCACCAGTTCACCGCCGCCTTTCTCCGCCTACTCGTTGAGCGCCTTGAGGCGGCGGACGTGCGGCTGTCGGACCTCATGTTGGAACGTAGCGTCGTGACCTGAGTCCTCCAGGGCCAGGCCGATGGAATTCTCTGGAGACACACCTTATATGTCCGTTGTGCAGATTCAGCCCGAGCAGATCGAGGCCCTGCGCGCGCAGCCGGGATGCCGCCTGCTCGATGTGCGTACGGATGCCGAGCGTGCCCGGGGCCTCCTCGCCGGCTCCGAGCACGTGGTACTGAACCAGTTGCCGCAGCGCTGGCAAGAACTCGATCCGGCCGCGCCGCTCATCATCTACTGCCAGTCCGGGGCGCGCTCCTACCAAGCTTGCGCCTACCTTCAGGAGCGCGGCTTCGCGAGCGTCTACAATCTGCAGGGGGGCATCTTGGCCTGGCAGCGCGCCGGTCTGCCCGTTGACGTTCCTTCGCCATGAATGACCCGGTGATCCATCAGCGCGAACTCGACGCGCAGGGGCTCAACTGCCCTCTTCCCATCCTACGCACGAAAAAGGCCTTGAACGAAATGCAGTCCGGCGAGGTTCTGCGCATTTTAGCCACTGACCCGGGTTCCGTGCGGGACTTCCTCGCTTTTGCTCGGCAGACCGGACACGAACTGCTCGAGCGTTCTGACCGGGATGGCGTCTTCACCTTTCTGCTGCGGAAGAAATAGCGTCGTGCTCCCCGATCGCGTCATCAATGCCCTGGACAACGCGCTGCGCACACTCTGCGCCGCGCCTGCGGCGTCCAGACCCTGTCCGGGCGCAGCCCTGCCCCCGGCTGCCCTGGACGATCACGAGCGTCGCGAGGCGGTGCGGCTGATGCGGGTGGATCACGTCGGTGAAATCTGCGCCCAGGCGCTCTACCAGGGCCAGTTGCTCGGCGTACAGGAGCCCGCAACGCGGGACCTGTTGGAGCGGGCGGCGCGCGAGGAGCGTGATCACCTAGCCTGGACGGCCCAGCGCTTGGATGAACTGGGTGGGCGCACCAGTGCGCTCAATCCCGTGTGGTACGCGCTCTCCTTCGCACTGGGTGCCGCCAGCGGGCTTCTAGGGGATCGCGTGAGCCTGGGGTTCCTTGAGGAGACGGAGAAACAGGTGGAGGCGCACCTGGGCCGCCACTTGGCCGTGTTCCCGGAAGGCGACCCTCGCAGCCAAGCCGTGCTCGCGCAGATGCAGTCCGATGAGGCGGCGCATGCGCTGAGCGCGCGCGGACAGGGCGCCCAAACACTGCCTAGGCCCGTGCGCGAGGGCATGCGGCTCGGCGCGCGGCTCATGACGGGCACCGCGCGCTGGCTCTAGGCGACGGGGTCTAGCCGGGCTCTCGAATCTCGAAATCGTGAGTGATTTCAGCGGTCTTGCCCAGCATGATTGTTGCCGAGCAGTATTTTTCCGCTGACAGTCCGATGGCGCGCTCCACGTGCCGCGTGTCCACCCCCGTCCCGGTGACGATGAAGTGAAAGTGGATGCGTGTGAAGACCTTGGGATCCTCGGGTGCCCGCTCCGCGTCGATCTCCACCACGCAGTCCTGCACCTTCTGCCGAGATTTGTGCAGGATGGTTACGACGTCGTAAGCCGTGCACCCGCCCACGCCCGCCAACAAGGTTTCCATGGGGCGCGGAGCCAGATTGCGCCCGCCTCCCTCGGGGGCGCCATCCATGACAAGGGTATGGTTGCTCCCCGTTTCCGCCAGGAAGGCGACGCCTTCGATCCACTTAATTCGTACTTTCATGGGCTGGTCCGCGTTCATCCGCACTCGGAAAACGCGCATCTTAGCCCATACCAAGCTAATCCCGCGTACTCATGCAGGGCGACCCGTGTGTGCACGAGGGCGTCGAGGGAGGGGAGGGGAGAATAGCGTGCCCCGACCGGACGGGTGTCAAACCCCAGGGGTGCCGCCACGACCTCGATGCCGGTCTGGCGGAAGGCCCAGAGCGAGCGACGCATGTGCCACGCGTGCGTGACCAGGAGCACGCGGTGAATGCCTGCCGCCCTCAGCAGGCGGGCAGCGTAGCGGGCATTTTCGAGCGTGTTGCGTGCCCGGTCCTCTTCCCAGGTCGTCGGTACCGCGAAATCGCGTTGCAGCACCGTCGCCATGATATGCGCCTCGCTCCAAAGGGCCCCCGAGGTCACGGCGCCCGTGACCATGACGGGGAGGTGGGTGTGACGCTGCACGTCGGCGCCGTAGCGCACCCGCTCCAGCCCCGCACCGGCTAGGTCATCGCCGCCGAACTCTGGTGCGTCGCGGTAGGCGCCGCCGCCCAAGATGACGATGGCTCCGGCCCCCTTCGCAGCCGCCGCCGAGAGGACCGGGGCCTCAAGCCCCGCTAAAAGCAGCCCGGAGCACAGGCCCGTGGATAGGCCCCAGAGGAGCGCCACGCCGCCCCATGCGAGGGCCCGCCCACCCGTGAGCCCGTGCCGGGCTAGCGCCAGGCCAAGCGCTACCATGAGCAGCGGGCTCCAGGGGGGGGACAGCAATTCGCCGAGGAAGCCGGCGAGCGTGGTCAGGTGCATTGGCGTTGGGGATCCATCAGCGCATACAGTGGGGGCAGCGGCGAAATCTTGCGCTGCAACATCAAGTGCGGGAAAATAGCGGTGACGTATGGGGGCGCGAGCGCCCAATCGCGTTTTCCTCCATCCTCCTCCTTTGGTGGAAATTCGCGCAATCCTGCGGGGTTGCGCATTTTTTTCGTCCGGTTGCCAACGGAGGGCAGAAAAATGCGTTCCCTGGGCACCGTCACACGGCATGCTGCCGCAACCTGACGGCCGCCGCCGTCATCGCTGGGGCTGAAACGCGCCCATTCGCCCTTGGCCGCGTAAAATCCAGATACTTAATGTTGTGATAAATCAACATATTATGTAGTTATCCCTGGGATTTTTCCGGCGGTTAGGATTAGAATAGCGGTTTTTCGCGGGCTGTAGACTCGAAACAAGGAATCGGTCCATGGGTGAAGAAAAGAAGGTTGACGGCGGCAAGCGGCGACTGCTTCTGGTTGCCAGCGGTCTGGCAGGAGGGGCAGCGGCAGCGGCAGTGGCTGTGCCGTTCCTGGGGAGCATGCAGCCCAGTGCGCGTGCGCGCGCTGCCGGCGCGCCGGTCGAGGTGAATATATCCAAACTCGAGCCGGGCATGATGGTGCGCGCCGAATGGCGGAGCAAGCCGGTCTGGGTCGTGCGCCGTACACCCGAGATGCTCACCGCGCTGAAGGCGATGGACGAGCGCGTGGCTGATCCGGCGTCCGAGCAATCCGTGCAACCCGAGTACGCGAAAAACGAGCACCGATCCACGAAGCCGGAATTTCTGGTGGTGGTGGGCATATGTACCCACCTGGGTTGCTCGCCCACGGACAAACTCAAGCCCGGCGGAGAAAGCGGCCTGGGTGAGGACTGGCCCGGTGGATTCTTCTGCCCTTGCCACGGCTCGAAGTTCGACTTGGCTGGGCGCGTGTTCAAGGGTGTGCCCGCGCCGATCAACTTGGTCGTGCCGCCCTACGTATTTGTCAGCGACACCCGCCTTATCGTCGGCAGCGACGGCAAAGGAGCTTGAGCATGAGCAAGAGTCCCGCACAGCCCCAAAGCGGCAACGCGATCCTCGACTGGATCGATGCGCGCTTCCCACTGACGGCCCTTTGGAAGCAGCACATCTCCGAGTACTACGCGCCGAAGAACTTCAACTTCTGGTACTACTTCGGATCGCTGGCCATGTTCGTTCTGGTCATCCAGATCGTCAGTGGCATCTTCTTGACCATGAACTACAAGCCGGACGCGCAACATGCCTTCCAGTCCGTCGAGTACATCATGCGGGACGTCTACGGTGGGTGGCTCATCCGCTACATCCACTCCACGGGCGCGTCCATGTTCTTCGTGGTCATCTACCTGCACATGTTCCGAGGCTTGATCTACGGCTCCTACCGCCAGCCGCGCGAACTGATATGGCTGTTCGGGATGATCATCTACCTGGCGCTCATGGGCGAGGCCTTCTTCGGTTACCTGCTGCCCTGGGGCCAGATGTCCTATTGGGGCGCCCAGGTGATCGTGAACCTCTTCGGCGCCATCCCGATCGTCGGCGAAGACTTGGCCGTATGGATTCGCGGTGACTACGTGGTCTCCGACGCGACCTTGAACCGGTTCTTCGCCTTCCATGTGATCGCGATTCCCCTGGTCCTTGTGATGTTGGTCGCGGCGCATATCATCGCGCTGCACGAGGTGGGATCGAACAACCCGGATGGGGTCGAGATCAAAAAGAAGAAGGACCCGAAGACCGGCATCCCCCTCGATGGGATCCCTTTCCACCCCTACTACACGATCAAGGACTTGGTGGGCGTGGTGGTGTTCCTGGCCGTGTTCAGTTTCATCATCTTCTTCGTCCCCGACATGGGCGGCTACTTTTTGGAAGCGAACAACTTCATCCCGGCCGATCCGATGAAGACGCCGCCGCACATCGCCCCTGTCTGGTACTTCACGCCCTACTACGCCATGCTGCGGGCGGTGCCTGCCTTGCTGGGGACACAGGTGTGGGGCGTGTTGGTGATGGGCGGTGCGGTGATGATCTTCTTCCTGCTGCCCTGGCTGGACCGCGGCGCCGTCAAGTCCATCCGCTACCGGGGGACGCTCTACAAGGGCTGGCTCGCCGCCTTCGTGGTGAGCTTCCTGGTCCTTGGTGTCCTGGGCACCCAGCCCACCGACTTCCTCGGACAGGTGAACAAGATGGACGTGGCCGTGATCCTCGCGCGCGTGTTCACGGTGGTGTATTTCGCCTTCTTCGTGCTGATGCCCTGGTACACCAAGGCCGACCGGACCCTGCCTGAGCCCGACCGGGTCACCGGCTAGATTGCCAACACCACACTCGAGACTGCTAGGATCCCAACGATGAAACAGATCCTCCTGTTCCTGCTTGCCGCGACGCTCTGCCTCGGGGCGAACGCATCGGAGACGGTGAAACTCGATCGCGCTCCCGGTGATGTGCACGACAGCGCCTCGCTCCAGCGCGGCGCCCGGGCCTTCGTCAACTACTGCCTGAATTGCCACGGCGCCCAGTCCATGCGGTTCAACCGCCTGCAGGATCTCGGCTTGACCGAGAAGCAGATCCGCGAGAATCTGCTGTTCACCACCGACAAGGTGGGCGATACCATGACCGTGGCCATGCGCAAGGCGGACGGCCGGGAGTGGTTCGGCAATGCACCGCCGGACCTGTCCGTGATTGCACGTTCCCGTGGCGCGGACTGGCTCTACACCTACCTGCGGACCTACTACCGGGACGAGAAGACCCTCACCGGCTGGAACAACCTAGTGTTCCCCATGGTCGCCATGCCGCACGTGCTCTATCGGCTGCAGGGCGAACAGACGCTCAAGACCGAGGCGGCGGCCAAGGGCGAGGAGGGCGGCGAGGCGCACCACGCTGAGTCCCACCTAGTCCTGAACAAGCCGGGAACCCTGTCGCCCGTTGAGTACGACGCGATGGTGGGGGATCTGGTGAACTACTTGGTCTATATGAGTGAGCCCTTCCTCACGCAGCGCTATCAGACGGGTTGCCTTGTGCTTATCTTCCTGGGGGGGCTATTCGTGCTGGTCTACAGCCTCAAGAAGGAATTCTGGAAAGACATTCACTGAGCGGCAACTGCGAGGAAACAGCACGATGATGACTTTGTACTCGGGCACTACCTGCCCGTTCAGCCAGCGTTGCCGGATCGTTCTCTACGAGAAGGGCATGGACTTCCAGATCGTGGATGTTGATCTCTACAACAAGCCGGAGGACTTGGCGGTGATGAACCCGTACAACCGGGTTCCCGTACTCGTGGAGCGCGACCTGATTCTGTACGAATCCAATATTGTCAATGAATACATCGACGACCGCTTCCCGCACCCCCAACTGATGCCCGCAGACCCAGTTATGCGGGCTCGGGCGCGCCTTTTCTTGTTTCGCTTTGAGCAGGAGCTCTTCAGCAATATCGACGTCATCGAAAAAGGTGCGCCCAAGGCGGTGGAGAAGGCGCGTAATACGATCCGCGATAGTCTGACCCAGATCGCGCCCGTGTTCGTAAAGCAAAAGTACATGCTTGGCGACGAATTCTCCATGCTCGACGTGGCTATTGCCCCGCTGCTCTGGCGCCTTGACTACTACGGTATCCAATTGCCCAAGCCCGCGGCACCGCTGATGAAATACGCTGAACGGATCTTCAGCCGCCCCGCTTACATCGAGGCACTGACGCCCTCCGAGAAGGTGATGCGCAAGTGAAGCCGGCCGCCACCACCACCCCCTATCTCATTCGCGCGATCTGGGAGTGGTGCGTGGACCAGGGCTTTACCCCGTACATGGCGGTCCGGGTGGACGACTCCACAAGGGTTCCTCTTGAGTACGTGCGCAATGGGGAGATCGTGCTCAACCTGAGCCCCGATGCCACGCGCAACCTGAAGATCGGAAACGACGTCATCCAGTTCTCGGCTCGCTTCAATGGCAGTTCGCTGGAAGTGAGCGTTCCCATTACTGCGGTCGAGGGCGTATTCGCCAAAGAGAACGGTCAGGGGCTCGCCTTCCGTCCCCAGGATGGTGAGGTCACGCCCACCGAGCCAACACCGCCGGAGCCGCCTGCCCCAGGCCGGCCCCGGCTGCAGGTCGTGAAGTAGGGTGCCGGATTTCATCCGACGCCCGTTGCCGGATTAGCTCAGTCGGTAGAGCAGCGCACTTGTAATGCGAAGGTCGGGGGTTCGATTCCTCTATCCGGCACCAGCACCCCTTCCAAAGATGCTCCATAACGTCCGCTAAGCCTCGTAATATCAGGGCGTTGAGGCGATTCTCCTGTGCGACAACGTCCCATAGTGGCCCGTAACATCTACCCACACGGGTAGCCGCTCATGCTGACCGACCGGGAGATCCAGGCTACCAAGGCGCGGGACAAGCTGTACCGACTTGCTGATGGCGCCGGCCTGCACCTCGAGGTCTCTGCGGCCGGCGGCAAGCTCTGGCGTTTGCGCTGTCGCTCCGACGGCCGGGAGTAGATGTTGGCCTTGGGCAAGTACCCGGCCGTCCGGGCACCCGAGGCCAGGCGGCGCGCGGCTGAGGCCCGCCAGACGATCGACGACGGGCGTAACCCCTCCGCCGAGCAGCGGGCGGCCAAGGAGTGTCGGCGTCTCGGGGGCGACTTGCTCCCGCAGCGAGGGCACGGAGCTCACGCAATTCAACTACGACGCCGTGGGGCAGTTGATCAAGGTGCAGTTTCCCGACGGCTCCTATCTCTCCTACAGCTACGACGCGGCACACTGGCTCACGCAGATCCAGGATGCCGTGGGCGACACCATCGCCGATACCCTGGACGCCATGTGCAACCGGCTCCAGGAGCGCGTCACCGACCCGTCCGGAGTTTTGCGCCAGTCGCACACGCGGGTGGTCAATGGGCTGAACCAGTTGGCGCAGGACGTGGGCGCCGTGGTCCCGGGCTCGGAGATCACGCGCTACGCTTACGACGCCCAGAGCAACCTGAAGTCCACCGCCGACGCCCTGGGCAACACCACCATCCAGGGCTTCGTGTTCGCGGCTGCGCAGAAGCGCGAGCACCGGCGCGAAGCACGCGAAGCCGGTCGTGGAGGAGTTCTTCGCCCGGGTGCAGCGTCCGTTCGAGGACCAGGGACTGCTGCCGAGCAACCCGATGACCCAGGCGCTGGCCTATGCCGGTACGCGGCGTGCAGTGCTGGAAGTATTCCTCACCGACCCGGACGTTGCGGTGGACACGAACCACCTAGCACGCGCGCCTTGCGGGCGATACCCATGGGTCGCAAAAAGTGGGCTATCCGCCTGGACCGAACTCGGCGCCAAACACGTGGGGATCGTGCAAAGCCTGCTGGTGACCTGCCGCCTGCACGACATCGATCCTTACACCTACCTGGTCGACGTGCTGCAGCGGGCCGGAGATCACCCCGCATCACGGGTCGCGGGGCTCAGCCCACGACTGTGGAAGCAGCACTGTGCGGCCAACCCGCTTCGCTCGGTACTGCATACCCTGGAGCGTTGAGCAAGAACGCCGCTGGCTGAACGGTTACGCAAGAGGAGCCCCTGGCCGGCGGATGAGCTCAGGCGATCAAGCGGATACCCGCTGGGCCCTCGACAAAGCCGCCAATAGCGCTGGCATCGCCAAAGCCTTGCCGCTCGAAGATATCGAGCACCCGGTGAAGGGTGTTGGGCGCGCAGGCGACCAGCAGCCCGCCACTGGTTTGCGGATCAGTGAGCAACTGCCGCTGCCATTCTTGCATCCCCGCGGCCAGGGCCACCTGCTCGCCGTAGCCCGCCCAGTTGCGCGTGGACGCGCCGGTATAGACACCCTGGCGAACCAGTTGCAGCGCCTCGGGGATAAAGGGAAGATCGTCCCAGCGGACCTCGGCGCAGAGCCCAGCCCCTCGGCAAAGCTCCAGGAGGTGCCCAGCCAGCCCGAAGCCGGTGACATCGGTGAGCGCGTGCACCCCTTCCATCTCGGCAAAGTCGATGCCCGGACGATTGAGCTGGGTCGTGTAGCGCAGCATATCTTCGTAGCCTGAGGCGCTCAGCCGCCCCTGTTTCAATGCAGCGCTCAGGATCCCCACGCCCAGGGGCTTGCCAAGTACCAGCACGTCGCCGGCGCGCGCTGAATTGTTGCGCTTGACCTTGTCCGGGTGAACAAGGCCCAGTACCACCAGACCGTAGATGGGTTCTACCGTGTCGATTGAGTGGCCACCCGCCACGGGAATCCCGGCCTCCGCGCAAACCGACTCGCCCCCCTCGGTGATGCGCTGGATCACTTCCAGCGGCAGTTTGCCGATCGGCATGCCCAGCAGGCCCAACGCGAAAATCGGCTGCGCCCCCATGGCGTAAACATCCGAGATCGCATTGGTGGCGGCGATGCGCCCGAAGGCATAGGGATCGTCCACGATGGGCGTGAAGAAATCCGTGGTCGCAACAAGCGCCTGCTGGTCGTTCAAGCGATAGACCGCCGCATCCTCGTTGTTCTCCGTGCCCACCATCAGGGCGGCCGGAGGCAAGCGTACGGGCGCCTTGCGCAGAATCTCCGCGAGAATGCCCGGCGGGATCTTGCAACCGCAGCCTCCCCCGTGAGCTAGGGAAGTCAGTCGCAACGCAGGGGTGGGTTCGCTCATGATGCCTAGCTCCGGCCGCAGGTCCGGAAACCGCCGAAGGGGTCTCGGCGGGTCCCGTTGTTATGTTGGAAGTTCGGCTCCGTGTTTCCAGGACGGCGCAGGGGCGCAAGGATAGCAAGACTTGGGGGCACTAGCCCCGGAAGGCCCCTGCGACGATCTCGTCCAGCGCGCCGGCCACCCGAGTGAAGCCGATCATCTCCTGTTCCAGGCGGAGGTTCGCCCGAATGCGATTATCCCGGAGCTCGTCATAGAGGTTCGCCTCGGCCGGGGTCAGGCCGGCCAGGTTGTGAGTCACCTGCTCCGGCTCGCTACCCCAGAGGGCCTCGTGAGAAAAGAGAGTGTCCCGGTCCATAAGGAAGGACACGACCTGCGGAAACCGCCGACGCAACTGGTCAAGGATGGCGAATCCGTGGGTGTCGATGTCACCCCAATAGTGCAATTCGGTGCGCGACAACCATTGCGCCCTGGCTAGGGCGTCCCAGCCATAGCCTGCGCCAAACACCACGATGGCTCCGGACACCGGCGGCAGGGCGAGGAAGTTGACCTCGTTTTCCGTGATGAAGACCCGCTCGACCTGAAGCTCCAGGCGCGAGAAACTGAGTTCGTCCAGCGTCACGTCCGGCGATGGCGCACCCGGAAGGAGCGCAAGCGTGGGGTCGAGGACGCGGAACCGGATCCGCGTGGGCTTGTCCCGGAATCCATAACGGGCGGCAAAGCGGGCCGTACCCCGTTGCGCGCTCTCGGTGCTGCCCTCGTGAAGCACCAGATCCAGCAATTCGGCCAGCGTGGCGCGATGCGCCTCGATGAACTTGCTGTGCACCCCGGGGATATCCACCTGGCGGAGGAAGACGCCCGGGCGCGGATGGGCCTGGACCCAGGCCACGATGTCCAGCAGGCGTGACCAGGACTCACGGAGTACCAAGCCCTGCAGCGGCCGCTTATGCAGCCAGGGCAATAGCGCGGGATTGCGCGCCCGGGTCAGTGCGACCAAGCTCTCGAACCCGCGAGCCTCGGCCTGGCGCCCCAGCAGGGCCAGCGCGTCGTCCAGATTATCCATCCAAGCTGCCTCGGGCAGCCTCTGGGCCCCCTGAACCCGGTGGTTCACCTCACGCCATTGGAGCCGCACACGGGGAGTGGCGACCAGCCGATCCACCCACGCTCGCACTTCCTGGAATCGGTCTGCGAGATCATTCGAGCCCGGCCCGCGCAGGGATAGGCGCAAGGGGAACGCGGCCGCGGGGTCGTCGACGGACCGCAGCAGATCCCCGCGCTCCCACAGGCGCGAGAGCTGCGCCTTGATTTCCCTGGGACCGGTCCAATTCACGCGCCAAGTTCCGCCTTACGTGCGCGGTATTCCTCGATGGACAGGTTGCGCAGCTTGGAAGCCCGACCGCCTTCGTTGTGCACAAAACCCACGCTGGACACAAACGGCTCGATGACGTGGATTTTCTGCAGTGGGGTGACAATCAAAAGCTGCAGGTTCAATTGCCGGAAGAGCTTCAGCCCGTACTGCGTGGACTCGTCCGAACCGCGGCCGAAGGCCTCGTCGATGAGGACGAAGCGGAAGGAGCGCGAACGCACAGCACCCCACTCCAGGCCGAATTGGTAGGCGAGGCTGGCGGCCAGAATGGTGTAGGCGAGCTTCTCCTTCTGCCCCCCGGATTTGCCCCCGGAGTCCGAGTAGTGCTCGTGCTCCACACCGTCGGCCCGCCAACGCTCGCTGGCGGCGAACAGGAACCAGTTGCGCACGTCGCTCACTTTCTTCGTCCAGTGCTGGTCCTGCTCGGAGAGCCCTTCGCGGCCGCGGAAGCGGTCGATGATGGCTTTAACCTGCAGGAACTTCACCTCTGAGTACTGAGAGTCCTCGGATCCGGTCAGCGCGCCCTCCGTGCAGGCCCGCAACTCTCCCTGGAAATCCCGGATCTCCGCATCCGGGCTGGGTTGGAACTCGAGCACGATGTAGCGTCCCGCGTTGTAGTCGATCTGAGTAAGCGACTCGTTGATCCGACCGATGCGCTCCTTGATGGTCTCGCGCTCGCGCGAGAGTTGCGCGTTGAAGTTCGCGATCTCGTTGATGGTGTTGACGTTGAGCAGTTCCTTGAAGCGCGCCTCGAAGCGCGGCAGGTCATCACTGTGGAGTTGGTCCAGCAGCCCCCGATACTCGAACGCTGCCTCGACACTGGCATCGAACTCCGAGGTTTCCAGCTTGAACTGCGCCTTAAACGCCATCATGGCCTGCACGATCTTGTCGCGCAGGCGGGCGATCTTCCTCTCTTCGGCCTCGATGCGAGATTGCAAGAGCCCGCGGACGTCCTGCTGGCGACTGTCGCAGGACTCGACGGTCAAGGGCTGCCTGGCTAGCGTCTCCGCACACAGTTCGGCCAGGCGTTCGGAGACACCGGCGTCCGGTTTGCTCTCCTCGCACTCCCGGGCGGTGGCGTGATGCAGCGCCTGTGCGTCGCTGCGGCGCTGCTCGATCTTGGAGCGACGGTCGCGCGCCACCTCCAGGTCCGCCTCGTTGGCGGCAAGCGCCTGGGCCGCCTCAGCCAATCGCTCATTGAGTTGTTTCAGGACGTCCGAGGCCGACTCCAAGGCCCTGCGCTCGTCCTCCCGTTGCGCCACCTCGGTGGCCAGGGAGGCCCAGTCCAGATCCTCGAAGTCCCCGAACTCCTGCAGGCGGGCGAGCGCGTCAAGACTGTCCGCCAGCGCTTTGCGCCGTGCCTGCAGGCGCACGATGCGCTCGCCCACTTCCTGGAGTTGCCCCTGCAGCTGCTGGCTTCGCGCGTCCAGGGCGGCGATCTTCGCCGAATTGGTCCAGCCCAACACGTAGCGGGCGCGGTCATCGATGGCGTGGCGGTCATCTTTTTCGTGCCTGCCAGAGGGGTCCTTGATCTGCCCCGCACGGGTGATGGCACGGGTCTCGCGTCGGAATTGTTCCTGCGCCAGGCAGCAGGCGACATCGAAGCGGTGAGAAAGCTCGCGCTCCAGCCAGTCATAGAAGGGCGAATCGGGCTTTACTGCTAGCTTGCGCACGAGCGAATCGCGATGCAGGCTGGGTAATTCCGCCGCTCGGCGCGCGCGGACGTGGAAGTAGACCAGGCGCCCACGCAAGGGGCTGCGGTCGACCCAGTCGGCAACCTCTTTGTACAAGGCATCGGGGACCAGGAGGGACAGGCCGAAGTTGCGCAGCAGGCGCTCAGCCGCCCCTTCCCAGTCGCGCTCGTCCTCGCGCACCTGGACCAGTTCGCCGGCAAAGGGCATCTGCTCCTCGCTCACACCGAGCGCCGCGCACAGGGCCGAACGGATGCGCACCTGGGTCTCGTCGATGTTGCTTCGGCGGCGCCGCAGGCTGGTGAGTTCCGAGGCCAGCGCGGCGTGCTCGTCGCGGCCCTTACGCATTAAAAAATCCTGCTCGCGCTCCTGATTCTGCAAATCAACGGATTCCTCCACGAGCACCTGAGCGCGCTCCGCGAGGCTCTGACGCTGCCGCGCGAAGGCGGCCTGATCCGAAACCGGTACCTCGCCCACGCGCAGGATCAGCTCGCCATAGCGGTCCGCCCGCTGGCGGCGCCGGTCGCGTTCCTGTTCCAGCCGGCGGATCTCCACCGCCAGTCGCTCCAGGCGGTCGCCGCCGTTGTCGGAGATGGCGCGCCGGATCTCATCGACGCGAACCCGCTGCTCGGCCCGGCGTGCGTCGAGGCGAGCTGCCTGAGCGTCCAGGCGTACCCACACCCCACCCAAGTTCGTCAGGCGCTTGTCCAGCAGGGCCAGCTTGAGCGCCGCGAAGTGCGCGCGCAGCCCTTCCCGGCACCGCCGCAGCGCCTCGGCTTGGCCGACCAATGCGCCGTGCTGCTCGCAGTCGGCGACCAGAGGGGTCAGCAGGTCCACCTGCCGCTTGGCCTTGACCACAGCGCCATGGGCGCGGCTGAGGTCATCGAAGTGACTGATGAGCGCAGCGATCCGCGGGGCTACGTCGAAGGCTTCCAGCATGTGGCTGCGGACGAACTCGGTGAGGTTGCCTATGGATTTCATGGACACGGTCTGGTGGAACAGTTCCAGCGCTTGGTCGTTGTCGATGCCGAAGCGGCGCCGGAACCACGCACCGTACTTGGGAAAGGTGTCCTCCACCTCGGCACCGCGAGCACGCAGCCGCTTGCGCAGGGCGGCGATCTCAGTCCCAAAACTGGAGAAATCCTTGGTGATGGAGAGCTCGCGCTCCGCGCACACGAAAAATCGAGCTGGCTGCCCCAGCGGCTCCTTCATCCAAAACACTTGGGCGATCGTCACCGTCTGGTCGTAGCCGGCGTTGTGAAATAGACCCAGGATCACGGAATAGCTGTTGGTGTCGCGCAGGGAGACGGGACGCGCGCTTCCGGTCACCTCGTTGCGTTCTGACTTGTAGTGACCTAGCACGTAGGAGCGCAGGCTGCGCTCGCGGCTGTCGGCCCCCGCGGCCTTGTTGTAGGAGATCCGATGGGCCGGCACGAACAGCGTAGTGACGGCGTCCACCAAGGTGGACTTCCCGGAACCGATATCGCCGGTCATAAGGCCGTTTCTGCCGTCCAGAACCAGGGACCAGACCCGCCCGTCGAAGGTGCCCCAGTTGAGGACCTCCAGGCGCTTGAGCCGGAAGCCCGACAGCGCGTCGTCGCCGAGGAAGTCCAGGCCCGGGGCTTGCTGCTCACTCATCGCCGCCGCCTGTGGCAGCGCCAGAGACCGACTGCGCCTGATACACGGCCAGTCTTGCATCGAGATCTGAGAGCCACTGCGCGTCCACAAAGGCCTTGAGGATGCGGCGGACCTCGTAGGCGGGTGGACCGCCAGAGACTTTGAGGCGTTTGAGAAAGCCAAGGTCTACGACCTTGTTCAGGTGGGTCTCGATCTGGTCCGCCAGGCGCGCCTCGTTGCTCGACGCCGGCAGGAACACCCGCACCAGTTCGACCAGCTCATCGCGGGTCAGCACCAGCCGGGTGTCACTGCCCGCCGCGTCGAACTCCGCAAGCTTCTTACGCAGCAGTGCCAGTAGCAGGCTCACGGGAAAGGATAGGGGACGCCGTGCGATCAGCCGCGGCAGGCGCGGTGCCGCCTCTTCCTGCGTGGGCTCGGGCCGACTTTTTAGGAAGGCATAGCCCTCGGCTTCGTCCACCACCAGATCCAGGCCCAGCACCGCCATGAAATCCCGCACCCGCGGCTGCAGGTTAAGCAATACCCCCCACTGCCGCTCCTCGCCTTCGCGGTAGACCACCCCCTTGAGCAATGTGACGGCTAGCGTCGACAGGTCCGTCGACGCTCCCGGAGCCGCATCCTGGGCTCGCGCCTGTTCTTGCTCCATGCTCACCTCAAAAAGATCACACGGGGCAGCCGCGCAGTCTTGCGCAGGCTTTCGCCGTCCGCGCCCGAGCTCTCCCAGGCGATTAGTTCGACGGCGTCCTCGTCGACCGTCGTGACGAAGGACCCGGCCCCCAGTTGCAAGTAGGCCACCAATTCGGCCAGCCCGTGCTCCAGCGGATGGGAGTCGGTCAACTCCCGCAAGGTGACTTGGGCGCGGCTCTGCAGGGCGTTGCGGATATGTCGGCCCAGTAGCGCCGTATCCACCACCACCTGGCCGAAGAGCACCGCGGGGTCGAGGTCCTCATCGCCCGCGCGCAATTCCACCTGGGCGATGAGCGGCTTCACCGCGGGTGTGTAAAGGGGCCGCTCGAAGGGCAGGTCCACCTCGGCGGCCGCATCCTCGATGCTCATCACCTCGCCGGCAGGCGGGTGATCACGCAAGGCCAGGGCTTTGCCCTCCACCGCGCGCAGGATGTCCATGATGCGCCGGTTTTCCAGCCAGGCCTGATCGTCCAGGAACCGGCGCAGCTGTTGGGACAACTGAGCCACCGTACGCTGGGTGTGTTCCCCCGCTTCTAGCCAATCGTAGTGGACGCGGCGGGTCCGGGCATCAGGGCGCAGTTCCTGGACCGGTGGCAGGCTCAGCACGCGCACGAGCAGGGCGGTCAGTTCTTCCTGCCGGGTACTGGACATCAGGAATTCCCAGAAGGCGCGAAAACTCCTGCCCTGATCGGAATCTGCGATGGCATCACGCGCGCCCATGATGTCCTGAAGGAGCGCACCCTTGGATCCATCCCACAGGGCGATGCGTTCGCGCACCTGACGATCTAGCAGGCGGAAGTTCTGCTCCACCTCCCGGAAATCCGCCAGCAGTTCGCGGGCCATTTGCATGAACTGCTGGAATCGGTCCTTGAGGGCCGAGTCATCCAACAGCGGCAGGTCACCCGACTCCACACGCGCGATTTCTCGGTCCAGTTCGTCGCGCTGCCGGCGCAGTTCGGCCAAGCGCAAGGCGGGATCTGCCTCGGCCCCTTGGCTGATCTGCCGAAGCAGGTCGAAGAGGGTCAGCAGGCGTGATTCCGTCCCCACAAAGCTGCGCGCAGCGAGCGACTCCAGCCAGGCGATGGCTTTTTCGGCGCCGGGCGTGAGGTCGAACTGCGGTTCATCGGAACCCTGACGGTAGAACTTGCGCAGCCATCCCTTCTCTGGGCTTGCCCAGTCGTTGAGGTATTCCAGGGCACCCTTAGGAAACGCGCCCTCGCCCAGATGCTGCCGCAGCGCGTAGATTTCATCCTCCAGCGCCTCGGCGAGGTCCGCCGCGGGTATCACGCGAAGGTTTTCCGACACGAACACCCGCTGCAGAAAACTAGCCAGGAGCGGCGCGTGGTCCGAGCGTAGCAGCCGCCAGGCCGGATGGTGGCTGCGCAGTGCGTCTAGGGTGGCGAAGTCGAGGGGCAAGGGGCGCTCGTGCTCGCGAGAACGTCCTTAACGGCCCCGGCGCAGGGGGAGGGAGAGAGATTTGCACCTCGCCGCCAGAGTTCCCCGCGCGCGCATGTTCAATCCACCAGCGCACAGGAAATGAAGGTGAGCGATCGCTTTACGTGAGCCGCCTCCTCCATGAACTGCGCCAGCGAAGCCCCGCTGCGATGGCGCCCCAAAGCCGCCTCGTTCTCGTAGACCTCATAGAGCATCAGTTGCGCTTGCGGGCGCAGGATGTCGAAGCGCAGGGTTCCGGGCTCATCGCGCAAACAGCGGTCCCGGTGCGCACGCAGGAGCGGCAGTAACACCGCAATCTGGTCGGGCGTGATTTCGTAGGTCGCGACAACCGCAAACTTGCTCATCCGAGTTCTCCAGCGTGAGTCCATCGGCCGACGCTCAATCCCACCAGGAGCAGAGTCGTCGCAACCACGCAGCCAAGATTCAGCCCCACGAGGCCACATCTATTGTACAGACCCCACCGGCAGGCCCAAGGCGAAGCGTGCTCGCGCGGCTTCAGGCCCTGCCGTCCGCACATAGAGGGGCCCGCCCGCCGGGCCGATCTGCCAGTGCCGGGCTGCGGTGGTGTCGGACTAGGGCTGGCAAGGCGCGCGGGGGCCGAGTGAGCGCACTCCTGCACTCCGGTCCACCGTTCGTGCTCCGCGCGCTTCAGATGGGTGACCGGAGACCCGGTCCATGCCTATGGCCCGGGGGAGGGCTGGGCAAAGATCAGACTTCGTGGCGTTGACTCCTCCCGGCGCGCCATTGGGATGTCTGGGAATACCCTGACGCAGAAGGAAACCCTGAACGCCTTCCGCTGCACCGGAAACCGCCTCAAAAGCAGCGGCAATAGGGCGGCGCAGTCGGGCGCCTGGCCCTTCCCGCAGCGATAATTGGTGGCGGCTTGGCTTCAACAGGGGGGCCTTGAGCTTGGTGCCATCGCGCAGTTCCAGGTCGACGCTGTTATCAGCCTGGTCGACCGCAAGGATGCGACCCGGGAGCCTGAGTAACCCGCCGGTTGGAGGCTACGCTGTAAGCTGAGCCTTGACGGGTTTTGTTGCTCCGAATTGTGCGCGAAGCCAGTTCGATGCCAAGCGCCACCACCAGCGCCCGGGTGGCCAGCGCTCCGGCCGACACCGTTGGTTCCGCGCATGCCCAGGCAAGTGCAGCCACCTCCCCGACAGGCGCAAGATGTCGGCTTCCAGTGCCTTGCTTCCGCGCTCGATCACCGCCAGTTCGCACAGCGGTTCGTGGCGGTAGAAGTGGCCGCTGAGCGGAATCCGGTAGACCACATTGGGCTTTCTGTAGTCGATCTAAGCATCGGGCACGCGCGGCCGCATCTCGCGCTCGGACTACGCCCGGATGCTTCGCTTGAGCGGAACGTTCAGGGTGGCGCGCAATCCGACTGCGGCCTCGCGTCACGCGCACGGCAGATGTCGGCGTTCTCGTCACGTTCGTCCTGGCAAGCTGGCGCGCGTCTCCGTTTCCATTCAGTCGGTCCGTGTACGGTAGTTTTCGGGCAGCGTCGCAGCGGTCAGCACAACCGCCTCAGCGCGGCATCCCCTTGAACTCGGTGGCGAACGCCACCGGCTTGAGGTAAGGCCACGTCAAGCGACCTGACTAGTGCACACACTGGACAAGTTGGTTTTTTCCCGCTATTGTTCGATCCATGGTCGTCACCCGCCACGATTTCACCGATGAACTGATCCTGCGCATCCGCGATTCGGGTGGGTAGCCAGCCCCATCTTACCCG
>JANXRW010000007.1 GCA_025356655.1 Betaproteobacteria bacterium | reverse complement strand
CCCCATCCGTCATCCGCAGCGGCCGACTCCACCCCTCACGAGGTCGTCGTTGCCCGACTGCCAGCCGAGCACCACCACGGACTTCCCTTGTTGCACGATCGATCAATTGTCATGCGTGCTGCCACCACTACCCCGGTGGACGCGGTACGCGCACATCACGCTCGCTTGCGTACCGCCGGCGGCCTTCCTCGTTATTCGGGCGAGTCGGCATCCACGACGATCTTTCGAGGCCTGCTCAGTGTTCACTCACGTTGCGGCCCGCATGACCTGCTGGCCTCCAAATGAGGCCTTTTCAGGCAGTGCTTCAGTCCATTCGCTACCTCCTGAACCGCTCCCTGTGCTTCCGGCCGGAGCGCGAGTTTGCCGGGTCGGACTTTCACCGACGGATCAACCGCGCCTTAGCAAGGCGCGCACAAAAACCGTATCGAGCGCGCGATCAGACCCGTGGCCCTGGGACGCAAAAATTGGCTGTACTTTGGCTCGGAGCGCGCGGGGCGCCGTGCAGCGAACATCCAAAGCCTGCTGGAGACGGCTAGACTCAACGGCCTCGAGCCCTATGCTTGGCTGAAGGACACCCTCGAAAAGCTGCCCGTGTGGCCGAACAGCCGCATCGACGAACTCCTGCCGCTGCGCCGGCCAAAGCCAACCTGATCCCGATCGCCGCCGCAAGGCGCCTGGGCTGGACGCTTACGATCATCTGGGCGGCCCTGTGGTCAAGACGGAGTTCGCAGGGTCTCGTCTGGCTTCGGCGCCGAGCCCATCAAACCCGCCAGCTATCCTTCCTGGATGAACCAACCTGCCCTGTCCGCCTTCATCTGGTCGGTCGCCGACCTGCTGCGCGGCGACTACAAGCAATCCGAATATGGCAAGGTCATCCTGTCGTTCACCGTGCTGCGCCGGCTCGACTGCGTGCTCGAAGCGACCAAGCCCGCCGTGCTGGCCGAACAGGCCAAGCGCCAGAAGCTCGGCGTCAACCCGGAACCCTTCCTGCTGCGCGCCAGCGGCCAGATGTTCTTCAACACGTCGGCGCTGGATGTCAAGAAGCTGATCGGCGACGCCGACCACATCAAGGAAAACCTCTACGCGTACATCCAGGCGTTCTCACCGGCCGTGCGCGACATCTTCGAGTGCTTCGACTTCTATGTGCAGGTCGAGCGCCTGGCCAAGGCGGGCTTGCTCTACCAGGTGACGGAGCGCTTCGCGCACGTGGACCTGCACCCCAAGGCCGTGAGCAACACGAAGATGGGCGCGGTCTTCGAAGAGCTGATCCGCAAGTTCGCTGAAATCAGCAACGAGACCGCCGGCGAACACTTCACCCCGCGTGAGGTGATCCGCCTGATGGTGGACCTGCTGTTCGTGGAAGACAACGACGCGCTCAGCAAGCCCGGCGTGGTGCGCACCTTGTACGACCCGACCGGCGGCACCGGCGGCATGTTGTCGGTAGCCGCCGAGTACCTAGCCGAGTTGAAGCCCAAGGCGCGGCTCACGCTGTTCGGGCAGGAACTCAACCCCGAGTCCTACGCCATCTGCAAAGCGGACATGCTGATCCGCGGGCAGGACATCAGCAACATCGTGCTCGGCAACACCCTGTCGGATGACGGTCTGCTGGGCAAGCTGTTCGACTACATGCTGTCGAACCCGCCCTTCGGCGTGGAGTGGAAGAAGATCGAAAAAGCCATCCGCGACGAATACGAGAAGCGCGGCTACAGCGGCCGTTTCGGCCCCGGCCTGCCCCGCGTGTCGGACGGCTCGCTGCTGTTCCTGCTGCACCTGTTGCGCAAGATGCGCCCGGCCAAGGACGGCGGCAGCCGCTTCGGCATCGTGCTCAACGGCTCGCCGCTCTTCACTGGTGGCGCCGGCAGCGGCGAAAGCGAGATTCGCCGCTATGGGCTGGAGAACGACCTGGTGGAGGCCATCATCGGCCTGCCCACCGACATGTTCTACAACACCGGCATCGCCACCTACGTGTGGGTGTTGAGCAACCGCAAGCAGGCGCACCGCAAGGGCAAGGTGCAGCTCATCGACGCCAGCAGCTTCTGGCAGAAGATGCGCAAGAGCCTGGGCTCCAAGCGCAAGGAGATGAGCGAGACGCACATCGCCGACGTCACGCGCCTGTTCGGCGGCTTTGTTGAAGCCGAGCTGGTGACGCTCATCGACACCCAGGGCAAGGCATTCGGCACCGAGGTCGTGCCGGCGGGTACGCCAGTGCCCGCCGCACCGGCCGGCGGCAAACTCAAGCGAGTGCCGCTGTCGCGCATCTTCCGCAACGAAGACTTCGGCTACCACAGCATCACCGTCGAGCGCCCGTTGCGTGATGCCGATGGTCGGCCTGTTGTCGGTGAGAAAGGCAAGCAGAAAGGCAAGCTGCAGCCGGACGCCGCGCTGCGCGACACCGAGAACGTGCCGCTGTCCGAGGACGTGCGAACCTACTTCGACCGCGAGGTAAAGCCGCACGCACCCGACGCCTGGATCGATTCAGAAAAAACCAAGGTCGGCTACGAAATCCCGTTCAACCGAATCTTCTACGTCTTCGAGCCGCCGCGGCCATTGGCCGAAATCGATGCCGAGTTGATGCAGATGTCAAACCGAATCCTGACTCTGCTATCGCCGCAAAGCCGCGACCGGGCGATAGCAAACGCCGTGACGAAAGGGCTGGGCCCACGCGCTGCTGCAAGAACGTCGCACCGCCGTCGTCTCCGCTGCCGTCACTGGCCAAATCGATGTGCGGCCCATCGCCCCGCTCGAAGTGGCGCCGGTCGACAGCGCGGCGGGGCGATTCGTGGCGGAGGTGCCGGCCGCTCACTTGGTTTGGGTGTCGGCAAGGGCTCGAGCAGGCGACATCGAGCCGCTCTCGTGATAAGCTGAACCATACTGACCATAACGGTCATAGGAGCCCGCCGTGATCACTGAAACCAGCGCCGTCGCCTTCCGCCAGAACCTGGGCGAGATGCTCAACATCGTGCAGTACCGCAACGACAGCGTCCTGATCAAAAAGGACGGCAAGCCTGTGGCCGCGCTGATCGACGCACGCCTGTTCGAACGCATCCGGCGCATGCAGGAACGGTTCGATGCGCTGTGTGACCGCCTGGAGCAGAGCTACGCCGGCGTACCCGAAGACGTGGCGCTGGCCGAGATCGAACAGGCCACCGCGCGGGCACGCCGCGAAACGGCCGACGCCTGGAGGGCTTCAGGTCGCGTGCCTGCCCTTCCGGCCGCAGCGGCCCGACCTGCAAAGCGCGCCCAGCGCGGGGCCAGCGCCGAAAGCACCAAGGGCGCGAAAGCAAAGGCCACGTCCAAAACGCCGCGCTGAGTCTGCGCATGCGGCTGGTGCTCGACACCAACGTGCTGGTCTCGGGCTTGCTGTTTCCCGGTGGGCCGCCTTCGCGATTGGTCAAGGCTTGGCGGGCCGGGGTCTTTGACCTGGTGATATCCGACTTCGTGCTCGACGAGTTGGTGCGCACGTGGCAACACCTGGCGCCCAGATTGAAGTTGGCACCCAACGAACTGGCCGACTTCCTGGACACGATAGTGGTGCGCGCGGAACTACTGCGCGTCGATGCAGACATGCTGGCGCAGGCCGGCGCGACCAAGCTGCGCTACCCGAACGACTTGCCGATCCTTGCGTTGCTCATCGGCTCGGCGGCCGACTTCCTGGTCACGGGCAACAAGGACTTGCTGGTCCTGGCCGACGCTTACCCGATCTTGTCGCCCGCCGACTTTGTGGGGCGCTTCGTGCCATGAGCTTGCACCGCGAGATCCACTTCGAAGACGAGATCTGCGCCGACCTGGCTGCTGCGGGCTGGCTGCACGCCGAGGGCGACGCCACCCACTACGACCGCGCACGCGCCCTCTTCCCCGCCGATGTGCTGGCTTGGGTGCAGGCCACCCAGCCAACCGCCTGGGCCGCGCTGAGCAAGAACCACGGCGCCGCCGCTGAAGCCACCCTGCTGGACCGCCTGCGCAGGAGCCTGGACGACCGCGGTACGCTGGACGTGCTGCGCCACGGCGTGGAACTGCTGGGCCTGCGCCAGCCGCTGACGCTGGCGCAGTTCAAGCCCGCCCTGGCGATGAACCCCGACACGCTGGCACGTTATGGCGCCAACCGCCTGCGCGTGGTCCGGCAGGTGCGCTATTCGTTGCACAACGAAAACGCCATCGACCTGGTGCTGTTTCTGAACGGCCTGCCGGTGGCCACTGCCGAGCTGAAGAGCGACTTCACGCAAAGCGTGGACGACGCGGTGGACCAGTACCGCTTCGACCGTGACCCCGTGGTTCGCTCGGGCCAGGGGCGCAGCGCCGAGCCGCTGCTGGGCTTTCCGCCAGGCGCACTGGTGCACTTCGCCGTCAGCCACCACCACGTGCGCATGACCACCCGGTTGGCAGGTGCCGACACCTCGTTCCTGCCCTTCGATCTGGATGACGACGGCGCCGCCGGCAACCCGCCAAACTCGGACGGTCACCGCACCACCTACCTTTGGAAACAGGTGTGGGCCCGCGACAGCTGGCTAGAAATCATCGGCCGCTACATGGTGGCGAAGCGCGACGACAAGAAGCGGCTCAAGGCCATGATCTATCCGCGCTATCACCCGTTGGACGCCACCCGGCAGCTGCTGGTGGCGGTGTTGCGCGACGGGCCTGGCGGCAAGTACCTGATTCAGCACTCGGCTGGGTCAGGCAAGACCAACTCCATCGCCTGGACGGCCCACTTCCTGGCCGACCTGCACGACGCGCAGCACCGCAATCTGTTCGACACGGTGCTGGTGGTCAGCGACCGCACGGTGCTCGACTCGCAATTGCAGGACGCCATCTTCGACTTCGAGCGCACGGCCGGCGTGGTGGCCACCATCAAGGGCGACGCTGGCAGCAAGAGCGGCGAGCTGGCGGCCGCGTTGTCGGGCGCCAAGAAGGTCGTAGTCTGCACGATCCAGACCTTTCCCTTCGCGCTGAAGGCGGTGCAAGAACTGGCTGCCACGCAGAGCAAGCGCTTTGCGGTCATCGCCGACGAGGCGCATTCATCGCAGACCGGCGAGGCGGCGGCCCGGCTGAAGCAGGTGCTGTCCGCCGACGAGCTGCGCGATCTGGCCGATGGTGGCGAGGTGAGCACCGAAGACGTGCTGGCCGCACAGATGGCCGGCCGCGCCGCCGAGAGCGGCATCACCTATGTCGCTTTCACGGCCACGCCCAAGACCAAGACCTTGGAGTTGTTCGGCACGCGGCCCGGCCCGTCGCGCCCGGCAGGTGCGGACAACCTGCCTGCCCCCTTCCACGTGTATTCGATGCGCCAGGCCATCGAGGAGGGTTTCATTCTCGACGTGCTGAAGAACTACACGCCCTACAATCTCGCATTCAGGCTGGCGCACAACGGGCAGGAGCACGACGAAAAGTCGGTCGAACGCAGCGAGGCGCTGAAGGGAATCATGCGCTGGGTGAAGCTGCACCCGTACAACATCAGCCAGAAGGTGCAGGTGGTGGTGGAGCACTACCGCGAGAGTGTGCAGCCCCTGCTCGGCGGCCACGCCAAGGCGATGGTGGTGGTGAGCAGCCGGCAGGAGGTGGTGCGCTGGCGACTGGCCATCGACAAGTACATCAAGGCCCAGGGCTACAAGATCGGCACGCTGGTGGCGTTCTCGGGCGAGGTAAACGACCCGACTTCGGGCCCCGACCCGTTCACCGAAACCAGCCCCACTTTGAATCCCGGTCTGCGCGGTCGAGACATGCGTGAGGCATTCGGCACCGACGAGTACCAGATCCTGTTGGTGGCCAACCAGTTTCAGACGGGCTTTGACCAGCCACTGCTGTGCGGCATGTACGTGGACAAGCGGCTGGCTGGCATCCAGGCGGTGCAGACCCTGTCACGCCTGAATCGTGCCTACCGCGGCGCCCATGGCTTGAAGGACACCACCACCTACGTCGTCGACTTCGTCAACGACCCGCAGGAGGTGCTGCAGGCCTTCCAGACCTACTACGCGACCGCGACGCTGGCGGACGTGACCGATCCGCACCTGGTGTTCGACCTGCGCCCTAAGCTGGATGCGGCCGGCCACTACGACGAGTTCGAGGTCGACCGCATGGTGGCGGTGGAGCTGAAGGCCACCGCCAGACAGAGCGAATTGACGGGTGCGTTGGAGCCGGTTGTGTCGCGCCTGCTGCATCGCTACAAGGCGGCTCAGGACAGACTGAAGGCGGCACAAGCCGTCAACGATGCGGCTGCTGTCGAAGCTGCACAGGGCGAGCTGAACGCCCTGGTTCTGTTCAAGGGCGACATGGTGTTGGGGCTCACTTTATTCCGCAGCGCGTGTCTCATGCCGAATCGCAGGAAGATATCCACAGTGTTGCGCAATGCGCCCCCGGCTAGGGTCGCCTACACCAGCGCTGGGGACCGCCGGACCGCCTTCACCCAAGTCG
>JANXRW010000157.1 GCA_025356655.1 Betaproteobacteria bacterium | reverse complement strand
CGCAAGTACCACTACTACGTATCCAAGTCCGAGAGCCGATTCGGCGCGCCAGGTAAAGGTTATGAGCGTCTGCCGGCGCCAGAGATCGAGGCTGCGGTGATCGCCCAGATTCGGACTGTGCTGACCAGCCCCGAATCGATCGCGTCGGTGGTGCGGTTCATCCAGCGCAATGGGGCTCAGATTGACGAGGCCACAACTGTCATGGCGATGGGCAGGCTGAACAACGTGTGGGATCAGTTGTTCCCGGTCGAGCGCCACCGCATAGCCAATCTGATGATCGAGCGGATCGACCTCGTCCATGTTGGCGAGGTGCAGGGCATTAAGGTGAAATGGCAAGAGCTGGGCTGGAATAGCCTGGTCGGCGAGTTCGCCCCACGCGGAATCGGCGCGGAATTGCTGGAGGTCGAGGGATGATGGACGACTCACTGGAAACTTTCGTGCCACTGGCATTCCACCGTCGCGGTGCGCGGCGGGTTGCCTCTGACCACCGCCATGTCCATGACGTAACGCTGCTGGAAGGTGTCGCACGTGGTTTTTACTGGCAGCACCTCGTGGATACGGGCGTGATGAAAAGTGGTTCGGATGTCGCGCGGGCGGAAGGGCTGCACCCGTCCGTGCCCAATGAGCTGATGCGCCTGACATTGCTCGCGCCAGACATCATCGATCTGTTGATGAATGGGAGGCAGCCACGCAGGATGAATTTGATCTGGTTCCAACGCAATCCGCTGCCTGTGAACTGGGAAGCGCAGCGGCAGATATTGAAGCGCTTTGAGGAGGACGCATGAGCAAGAAGCACCGTGGCCGGATCAAGGGTGACCCGGTCACCTATCAACTGCCGACCCCGGCAGGCGGCGTGCAACTGGAAACCTTTGTGCCTTGGACATTGGTGAAGCGGGGTATCAAGATGCAAGTCATTACGCCGCTCGACGCGCCGCAGGAATTCTTGTCAGAAGCATACCGAGAGCGGCTGGCCCGCGAGTCGACGCAGGACACCGCGCTGCTTCGTGCCCTCGGGCTGGCCTATCATTGGCAGCGGTTGCTGGACGAGCAGAGGGTTGGCACCGTGGCCGAGATCGCGGAGGCCGAGGGCATAGACGTGACACAGGTGCGCCGCATAATGCGGCTGACCCTGGTGGCCCCTGAGGTCGTGGAAAGATTAGTCAGGGCGCCAGACGTCGTGCTGGAACAAGTAATGCGCCGGCCCTTACCCAATGTCTGGCGCGATCAGACGCGGGTGTTCACGCCGACGACGTGACGCATCAGGACCAGCGCCGGAAACCACCTCGAGGCGGTCAGTAGCCCATCCCTAACTTCTGGGCCTCATCCACAAGATCCTCCAAAGCACGCAAGCTCTCGGGATCAATTCGCTGGCGCTGCTCGTAGGCCTCTGCGCGCTGCTTAAGATCCCTCAGTCGACAATCCCGAGCATCGCTAGCCCCATCCTTGGACAAGGTTTCGATCGCCTGCTGCACCGATTCATACTCGGTCTGGGACCGAATCGGCATTACATCCTTCACGTCCTTCATTAGCACTCCTCGTTGTATCGCGTCATGCTGCGCCAAGTCTGGGTATTAGCCAAGCAATGAAAAGACGTACCGATTGTCGGCCACATGCAGCAATTCTCAATCTCAACTGCTACAGCAGTTGCCAACCACAACCACCCGGCTCCAAACCCGCGCCAGCAAAGGAAATGCCCTCGCGCACGCTCGCGAGACCACCAGAGAAAAAAGAAAACAGAGAGCACCGGATTGGGTCAAAAACGACGGTGCACACAGTTCAACGCGCGCGGGGCAATGGCCGGAAAGCGCGCCAACACTGGGGGAACGGGCAAAAAAAATCCCAACCGATAAGAGTTGGGATTTCAAATAATGGTGGAGGCGGCGGGAATCGAACCCGCGTCCGCAAGTCCTCTACAGGCAGCTCTACATACTTAGCCAGGTTATTTAATTTAACCGAACAACCGCCAACCGGCAGGCTAAGGTTCAGCGAGTTACCTTGGTTTTAGGGGACGTACAAAGTAACCCTATACGTCCACGATTCCCTGTATATGACTCTGCTTGCGGTGTTACCCGCCCAGCCCAGGGACAAACTGGAGCAGAGTCTAGCGGCCGTTAGGCTGCCAGAGCGTAGCTATTGTCGTTGGCGACTATAGATTTCCGGATGGATTTACGAGGTTTTCCGGCCCTCGGTATGCACTGCGCTGCTTTGCAACCCACGTCGAGACCAGGTCGCCCCCCACGTTGCCTCAGGACAGAGCAAAAACGGGGCCCTCATCCTGCAATACAAGCCCCAGTCTAGCACTTCGTTGCGACGGCGCCCAGATTTTCCAGCCCCTCAGGCCAGCATGCTGAGCAGGGCCCCCGGGTGGGAAATGATGCCCACGGCACCCCATTGCTCCGGTGGCCGGCCCACGCCGAGGTAGCCATAGCCTGCCACGACCGGCAGCATCCCTGCGGCTAGGCTGGCCTCCACGTCGCGCTGGTCATCCCCAAGGTATAGGCAGTCAGGCGCTGGGATGCCAATCTGACGGCTAGCCTCGAGGAGGGGATCCGGGTGGGGCTTGGCCCGAGCGCAGGTGTCGCCGCTGATGACACAGGAGGCGCGCTGGTGGAGTTCCAGTGCTTCAACCAGTGGCTCGGTGAACCGCCCCGGTTTGTTGGTGACGATGCCCCATGGCATTCCCCGCCGCTCGAGCTCTGCGAGCAAGGCCTCCACGCCCGAGAAAAGCTGACTGTTGCGGCTCAGGTTCGCCGCATAGAGGTCCAGAAACTCGTCGCGCAGTTCGGAAAACCCGCTATCGCCCGGCTGCAGTCCGAAGCCGGCGCCGATTAACCCTCTTGCGCCCTGTGACACCAGGGGCCGCAGCGCCTTCAGTGGGAGCGGATCAAGGCCGCGAGAGACCCGTTGCAGGTTGAGCGCCCCGACCAAATCCGGCGCGGTGTCGGCCAGCGTGCCGTCGAGGTCGAACAGCACGGCGCGGATCACGGTGCGCGCGCGTGCAGCAGATAGTTAACGTCCAAATCGTCGCTAAGAGAGAAGACCTTGGTGAGAGGGTTGTATAGCATGCCACGCATGGCGGCCACCTGAAGGCCACCGGTGCGGCAACCGGCTGCAAGCTCCGCCGGGCGCACGAAGCGCGCGTATTCGTGCGTGCCGCGAGGAAGCAACTTCAAGACATACTCTGCCCCCAGGATGGCGAACAGGAAGGATTTCAGGTTGCGGTTGATGGTGGCGAAAAAAGCGTCGCCGCCGGGTTTGAGCAGTCCAGCACAGGTGCGGATGTACGCTGCGGGGTCGGGGACGTGCTCCAGGACCTCGAGGCAGGTCACCACGTCGAAGGATGCGGGTGCTTCCTGGGCCAGGACCTCGGCGTCCACGTGCCGGTAGTCGACCGTCGCGCCACTCTCCAGCAGGTGAAGTCGAGCGACATCGAGTGCCGCCTCGGACAGGTCGATGCCCGTTACCTGGGCACCCGCGCCGGCCATGCTCTCGGCCAGGATGCCGCCACCACAGCCCACGTCCACCACGCGCTTGTCGGCGAGTCCGCCCGTGCGTTCCTGGATCCAGCCCAGTCGTAGGGGGTTGATCTGGTGCAAGGGCCGGAAGTCCCCGTCCGGGTCCCACCAGCGGCTCGCTAGGCGGCTGAATTTGTCGAGTTCGAGCGGATCTGCATTCACTGACTTTCTCCGGAGGTCCTGGCGATGCGCTGCTGCCAAAAGTGAGCTTTCCGATGCAATTCCACGGTGTCCATGTCCAGGAGTTGCCGATCACGCAGACGTGGGCGGCCGTCGACCCATACGTGGGAAACGTCCTTGCGTCCCGCTGCATAGACCAGGTGCGAGATCGGGTCGTAACAGGGAGACATGTCTAGGCCGCCGAGGTTCACGGCGGTGAGATCGGCCCGTTTGCCCGGGGTGATGGAACCGATGAGATGGTCGAGGCCCAGCGCGCGCGCGGAAGCCAACGTGGCTGCGCAAAGCACCTGGGCGGCTGGTAGTACCTCCGGCCTGCCCGAAGCTCCCTTCGCCAGTAGGGCAGCGAGGCGCATCTCTCCCATCAGGTCCAACTGGTTGTTGCTGGCGCTGCCGTCGGTACCCAGGCCCAGCGTGACACCCCGCTCCAGCATCCGCGCGACCGGTGCAATGCCGGAGCCGAGTTTCAGGTTAGAGGAGGGGCAGTGCGCCACGTGACAGCCAGTCTCGCTCAGCAGAACGATCTCCGCCTCGGTCAAGTGCACGGCGTGGACAGCAATCAGCGACGGCGAGAGCAGCCCCAAACGATGCAATCGCTCGATCGGCCGCACACCGAACCGTTTGAGGCTTTCCTCGATCTCGTCACGCGTCTCATGCAGGTGGACGGTGACCGGCACATCCAATTCTTCGGCGTAGGTAAGGATTTTTCGGAAGGTGGCATCGCCCACGGTATAGGGCGCGTGCGGCGCCATGCAGAAGGAGAGCAGGGGTTCCCCTGTCCACTGATCCCGGGCAGTGAGGCCCTTCTGCAGATAGTCGTCTGCATCTGCGGCATAGCTGGTGGGAAAGTCCACGCAGATGATCCCCACGCAGCCTCGCATGCCCGCTTCGTGGGCGGCCCGAGCCGTCTCCTCGGGGAAGAAATACATGTCGTTGAAACAAGTCACCCCCCCACGCAGCATCTCCGCGCAGGCCAACAGACTGCCGTCGTAGACAAACTCCGGTGCGACGTGTTGCGCCTCCGCCGGCCAGATGTGATCCTTCAGCCAAGCCATGAGCGGAAGGTCGTCCGCCAAGCCGCGCAGCAGGGTCATGGCGGCATGCGTGTGCAGGTTGACTAGGCCGGGGATAAGTGCGTGGGTGGGAAGATCCACCCTGGGGGCACGCGGGTGCGTCGCCAGTGCTTCCCGCGAGGGAAGAATCGAATCAATGACGCTGCCCTTGAGCACGACGCTATGTTGCTCGAGGACTTGGCCGGGCGGGTCCACGGGTATGATCCAGCGCGGTTCCAGCAGGGTGGTTTCCGGCAAGCTGTCCATGGCGCCCCACAAAAAAAAGCCCTGCAGCAGCAGGGCTTCCGGTTAAAGAGAAGAGCCGAGTCTTAGTTCGGCTGCTTGAAGCCCAGCACCGTGACCTCGACCCGGCGATCCGGTTGTAGGCAGGCGATCAGCTTCCTCTTGCGCAGATTCTTGCAGTCCGACAATTTGGTCACGGGATCCAACTTTCCGCGCCCCGATGCTTTAAGCATTGCGCTCTTCACCCCTTTCTGCTGCAGGTATTTTTGCACGGAGGCCGCGCGGCGCTTCGAGAGTGCTTTGTTGTAACGAACGGAACCGATCCGGTCGGTGTAACCCACGAGCGCGATTGAGTCGTACTGCACGCCTCCTAGGCGCTCCACGAGTTCATTCAGTTCTGCCTTGCCCTTGGGAAGAAGTGCGGCCCGGTCGAACTTGAAGAGCGTCCCGGCACCCAGCGTGATCTTGATGGGGGTGCCCTTCTCTATGCTCTCGCGGGGGCCTGCGTTCGGCGGTTCGGAAGGTGCTGGGGCCGCCTTGGCAGGCTCTTCGTCGATTGCCCGGGGCGGCGCGATCTTGTCCTCCGCAGGCATGCCGTTGTCGGCCTCCCCGAATTGGTTCTGCGCCAGGATGCCGTCTTCAGGCGCCTTACCGTCATCTGCCTGCGTGAACTGGTTGTTGGCGACAATCCCGTCATCCGACGGCTTGCCTTCGTCCGAGTCCGTGAACTGGTTGTTGGCGATAATACCTTCGTCGCCCGCCCTGGCTTCAGCCTCTTCTCCGAACATGTGGTGCGCGATGATCCCGCTGTCCGGCGCCGCTCCGCCCTGCTCCTCATCTTTGTAGATGGACTGGCTGAGCAAGCCGTCCTCGCCGGGTCGACCCTCGTCGTCACCGCTAAAAAGGTTGTGAGCGATGATGCCTTCCTCGGGCGCCTTGCCGTCATCGTCCTCGCTGTAGACGTGATTGGCGATGATGCCTTCTTCGGGTGCCACGCCCTCGTTGTCCTCGGTGTACATATGGTGGGCGATGATGCCGTCCTCACCTGCGCGGCCTTCACTTGCCTGTTCTGCGGGTACCGCCGCCAAGGCGGAATCCTCCCCGGCAGGGGCTGGTTTCGGCGCCATGTCGTCGCCGGTCGCCGCGGCTTGAGCAGGCGCCGGCGCTGCCGCTGGTGCGGCGACCGGGGATGCCGCCGCCGGTGCTTTGGCTGCGGCCGGCTTGGCAAAGAGTTCAGGGTGGCATTCCGGCGTGGCAAGTTCCGGGGTCCAGGTACCCGTCTTCACGCACTCGCCGAGGGCGCCCGTGCGGACCACGCGGCTCAGAGCGTCATACGCGTAAGCGCCGATCTTGGGCGCTGCAGTAGCGTCACGCAACTCAGCGACCGACACGCCGTTGACCATGATGCCCTCCGCGGGTTGCGCGGCCACGACGGTGGCGGCGTGCTCGGAGTCGGATTTCGCCAGGGCTTGGCTGCACGCCGTGCCCCGACCATCGGTCGAGCAGTCTGGGGTTGCACCGAGGCGCACGGCGCTGCCGAAGGCATCGCGCAGGTAACTAGTAGCGGAGAGCAGCGTGGAGGCGGAATTGATAAAAACGCCCTCTCGCGGCGCAGCGGCAACCGCCGCCGGGACGGGGGCCGTACGTGACCGGACGAGCGGATTCGCGGGCCCAGAATTCGCGACGGGTTCGGCGCAGCGCCCTTGACCAGGGGAGGAGGACCGCCCGTCGCCGACGCAACCGCCTCCGGCACCAAGCCGGACAGCCTGCCCGCTGCCATCGCGCAGCCCTGCGCCGATGGCGACCAAGGCAGGAATGAGGGCGGTCAGGACCGAAAAGTGGACGATGGTCTTCTTCAACTGGAAGTGCATGATGACTCCTGTGGACACATCTATTGGCATATCCGCACCGCTTCCGCGGCAAACCCGCAGATGGGGCGCCGACTTCCGGCTTCCCCGCCCACCGGGCGCCCGTGGCGCAGGTAGTCGCTTCAGTTCGGTGTGGGCCTGCCGTCTGACCCTCGAAAAACACACCCGCAAAACATATCACTGAAATGTTAGCACGAACGACCTATTCGGAACCTTTTTTGAAGGGTTGCGCGGGCTTAGCCCACGCGCCACCGCATGCCCCAGGGCTGTAAGTACGGCCACCTACATGGTAAACTTTACGATTTATCCCCTGCGCCCTCGTCCTGCGAGGTGACCTCCGGATTTCTTCATCCTAGCTCGTCTTGTGGCTGGGGAAAGGCTCCCCGGGGCCCCGCTGGGCCTGCCCGCGTACCTCAAGATCGGATTTCCCATTGCCTATGATCGATCAGTTCGCCAAGGAAACACTCCCGGTCAGCCTTGAAGAGGAGATGCGCCGGTCCTATCTCGACTACGCCATGAGCGTCATTGTCGGGCGCGCACTGCCCGATGTGCGCGATGGCTTGAAGCCGGTGCACCGCCGGGTCCTGTTCGCCATGCATGAAGCGAATAATGCCTGGAATCGGCCCTACGTCAAGTGCGCCCGTATCGTCGGGGACGTCCTGGGCAAGTACCACCCCCACGGCGACTCGGCCACCTACGAGGCGTTGGTGCGCATGGCGCAGGACTTCTCAATGCGCTACATGCTCATCGATGGGCAGGGCAACTTTGGCTCGGTGGACGGGGATGCGCCGGCCGCTTACCGCTACACCGAGTGCCGCATGTCGCGTATCGCCGCAGAGATGCTGGCGGACATCGATCAGGAAACGGTCGACTTTGTTCCAAACTATGACGGCAAGGAGCAGGAGCCCACGGCCCTGCCCACCCGGATCCCTAACCTGCTGATTAACGGTTCCTCCGGGATCGCCGTGGGAATGGCGACCAACATTCCTCCGCACAACCTCTCGGAGGTGGTGGAAGCCTGCCTGGCGCTACTCGCCAATCCCGATCTCACCATCGATGACCTAATCGAGCGGATCCCGGCCCCTGACTTCCCCACCCGAGGAATTATCTACGGCACCGAGGGGGTGCGCGAAGGCTATCGCACCGGCCGCGGGCGCGTCATCATCCGTGCGCGCGTGCATGTGGAGGACCTGGAGCGCGGCAACCGCCAAGCGCTGGTGGTGGACGAACTACCCTACCAAGTCAACAAGGCCAATCTGCTCATCCGGATCGGCGAGTTGGTGCGGGAGAAGAAACTGGAGGGCATCTCGGACCTCCGCGACGAGTCGGACAAGTCCGGCATGCGGGTGGTGATCGAGTTGAAGCGCGGCGAGGTCCCGGACGTGGTGCTGGCCCACCTCTACAAGGAAACGCAGCTCCAGGACAGCTTTGGCATGAACATGGTTGCCCTGGTAGATGGCCAGCCGCGCCTGCTCAACCTTAAGCAGCTGATTGAGGAGTTCCTGCGCCACCGTCGCGAGGTGGTCACCCGGCGCACAGTCTACGAGCTGCGTAAAGTGCGCGACCGCGGTCACGTCCTCGAAGGCTTAGCCGTGGCGCTATCCAACGTCGATGAGATTATCGAGCTTATCAAGGCCTCGCCGTCCCCCGCCGACGCCAAGCGCGACCTGCTCTCCCGTCCCTGGCGCTCGAGTTTGGTGGAGGAGATGCTGCGTTCCCAGGCCCCTGGCCTCGCGGCAGAAGCGCTGGCCAGTGCCCCCGGGCTAGGGCTGGGGCCGGAGGGCTACCGTCTCTCCGAAATCCAGGCCCAACGCATCCTGGAAATGCAACTGCAGCGCCTCACCGCCCTCGAAAAGGACAAGATCGTCGGGGAATACCGTGACGCGCTGGAGCGCATCGCCGACCTGCTGGACATCCTCTCCCGCCCGGAGCGCATCACCGCGATCATGGTCGACGAGTTAAACGGCGTTCGCACCCAATTCGGCGATGTTCGCCGCAGTGAGATCGAGGTCAATGGCGGGGACGTCAATATTGAGGACCTGATTACGCCGGCGGACATGGTGGTCACCCTGTCCCACGCGGGCTATATAAAGGCCCAGCCCTTGGCAGACTATCGTGCGCAGAAGCGCGGCGGACGGGGACGGCAAGCAGCCGCGACGCGCGAGGACGACTTTATCGACAACCTCTTCGTCGCGCACACGCACGCCTACATTCTGTGCTTCTCAAGCCGTGGGCGGCTCTACTGGCTCAAGGTCTACGAGGTGCCTGCGGGCAGCAGCAACAGCCGCGGCCGGCCCATGATCAACATGGTGCCACTGGGCGACGGCGAGAAGATTAACGCCGCCGTTCCCGTGCGGACCTTCGACGACGCGCGCTACGTCTTTATGGCTACCGCCAAGGGCACCGTCAAGAAGACACCCCTGTCGGACTTTTCTCGGCCGCGCGCCAGCGGCATCATTGCTGTGGACCTCGATGAGGGCGATTACCTCATCGGCGTGGCCATTACCGATGGCAGCCAGGATGTGCTGCTCTTCTCCGACGCCGGGAAGGCGGTGCGCTTCAATGAAAGCGACGTTCGACCCATGGGCCGTGGCGCGCGCGGCGTGCGCGGGATGCGGCTCGCCCCGGGCCAATCGGTCATCTCGTTGGTGGCGGCGGTGGACGAGGAGCAGATGGTCCTCACTGCGACCGAGAACGGCTACGGCAAGCGCACTCCCGTGGGCGAATACACGCGCCATCACCGGGGTTCGCAGGGCATGATCGCCATCCAAACCAATGCCCGAAACGGCAAGGTGGTAGCGGCCCGGCTCGTGCGCCCCGAGGATGAGGTGATGCTCATCACCACCGGCGGCGTGCTCATCCGAACGCGCGTGGCCGAGATCCGCGAGACCGGGCGCAGTGCGCAGGGCGTGACGCTGATCAACCTTGACGCTGACGAGAAGCTCGCCGGCCTGGAGAAGGTGGTGGAGAGCGTGGAGAGTACCGGCGACATCGGTATTGAGGAGGAGGGCGAGGATTCGTCCGCGGGGCCAGAGGCCTCGGCGGGACCCACGCCTGGGGACGAGTAGACCAGAACCGACGGAATCCGCGAACGCATGAAAATCTATAATTTCAGTGCTGGCCCCGCTGTCCTCCCGCAACCCGTGCTCGAGCGGGCGCGCGAGGAACTGCTCGACTGGCGGGGCAGCGGTATGTCCGTGATGGAGATGAGCCACCGGGGCAAGGAGTTCATCTCCATCGCCGAGCGCGCCGAGGCCGATCTGCGCACACTGCTGGCCGTGCCGGAGAACTACAAAGTGCTGTTCCTGCAGGGTGGGGCAACGACGCAGTTCGCGATGGTTCCCATGAACCTGCTCGGCGAGCGTCGCCGCGCCGATTACATTCACACGGGCGAATGGGCCAAGAAGGCCATCGTGGAAGCCCGCAAATACTGTGACGTGAACGTCGCCGCGAGCAGCGAGGCGCAGAAATTCAGCTACGCCCCGGTCCAGTCAGAGTGGCAGCTGTCCGCGGAAGCGGCCTACGTCCACTACACGGCCAACGAAACCATCGGCGGCGTCGAGTTCCATTGGATTCCGGACGCTGGCGCCGTGCCTCTGGTCTGCGATATCTCCTCGAACATGCTCTCGCGCCCATTGCCCATTGAGCGCTTCGGGTTGCTCTACGGTGGTGCTCAGAAAAACATCGGCCCCGCCGGGCTTACCATTGTCATCGTGCGTGAGGACCTCCTGGGCAAGGCGCCGGCGCGGACGCCGTCAATGCTCGATTACGCCGTGCACGCCGAAGCCGACTCCATGTACAACACCCCGCCTACCTGGGCCATCTATATGGCAGGCCTGACCTTCCAGTGGATGCTGGAGCAAGGCGGCGTGTCCGCCATGGAGGAGCGTAACGCGTACAAAGCGGCGTTACTCTACGAACTCATCGATCGCAGTGGGTTGTATGTGAATCCGGTGCGGCGCGAGGACCGATCGCGCATGAACGTGCCCTTCACCCTTCGCCGTACGGAACTCGAGCCGGTGTTTCTAAAGGAAGCCGAGGCCGCCGGTTTCCTCCAGCTCAAGGGCCACCGGTCGGTGGGTGGCATGCGTGCGTCCCTGTACAACGCCATGCCCCTGGCCGGGGTACAGGCCTTGGCGGGCTTCATGGCTGAATTCGAGGCGCGTCATGCCTGACCGGCTTCGTGTACTGACCATCAACGCCATCTCCGCCACGGGCCTGCGTCTGTTGCCAACGGAAAAATTTCAGGTGGGCCCCCACGTGGAGGCCCCCGATGCCATCCTGGTGCGTTCCCAGGACCTGCACCGCACGCCGATCCCGCCGTCGGTGAAGGCCATCGGCCGAGCGGGCGCCGGCACCAACAACATTCCCGTAGATCAGATGAGCGCGCGCGGCGTGCCCGTGTTCAATGCCCCGGGCGCTAACGCCAACGCCGTGAAAGAACTCGTTGTGGCCGGATTGCTGCTTGCTTCGCGCCATCTGGCACCGGCCCTGCGCTTCGTCGATAGCCTCGATGCCGAGGGCGATACCATCGACACCGCGGTCGAGTCGGGGAAGAAGCACTTCTCTGGCATCGAGCTCACTGGGCGCACCCTGGGAATCATCGGCCTTGGGCGCATCGGCTGCCTGGTTGCCGACGCGGCCATCGGGCTGGGCATGAAGGTCCTGGGGTTCGACCCGGACATCACCGTCGAGGCGGCCTGGAGCCTGCCCTCGCAGGTGCGCCGAGCCCACAGCGTGGAGGAGGTGTTCCGCAACAGCGAGTTCCTCACGTTGCACGTGCCGCTCAACGATGCGACGCGTCACCTAGCGAGCGCGGCCCGGCTGGAACTCCTGCGCCATGGGGCGGTGCTCCTGAACTTTTCCCGTGACGCGGTGGTCGACGTGGAGGCGGTGCTCGCCGCCATCGCGGCCAAGCGCCTGGGAAACTATGTATGCGACTTTCCCGATCCGCGCCTGCGTGGCAACCCTGCCGTGGTGGCGCTGCCGCACCTGGGCGCCTCGACGCGGGAAGCAGAGGAGAACTGCGCCGTCATGGTGGCAAACCAGCTGCGCGAGTTCCTGGAACACGGAAACGTGCGCAATTCGGTCAATTTTCCCGACGTGCTGATGGAACGTGAATCCCCCTTCCGGGTCGGCATCGCCAACTCCAACGTGCCCAACATGTTGGGGCAGATATCCACAACCATGGCCCAGGCTGGACTGAATATCCATACCATGCTCAATAAGTCCCGGCGCGACATGGCTTATACGCTGGTGGACGTGGACAGTCCGGTGGGCGAGCCTGTGCTGCGCAGCCTCGCGGCGATCCCGGGCGTGCTCTCGGTTCGCTATCTCCCGCTTTGAAAGTCCAGGAGGCCCTGTCGTGAGCGATCCCATCGCAGAGCTCCGTGCCCGCATCGATGCTGTCGACGAGCAGGTGCTGCAACTGCTCAACGAGCGCGCCGGGCTGGCCCATCGGATCGGCGAACTCAAGGGCGGCGCCCCGGTGTACCGGCCTGAGCGTGAAGCCCAGGTACTGCGCCGGTTGCAGGCGCTCAACCCCGGACCCCTGCCTGGTGCGGCTATCGTGCGTCTGTTCACCGAGGTTATCTCCGCTTGCCGCGCGCTGGAGCAGGGCCTGACCGTGGCCTTCCTTGGCCCACAGGGTACCTTTAGCGAGGAGGCTGCCCTACGCCACTTCGGCAGTGCCATCCGCCCGCTAGCCTGTGCTTCCATAGACGAAGCTTTCCGGGCGGTGGAAGGCGGACAGGCGGGCTTTGCCGTGGTACCCGTGGAGAACTCTACCGAGGGTGCAGTCGGCAGGTCCATGGACCTGCTCACCACCACCGCCGCACGCATCTGCGGGGAAGTGGCGCTGCCGGTGCGCCAGTGCCTCATGAGCCGGGTAACGGACTGGGCGGCGATCGCACGGGTCTACGGCCATGCGCAGAGCTTGGCCCAGTGCCAGGGATGGCTCAACGCGCACCTGCCCGACACTGAGCGCGTAGCCGTGCCGAGCAACGCCGACGGGGCTAAGCGGGCCGCCGGCGACGACGCCGGCGCTTGCCTCGGGTCGCGCGCGGCCGCTGCCCTATACCAGTTGTCGCTGCTCGCCGAGAACATCGAGGACCACCCGAACAACATCACCCGATTCCTGGTGCTCTCGCCTCGGGGTGCCGCACCTTCCGGGCGTGACAAGACCTCGCTCATCGTCTCCGCCCGCAACCGGCCCGGTGCCATGCACGACCTACTGGGCCCCTTCGCCCGGCACGGCGTGAGCATGACGCGCCTGGAGTCGAGGCCGTCTCGGCAGGGTCTCTGGGAGTACCTGTTCTTCGTGGACGTGGACGGTCACGAGAACGACGCGCCCGTGGCCGCCGCACTGGGCGAGTTGGAGGACCGTGCCTCCTTCTTGAAGATCCTTGGCTCCTATCCCGCTGCCGTCTGAAAGGTCAACTACCCTCATGATCGACCCCTGCGAACTTACGCCGGCCTATATCCGCGCCATCGCGCCCTATCAGCCGGGCAAGCCGATCTCGGAACTCTCGCGGGAGATGGGATTGCCGGAAGCGTCAATCATCAAATTGGCCTCCAACGAGAATCCCATGGGCCCCAGCCCCAAGGCGCTAGAAGCCCTCACGCAGGGGCTCGACGAACTGAGCCGCTATCCCGACGGCAGCGCCTTCGTCCTGCGTGCGGCACTGGCGGCCCACCATAGGCTCGGCGAGAACCAGGTGGTCCTGGGCAACGGATCCAACGATGTCTTGGATCTAGCAGCCCGCGCGTTCCTCGCGCCTAGCACGTCGGCGGTCTATTCGCAGCACGCGTTCATTGTCTATCCCCTCGCTACGCAGACGGTCGGGGCGCGCGGCATCAGCGTGCCTGCGCGGGACTACGGGCATGACCTGCCGGCTATGGCCGCAGCGGTGCAGGCCGACACCCGGGTGCTGTGGATAGCCAACCCAAACAACCCCACCGGCACCTTCGTCGGCGCTGACGCCCTGCGCACGCTGCTCGAGGCCGTACCGCGGCGCGTGCTGGTCGTACTCGATGAAGCCTATGGCGAGTACCTGGAACCGGCTGAGCGCCTGGATTCCTTAGCCTGGCTGGGTGAGTACCCCAACTTGGTGCTCACGCGCACGTTTTCCAAGGCCTACGGGCTGGCCGGGCTGCGTGTGGGCTATGCGCTCGCCCATCCCGAGGTGGCCGACCTGCTCAATCGTGTGCGCCAGCCCTTCAATGTGGGCTCGCTCGCCCAGCAGGCCGCCGTGGCCGCGCTCGCGGACGAGGCTTTCGTCGCGCGGTCCCGGGCGCTTAACGCCCAGGGCATGAAGTTGCTCACGGAAGCCTTTGCGGTCCTCGGGCTCGATTACATCCCGTCGCGGGGAAACTTCGTGACCTTCCGCGCCGGAGCTGCCCAGCAGGTCTACCAGAGCCTTCTTCAGCGCGGCATCATCGTGCGGCCGATCGGAGGCTACGGGATGCCGGAACACCTGCGCGTGTCGATCGGACTGCCGCAGGAAAATGAACGCTTCTTGGTCGCGCTGCGCGACTGCCTGCAAGCGTGAATGCGCCGGGGCTGCCGGGGCCGTCGCAACCCGAGCCTTTGGTCGAGTCTCTGCTGGTCGTGGGCGTAGGCCTCATCGGTGGGTCCTTCGCCGCCGGTCTGCGCAAGGCCGGTCGGGTGCGACGGGTCAGTGGCGCGGGCCGTGGCGAGGCCAACCTGCGCCGTGCCCTGGAACTTGGCGTCATTGATGAGGTGGCGACCGATCTGGCGCAGGCTGCCGCGCGCGCAGACCTGATCTTAGTGGCGGTACCCGTCGCCTTTACCGGGCAAGTGCTTGCAGGACTTTTGCCTGGCCTGCACCCGGGCTGCGTCGTGACCGACGCCGGCAGTACCAAGGTGACCGTGATCGAACAGGCCAGGGCCGCGCTTGGCGACGCCGTGGACTGCTTTGTTCCGGCCCATCCGATCGCCGGCGCCGAACTCTCCGGCGTCGACGCCGCCTCGGTCGGTCTCTATGAGGGTCGCCGCGTGGTGCTGACGCCTTTGGCGGAGAACACGCCCGCGGCCATAGCGCGGGTGGAAGGGGCTTGGCGCGCCTGCGGCGCCGAGGTCTCGTGCATGGATGCGGCCCGCCACGATGAGGTCCTGGGGTTGGTGAGCCACCTGCCCCACGCCCTGGCCTTTGCCCTGGTGGACATGATCGGCACCTCGTCGGGGGCACGGGAGTTATTCGCCTTTGCCGGGGCTGGCTTTAGGGATTTCACGCGTATTGCCGGTAGCTCACCCGAGATGTGGCGCGACATCCTGGACAGCAATCGGACGGAGGTGCGTAACGGTATTCGCCGCTTCCAGCAGCATCTAGACCAAGTCGCCGCGATGCTTGATGCGGAAGACTTGAGCGGCCTAGAGGCGCTTTTTGGGCGGGCGCGCGATGCCCGCACCCGCTACCTGCCGGGCGAGGCCAAGCGCCCGGGCAACCTTCAGGGATAGAGACATGGGCGAGATCCGCTACGAAATCAGCCCCGGGGGCACACTGAGTGGACGTGTGCGCGTGCCCGGAGACAAGTCCGTGTCCCACCGGTCCATTATGCTGGGCTCCATCGCCGAGGGCGTGACCGAGGTGAGCGGTTTCCTCGAAGGCGAGGATGCGCTGGCTACGATGAACGTCTTCCGGGCCATGGGGGTTCCCATCGATGGGCCGCACGAGGGACGGGTCACCGTGCACGGTGTAGGCATGCACGGCTTGCGTGCGCCAGCCGGTCCGCTCGACTGCGGCAACTCGGGGACCTCCATGCGTCTGCTCTCCGGCCTGCTGAGCGCCCAGCCCTTTGCCACCGAGTTGACCGGCGACGCGAGTCTGTGCTCGCGGCCGATGCGGCGCGTCTCCCAGCCCCTGTCGCTGATGGGCGCGCGCATCGACACCGCCGAAGGGGGGCGACCCCCGCTGCGCATCCAGGGCGGTGGTGGCCTGCACGGGATCGACTACGATATGCCCGTTGCCAGCGCCCAGGTGAAGTCCGCGCTGCTGCTCGCGGGGCTCTACGCCAGCGGGCGTACCTGCGTGAGTGAACCCGCCCCGACGCGCGACCACACCGAGCGCATGCTCCAGGCCTTCGGCTACGCCGTGGAGCGCTTTCCCGGCCGCGCCTGCGTAGCCGGTGGCGGGCGCCTTCGTGGCACCCGTATCGAGGTGCCCGCAGATTTGTCCTCGGCCGCCTTCTTCTTGGTAGGTGCGAGTATCGCGCCGGGGTCGGACCTCGTGCTCGAGCAGGTGGGTATCAATCCCACCCGCAACGGCGTGATCGAGATCCTGCGTCTAATGGGCGCCGACATCACCCTGAGCAACGAGCGCTCGGTGGGCGCGGAACCTGTGGCGGATCTGCGGGTGCGCAGCGCGCCATTGCGTGGCATCGTCATCCCCGAAGCGCTGGTACCACTGGCTATCGATGAATTTCCCGCGCTCTTCGTCGCCGCTGCCAATGCAGAGGGCGAAACCGTGCTCACCGGTGCCGAGGAGTTGCGCGTGAAGGAGAGCGATCGCATCGCCGTGATGGCCGACGGCCTCATTGCGCTGGGGGTGGATGCGGTCCCCACGCCCGATGGCATCCGCATTCGCGGCGGCACCTATGGCGGCGGCGGCATTCGGAGCCACGGCGACCATCGCATTGCCATGTCCTTTTCCATGGCGGCCCTGCGCGCCCAAGCTCCGATCACGGTACGCGATTGTGCCAACGTGGCCACGTCCTTTCCTGGCTTCGCCGAACTCGCTGCCCGGGCGGGCCTGGGCCTGCGCGCGCTCGCTTGAGCGCCTCGGCCATGCACCCACCCGAGCCACCCGTGATCGCCATCGACGGCCCTGCCGCCTCGGGCAAGGGGACGCTGGCCCGAGGGGTGGCGGAGGAGTTGGGCTTCCACCTCCTCGACAGCGGTGCCCTCTACCGCCTCGTGGCCGTGGCGGCGCAGCGCCAGGGTGTCGACGCACTGGACGCTCAGGGGCTCGGCGCCATCGCTCAGGATCTGGACTGCGCGTTCCGCAGCGAAGGGGTTCTGTTGCACGGTGAGCCGGTGGATACCGAGTTGCGCACGGAGGCGGTCTCGTCGCTGGCCTCGCGGGTGGCTGCGGTGCCCGAAGTACGCGGCGCACTCCTGGCGCGGCAGCGCGCCTTTCGGATCTTCCCCGGATTGGTGGCCGACGGGCGTGACATGGGCTCGGTGGTCTTTCCGGATGCGCGGGTCAAGGTGTACCTGACCGCCTCTCCGGAGGAGCGGGCACGCCGCCGACATAAGCAGTTGATCGAAAACGGAATGTGTGCTAGCCTTTCCGTCCTTTTGCAGGACCTCCGCGAACGCGACGTGCGCGATGCCAGCCGTGGGCATGCGCCGCTGATGCGAAGTGAGGGCTCGCACCTGCTCGATACCACTGGCCTTGGCGTCCGCGCAGCGGTGGACCAAGTTCTGGCTTGGTACGGGCAGGCGAGTGCAATGTGAGTTCAGTTTCCTCGACGCCATTGCAGGCAGCGGCCTACCCGGCCCTTCCGGCGTGGCGAATCATTGACCAGCCCCGGGGCTTTGCGCCCGGTTTTTTTGTGAGCTTGACCATTCCGTGACTACCACCATAACCGCTTCCTCGAGTATCGCCAGCGCTAGCCCCATGGAAATGGGCGAAGATTTTGCCTCCATGTTTGAAGAAAGCCTCTCACGCAAGGTCATGCGCGCCGGCGAAGTCATCACCGCTGAGGTGGTGCGCATGGATTCGAATTTTGTGGTGGTCAACGCCGGCCTGAAGTCCGAGAGCTACATCGCCATCGAGGAGTTCAAGAGCGATCGCGGCGAGCTCGAAGTGGCCATTGGCGACTTCGTGAAGGTGGCCATCGAGGCGCTGGAAGACGGCTATGGTGAGACCCGCCTCTCCCGCGAGAAGGCCAAGCGGCTCGCGGCTTGGCACGAACTTGAGGCGGCGCTGGAGGAAGGGGCCGTGGTGCAGGGCGTGGTCAACGGCAAGGTCAAGGGCGGCCTGACGGTCATGATCAATGGAATCCGGGCTTTCCTGCCCGGATCGCTCGTGGACCTGCGCCCGGTCAAGGACACTAACCCCTTCGAGGGCAAGGAACTCGATTTCAAGGTCATCAAGCTCGACCGCAAGCGCAACAACGTGGTCGTGTCCCGTCGCGCCGTGCTGGAGCAGACCCAGGGCGCCGAGCGCGAGGCTCTGCTGTCGAGTCTGCAGGAAGGCGCAGTCGTCAAGGGCATCGTCAAGAACATCACCGACTACGGCGCCTTCGTGGACCTGGGCGGGATCGATGGCCTGCTGCACATTACCGACCTCGCTTGGCGCCGGGTAAAGCACCCGTCCGAAGTGCTTGCTGTCGGCGACGAGGTAGAAGCGAAGGTGCTGAAGTTCGACCAGGAGAAGAACCGCGTTTCCCTGGGTCTGAAGCAGTTGGGCGAGGATCCCTGGGTCGGCCTCACGCGCCGCTACCCCTCGGGCACCCGCCTCTTCGGCAAGGTCAGCAACATCACCGACTACGGTGCCTTCGTGGAGATTGAGCAGGGCATCGAAGGCCTGGTTCACGTGTCCGAGATGGACTGGACCAACAAGAACGTGCATCCCTCCCGCGTGGTTCAGGTGGGAGACGAAGTGGAGGTCATGATCCTCGAAATCGACGAGGACCGCCGCCGCATTTCCCTGGGCATGAAGCAGTGCATGGCCAACCCCTGGGAAGAATTCTCCACGAACTATAAGAAGAACGAGAAGGTGCGGGGCCAGATCAAGTCCATCACCGACTTCGGCGTCTTCATCGGCCTGCCGGGCGGCATCGACGGCTTGGTCCACCTGTCCGACTTGTCCTGGAACATGCCCGGTGAAGAGGCTGTGCGTCAGTATAAGAAGGGCGACGAGGTGGAAGCCGTGGTCATCGCCATCGATGTGGAGCGCGAGCGCATCTCGCTGGGCATCAAGCAACTCGAGGGTGACCCCTTCACCAACTACCTGGCCAGCCACGAGAAAGGGGCCCTGGTCGACGGCACGGTGAAGACCATCGACGCCAAGGGCGCCGTGATCACCCTGATGGGAGAGATCGAAGGCTATCTGCGCGCGTCCGAGGTTTCCCGGGATCGCGTCGAGGACATCCGCCAGAACTTGAAGGAAGGTGACGCCGTCGAGGCAATGATCATCAATATCGATCGCAAGAACCGGACGATCAACCTCTCCATCAAAGCCAAGAGCGTTGCCGAGGAGAGCGAGGCCATCAGCCGCCACGCGGCCGAGGCACCGGTTGGGGCGGGTACCACGAGCCTCGGGGCGCTGCTCAAGGCCAAGCTCGATACCAAGAGCTCTTCTCAGTGAGGTGAGGCGGTGAGCTGGTCTTTGGGGGCAGGGCCCGCCCGTCCTAGGGGCGCGCACGGCAAACATGCGCACCCGGTGATCGGGTGCGGCTTGCACAAGGGGTGAGCATGACCAAGTCGGAGCTCATTTCCCGTCTTGCGGCGCATTTCCCGCAGCTCATCGCGAGCGATGCTGAGCTTGCCGTGCGCATGATCTTGGATGCCATGTCCAAGAGCCTTGCGCAGGGAAGCCGTATAGAGATCCGGGGCTTTGGTAGCTTTGGGCTGAACTATCGGCCTCCGCGCGTCGGGCGCAACCCCAAATCCGGCGAGAAGGTGCAGGTTCCCGCGAAATACGTGCCGCACTTCAAGGCGGGGAAGGAACTGCGTGAGCGGGTGGACTCGAACAATCCCGAATAACGCGCTGGTCATTGCACTGGAAGAGGCGTGATGAGATTCCTTGGCTGGATTCTTCGAGGCCTATTGTTCCTGGTGCTTCTAGGCTTCGCGCTGAAGAACACGGAAATGGTGACCGTGAGGCTGCTCCTGGGCGGCGAGTGGCGCGCCCCGCTCGTCCTCGTCCTCTTCATCATGACCTGTGCTGGGGCCGTACTCGGCGTGCTCGCTTGTCTGAGTTGGGTTTACCGCCAGCGCCAGCGCATTCTCGCATTGCAGCGCGAGATGGCTACCCTGCGCAGCAGCCTCGCTGCTGGCGCCACGGCGCCAGCGCCTGACGAGCGTCTGGGTTGACCCCGGGTCGGCCACCGCATCCCGGGGGGCGAGCCCGTGGCCATTGAATTTGAACTCTGGTGGCTGATCGGTTTCCCGCTGTTCTTCGGGCTGGGCTGGCTCGCTGCGCGCATCGACATCAAACAGTTGCTCACCGAGTCGCGGGCGCTCCCCTCGTCCTACTTCCGCGGGCTGAACTTCCTCATCAATCACCAGCCCGACAAGGCCATCGAAGCATTCATCGAAGTGGTGAAGATCGACCCGCAGACGGTCGAGTTGCATTTCGCGTTGGGCAATCTCTTCCGCCGTCGCGGAGAGGTTGAGCGGGCCATCCGGATGCACCAGAACTTGGCCAGCCGTGCGGACTTGGCGGCCGATCAGCGCCTGCTGGCGATCTTTGAACTGGGGCAGGACTATCTCAAGGCGGGTCTGCTCGATCGCGCTGAGGCGAATTTCCTGGAACTCGAGGGCACGCTACACGAGCAGGCCGCACTGAAGTTCCTGCTGGAAATCTATGAGCAGGAGAAAGACTGGGAGAAGGCCATCGAGGCCTCCCAGAAGGCGGACCACATCGCTGGCAGGGTGAGCGCCCGCGAAATCGCCCACTTCCATTGCGAACTCGCCCAGGTCGAATTGGCTGCGAGCCGGCCGGAACAGGCCCGCCAATGCCTGGGCCGCGCGCTGGAAGTGAACCACAAGTGCGCGCGGGCCAACATTTTGCTGGGCGATGTGGAGCGGGGGGCCGGCAAGCGCGCCGCCGCCATCGAAGCCTGGCGTCGCGTGGAGGCGCAAAGTCCCGCTTACCTGCCCCTGGTCGGGGAGCGGCTGCTATCGGCCTACCGTGAGGACGGTCGCGCGCCCGAGGGACTCGCTTTGCTACGCGGGTTCCTGGAACGCTACCCTTCGCTTGATCTCATGAACACCACCTTCGACGCGGTCCTGGAGGCCGAGGGCCCGGCAGCGGCTAACCGACTCGTGCGCGACGAACTGCATCGAACGCCGACGCTGCTCGCCCTGGACAAACTGCTCGAGGCCCAGGTTCTCGAAGTGCCCGCCGAGCGCCGGGCCGACCTGGAACTCATTCGTGACCTCGTGCGCGCGCGGACGCGCTCACTTGCTTTGTACCGTTGCGAGACCTGCGGGTTTCGCGCCCGCAACTTCTACTGGCACTGCCCAGCCTGTCGTGGCTGGGAGACCTTCCCTCCCCGCCGCGCCGACGAGCGAGATCTCACGCCATGACCGAACCCGCACTGATCGTTGCCTTGGATTTCCCGGAGGCACCGCCCGCGCTTGCCCTGGCCCGGAAGCTCTCCCCCGAACTCTGCCGACTCAAAGTGGGTAAGGAACTGTTCACTGCAGCTGGCCCGGCGCTGGTGGAACAACTGGTATCGGCGGGTTTCAGCGTGTTCCTGGACCTCAAGTTCCACGACATTCCGGAGACCGTGGCTCAGGCAACTCGCGCGGCTGCTCGACTGGGCGTGTGGATGGTGAATGTGCACGCCCTCGGTGGCTCAGCCATGATGCAGGCCGCCGCGAGCGCCCTAGGTAGCGCCGGGGATGCGCCCCGGTTGATTGCGGTGACCGTGCTCACCAGTCACGGCGAGGCTGACCTGGCGCCCCTGGGCTTGGCCGGGCCGCTCACCGAGGCGGCGCTACGGCTCGCCGGTTTGGCCAACGAGAGTGGGCTGCACGGCGTGGTCTGTTCGGCTTGGGAGGCGGCACAGATGCGCGATCGTTTTGGCGCGCAGTTCCTTCGGGTGACCCCGGGCGTCCGTCCTGCGGATGCTGCGAGCAACGACCAGCGGCGCGTGGCTACCCCCGCGCAGGCGCTTGCCCTGGGTGCTAGCCACCTCGTGGTGGGGAGGCCAATTACGCGCGCGCAGGATCCGCTGGCTGCGCTACGCTCCATCCTCACCGAAATGAAGGGCTGAGAACTCGGACGCAAAGCCTCTAAGCCCCGTCCCCGCATGCACCTATGGGATAATGCCTGGGGGATCGCTGATTTAAGGATAGCCGTGAAAGTAACCATCGTTGGAACGGGATATGTGGGGTTGGTCTCGGGCGCCTGCCTGGCCGATCTCGGCAATGACGTCATGTGTTTGGACGTGGATGAGCGCAAGATCGAGCGGCTGAAGGCTGGCGAGATCCCGATCTATGAGCCTGGCCTTGAACAATTGGTGCGTGCCAATGCCGCGGCAGGCCGCTTGCAGTTCACCACCGACTTGGCCACCAGTGTCGCCCATGGGCAGATCCAGGTGATCGCCGTGGGCACCCCGCCCGACGAGGACGGCTCCGCCGATCTTCAGTATGTGGTGGCTGCGGCCCGAGGGATCGGGCGGGAGATGAGCGAGTACCGGGTGGTGGTCGACAAATCCACCGTGCCTGTGGGCACCGCCGACCGAGTGCGAGCGGCGATCGCCGAAGAGCAGGCCCGGCGTGGCGTGGACATCGGGTTTAGCGTCGTCTCCAACCCTGAGTTCCTCAAGGAGGGAGCGGCGGTCGAGGATTTCATGAAGCCCGACCGAATCGTCATCGGCGCGGATGACGAAGAGGCCACCAAGCTCATGCGCGCGCTCTACGCACCCTTCCAGCGCAACCACGAGCGCATGCTGATCATGGACGTGAAGTCGGCGGAGTTGACCAAGTATGCCGCCAACGCCATGCTGGCCACGCGCATTTCCTTCATGAATGAATTGGCGCTCCTGGCCGAGCGGTTGGGCGCGGACATCGAGCACGTGCGCCGCGGTATCGGCGCTGATCCGCGCATCGGCTACCACTTCCTTTACGCCGGCGGCGGTTACGGCGGCTCTTGCTTTCCCAAGGACGTGAGCGCGCTGCAGCGCACCGCGCGCGGCTTGGGCGAAAACCTGCGCATCCTCGACGCGGTGGCGCAGGTGAACGATCGTCAGAAGCTCGTCGTGCCGGAGAAGATCATGCGCGAGCTCGGCAGCGACCTCAATGGGCGTTGTGTCGCGCTCTGGGGACTGTCCTTCAAGCCCAACACCGATGACATGCGCGAAGCGCCCAGCCGCGTGTTGATCGATGCGATCCTCGAGGCCGGTGGCACTGTCCGGGCCTACGACCCCGTGGCGATGGAAGAAGCGCACCGCATCTATGACGGGCAGCCGGGGATCAGTTTCGCCGACTCGCCCCTGGGCGCGCTCGAAGGCGCAGACGTTCTGGCCATCGTGACCGAGTGGAAGGCCTTCCGTAGCCCCGATTTCGCGGAGATTCGCGCGCGCCTGAAGGTTCCCATGATCTTCGACGGGCGTAATCTCTACGAGCCCGCGCAAGTGCGCGCGGCGGGGTTGCAGTATTTCGCCATCGGTCGTCCGTGACGGCGTCAGGGGCCTGATGGGCGCTTCGGCAGCGGAGGCGGACTGGTCCGGGGCCCAGGTGCTCGTGGCCGGGGACGTCATGCTGGACCGCTATTGGTTCGGCGAAGTGAGCCGCATCTCGCCCGAGGCGCCCGTGCCTGTGGTGCGGGTCCGGCGCCAGGAGGAGCGTCCGGGCGGTGCGGCCAACGTCGCGCGCAACGCTGCAGCCCTGGGCGCGCGGGTGCAACTCCTTGCTGTGGTCGGGGCCGACGAGGCCGGCGAGCGGCTGAGCAGTATGCTGCGCGAGGCCGGGGTCGAGGCCATGCTTACGCCCGATCACTCGCTGACCACGACGGTCAAGCTCAGGGTCATCGGCCGCCAACAACAACTGCTGCGTATTGACTTCGAGGATCCCCCGGCTGCGTCGGCACTGGAGGCCCAATGGGCGGGCTACCAGGCCAGCCTCGAGGGACGCCCCTTGGTGATCCTGTCCGATTACGGCAAGGGCGGGCTCGCCCGCGTGGCGCAGATGATCGCGAGCGCGCGCGCGGCGGGCTGTGTCGTGCTCGTGGATCCCAAGGGCGATGATTACGAGATCTACCGCGGCGCCACGGCGCTCACGCCCAACCTAACGGAGTTCCGGCAGGTGGCCGGCGCCTGGGCCAGCGAGGAGCAACTGCGGGACAAGGCCCAGCGGCTGCGCGTCGACCTCGGGCTGGAGGCGTTGCTCGTAACGCGCAGCGAGGAAGGAATGACGCTGTTTCGGGCGGGCGAGGTGCTGCACGTACCCACCCAGGCGAAGGAGGTCTACGACGTGAGCGGCGCCGGCGACACCGTTATCAGTACACTCGGCGTGACGCTGGCGGCCGGCGAGGACTGGCCGCGCGCGGTGGCCTTGGCCAACCGGGCAGCGGGTATCGTCGTGGGCAAGCTGGGCACTGCGGTTGTTCACCGCGAAGAACTATTTGGCTGAAGGAGCAGGGTGTGCCACTCATCGTAACCGGCGCGGCCGGGTTCATCGGATCGAACTTGGTGCGGGCGCTCAACGACCGCGGTGAATACGACATCATTGCCGTCGATAACCTCACCCGCGGTGAAAAATTCCGCAACCTGGCTGATTGCACCATCGCCGACTACTTGGACAAGGAGGACTTTATGCGCCTCGTGTCCTCCGGGTCCTTCGACGGCGAGGTGGATGCCATCTTTCATCAGGGCGCGTGCTCCGATACGCGGGAGGCCAACGGCCGGTACATGATGGAGAACAACTACCGGTACTCCGTGGAGTTGCTCACCTTCTGCCAAGCGGAGGAGGTGCCCTTCCTCTACGCCTCCTCGGCCGCTGTTTACGGCGCAGGTCAGGTGTTCCTGGAGGACCCGCGCAACGAGATCCCGCTCAACGTCTACGGCTATTCCAAGGCGCTGTTCGACCAGTGGGTCCGTGGTCACTCGCAGGAGAACACCGCCCAGGTGGTTGGTCTGCGCTATTTCAACGTCTACGGGCCGCGCGAAGCGCACAAGGGATCCATGGCCTCCGTGGTGATGCATTTCTTTAAGCAATACCAGAGCACGGGCCGGCTGCGGCTGTTCGAGGGCAGTGGCGGCTACGGGCCCGGCGAGCAGCGCCGCGACTTTGTGAGCGTGGCCGACGTGGTCAAGATCCTCCTGCACTTTCTGGACAACCCGCTAGCCTCGGGCATCTTCAATGTGGGCACCGGTGCGGCCGCCAGTTACAACGAAATGGCCCTGGCCGTCATCGGGGCCGTGCGCCAAGCCCGCGGCGAGCCTGCCCTCGCCCTGGAGGAGGCTGTAGCCGAGGGTCACATCGAATATGTCGCTTTCCCCGAGGGGCTGCGCCAGAATTATCAAAGCTTCACCCAGGCCGACCTGGGACAGCTGCGCCGCGCGGGCTACGCCCCCGCCCTGCGTCCTGTTGCCCGCGGCGTGGCTGAGTATGTGACGTATCTGCAGTCCTCGGAGCGCGCAGCATGAGTGCCGCGTTGCTGGGCCCGGCCTCGCTGGAGTCCTTCATCGGCAACACCCCACTGGTGGAGTTCAAGCGGCTGGGACGCAAGAATGGCAACCGCATTCTTGGCAAAATGGAGGGGAACAACCCGGCGGGCTCGGTAAAGGATCGGCCAGCCCTGTCCATGATCCTCGGCGCCGAGCGGCGCGGCGAGATCCGCCCGGGCGACACCCTGATCGAGCCCACAAGCGGGAACACCGGCATTGCGTTGGCGATGGTGGCCGCCCTACGTGGCTACCGCATGATCCTGGTGATGCCCGAGCACCTCTCGGTGGAACGGCGCCAAAGCATGGCAGCCTTCGGCGCGCAGTTCGTGCTGACACCGGCCAGCGGTGGCATGGAGGCCGCCCGGGATGTGGCCGAGCACATGCGCGCGCGCGGTGAGGGCGTGATCCTGGACCAATTCGCGAACCCCGACAATCCCCTGGCCCACTATGAGGGAACCGGACCGGAGATCTGGCGCGATACCGCCGGCACCCTCACGCACCTAGTGAGCAGCATGGGCACCACCGGGACCATCATGGGCTGTTCGCGCTTCTTGAAGGAGGTGAACCCGGCGGTGCAGATCGTCGGTTGCCAGCCGGCTCCCGGCGCCCAGATACCCGGCATCCGGAAGTGGCCTGAGGCCTATCTGCCAAAGATCTACGAACCCGCTCGGGTGGACCGTCAGATCGAGGTCACCCAAGGCGATGCCGAGCGGACCATGCGCCTCGCGGCCACGGCCGAGGGCGTGTTCTGCGGCGTGTCCGCCGGCGGTGCCCTGTGGGCGGCGATGCAGCTGTGCGAAGAGCTCAAGGACGCGGTCATCGTGTCCATCGTGTGCGATCGCGGCGACCGTTACCTGTCCACAGGGGTTTTTGGGGCCTGATCGCTACTCGACCTTAGGCTCTAGGCGGAATTCCAGCACGGCGGGCGAGGCAGCCAGCTTGGCCGCCAGTCGACCCAGGCTGGTCCGGTCCAGTGTGAACAGTGTCATGCGGTACTCGAAGTGTGTTCCGCCGCCGCCCACGCGGTAGGAAATCTCCACCACGGTAAAGCCCTGAGCGATGACCAGCGCGCGCGCGTGGCCCTCGTCCGGGAAACCCGGGCGCGCGAAGCGCAGCAGGAGCTGAGCATAAGTCTCCTGGGGCAGGCAGCGTTCCAGGTAGCGAAACCCCGAGAGCACGCCAAGGGTGGCCAGAGTGCCGAGTAGGGCGGGCGCCCAGAGTCCGAGGCCGATCAACACGCCGAGCCCTGCAGTGGTCCAGATGGAGGCTGCCGTGGTGAGCCCCCGCACCGAGAACCCCTCCCGGAAGATTACGCCAGCACCCAGGAATCCGACACCCGTCATGATCCCCTGCACCACCTGGCTCAGTTGGAAGGACGGAGGAACCGCGCCCAGGGCCTGACGTCCCAGAAGCATGAGCATGCTCGAGGTAAGGCAGACGAGCGCGTAGGTTCGCATGCCGGCTGCGCGGCCGCGAAAGCTGCGCTCGAGTCCGACGAGGCTGCCCGCCAGGAGCGCGCCCATTAACGGCACCACTACGGTCAACCAGGATTCCATGCCCCTATCCTAGCCCAGTGCGAGGTCCGGGTCAGGCATCCCCGGGTACCCAGTGTGCGGGCGCAGCGGTGAGCGCAGTTCGCAGCGCTACTCGCCGGCTCGCCAGTTCCTCGGGTAGCCGTGCCCCCAACTGCGCGAAGAGTTCGCCGTGGGCCGCCACCTCGGCCAGCCAGGCCTCCCGGTCAATGTCCATCATTTGCTCGAATTGCGCCGGCGTCACCTCCTCCAGACCGTCCCAGCATAAATCCTCGTAGCGGGGCTCCACGCCCAGCGGGCCGTTCGAGCCCTGGGCGCGGTTGCGGCAGCGATCGACGATCCAGGCCAAGACGCGGAGGTTTTCTCGATAGCCGGGCCACAGGAACCGGCCAGTGGGATCCTTGCGGAACCAGTTCACACCGAAGATGCGCGGCACCTGGGCGAGCCCTTCTCGCTGGCGAAGCCAGTGCGCGAAATAATCCCCCATGTGGTAGCCGCAGAAGGGCAGCATGGCAAAGGGATCGCGGCGCACTTGCCCCACTTTCGCCGTGGCTGCAGCGGTCGTTTCGGAGCCCAGCGTCGCTGCCAGGTAAACGCCCTCGGTCCAGCCCTCCGCTTCGACCACCAGGGGCATCATGTCGCTGCGGCGTCCGCCGAAGATGAAGGCGTCGATGGGGACCCCCGCCGGGTCATCCCAGCGGGGATCCAAGCAGGCGCTGCGCTGCAGGGGCAGGGTGAAGCGCGCATTGGGGTGGGCGGCCTTGCGGCCACTGTCCGGTGTCCAGGGCTCGCCGCGCCAGTCCAGCAGGGCTGGCGGTGGCGTCTCGGTCATGTCCTCCCACCAGACATCGCCATCAGGCGTCAGCGCCACGTTGGTGAAGATGCAGTCGCTGGCCAGCATGGCCATTGCGTTGGGGTTGGAGCGCAGCGAGGTACCGGGGGCCACCCCGAAGAAGCCGAACTCTGGGTTGATCGCGCGGAGCCGTCCGTCGGGTCCGGGTTTGATCCAGGCGATATCGTCGCCGATGGTCGTGACCTTCCAGTCCGAGAGGCGCTGTGGCGGTATCAGCATGGCGAAATTCGTCTTTCCGCAAGCACTGGGGAACGCTGCGGCCACGAAAGACTTGTGCCCATCGGGCGCCTCCACGCCCAGGATCAGCATATGCTCGGCTAGCCAGCCTTCGCGCCGACCCAACACCGAGGCGATGCGCAGGGCCAGGCATTTTTTGCCCAGTAGCGCGTTGCCGCCGTAGCCGCTGCCGTAAGACCAGATGGAGGGGTCCTCGGGGAAGTGCACGATGTACTTGTCGTCAGCGTTACAGGGCCAGGCGACATCTGGCTCGCCCCGGGCGAGCGGGGCGCCCACGGAGTGCAGGCAGGGCACGAACGCGCCGTCGTGGCCCAGAGCCTCCACCACCTCCCGTCCCATCCGGGTCATCAAGCGCATGCCGTCCGCCACGTAGGCCGAGTCGGTTAGTTCCACGCCAAGCTGCGCCAGGGGGGAGTCCAGCGGGCCCATGCTGAATGGGACCACGTACAGCGTGCGCCCGCGCATACAGCCACGAAACAGTCCACGCAGGGTTTGGCGCATCTGTTCCGGTTCGACCCAGTTATTGGTGGGGCCCGCGTCCAGGGGATCGGTGGTACAGATGTAGGTCCGGTCTTCCACACGAGCGACATCACCGGGGTCGGACCGTGCCAGGAAACTGCGGGGCCGTAGCAACGGGTTCAAACGGAGGAAAGTACCGCGATCCACCAAGTCCTGACACAAGCGGTCGTATTCCGCCAGGGAGCCGTCACAGAACACCACCGCCGCGGGGCGGGTCAATTCCACCGTTTCGCGAATAAAGGTGCGCAGCCTGTCATTGACTAGGTAGGGCGGAAAGGTAATCTGCTCCGGCGCGTCGAGCGGGGTGGCATCGTTGGGCATCGCGGGGGTCTCCTCGGGGGGGCTCTGGGGCTCTTCCGGCGGCTGCAGCAGGAATCGTGCCCTGCGCTGCGCCGCCCGGCCGGACGATAGGCTAGAATCATACCCCGCTAGCCTGCCCACCCAAGGCTATCCGGTGCGTCCGCACCGCCTTCGTTACCGTGACCTGCCATGATCCCGCTGCTGGTTTTTGATATTGAGACCGTCCCCGACCTGCGGGCCATCCGACCCCTCTGGGGGTTTGCCCCGGAACTCACCGACCACGAGGCCTGCGAACTCGCGTTCCGTCGGCGTCGCCTAGCCACCGGGAGCGATTTTCTGCCGCACCACCTGCAGCAGGTCGTGGCGATCTCCTGCCTTCTGCGGGACCGCAGTGGCCTCAAGGTCTGGTCGCTGGGTGAACCCGGCGAGCCGGAGTCGGTGCTGGTGCAACGGTTTTTCGACGGGATCGACAAGTACACCCCGCAACTGGTGTCCTGGAATGGCAGCGGCTTCGATCTTCCGGTCCTCCACTACCGGGCCCTCTTGGGCGGCGTGCAAGCGCGACGCTACTGGGACCAGGGCGATGACGACCGGGAGTTCAGGTGGAACAACTACCTCGGCCGATATCATTCGCGGCACCTGGACCTCATGAACCTCCTGGCGAGTTTCCAGGGGCGTGCCACTGCACCGCTCAACGAGGTGGCCCAGATGCTGGGTTTCCCGGGGAAATTAGGAATGGACGGCTCCGAGGTCTGGTCGGCGAACCTTGACGGCGGTATCGAGCGCATTCGGAATTACTGTGAGACCGATGTGGTGAACACCTATCTGATCTACCTGGCCTTCGAGCGCCTACGCGGCCACCTCGACCCTGCCCGCCTGGAGGAGGAGAAGGCTCTGCTGCGAAGCCATCTGCAACATCCGGGCGCGCCTCACTGGCAAGAATTCCTGGCCGCCTGGGCCGAGTCACCCCGTGGCAACTGAGGCGCTGCTGGACATCGAGTCCCTGGATCAGGAGGGCCGCGGCGTGGCCCGTCGGGACGGCAAGGTGGTGTTCGTAGAAGGCGGGTTGCCCGGGGAGCACGTGCAGGCGCGAATCTATCGCCGCAAGCCCAGCTTCGACCTGGCCGAGGTCCAACGGGTCATCCGCGCCGCCTCCTACCGTGCGCAACCGCCCTGCGCCCACTTTGGGGTGTGCGGGGGGTGCAGCATGCAGCACCTGGAGCCGCGGGCCCAGGTGGCGGCGAAGCAGCGCGTGCTGGAGGACTGTCTGGGACGCCTGGGCAAGGTCTCCCCCGATACGCTGCTCTCACCCATCCACGGTCCTACCCAGGGCTACCGCCACCGCGCCCGCTTGTCGGTGAGGCACGTCGTGCGCAAGGGCGGCGCACTGGTGGGGTTCCGCGAGCGGCACACGCATTTCATCGCCGACATGGGTTCCTGCCACGTGTTGCCCGCGCGCGTGTCCGCGCTCATTGGGCCGTTGCGCGAGTTGCTGAGCGGGCTCAGCATCGCCGACCGCCTGCCCCAGGTGGAGGTGGCGGTGGGAGAGCGCCGCCTCGTCCTCGTGTTGCGGGTACTCGATTCGCCGACGCCCGCGGATCGGAGCCAAATGGAGGCCTTCGCGCGCCAGTGGGACCTCGATGTGCGCTTGCAGACCGGCGGCCCCGATACCCTCGTCCCGTTGCTGGGCGAGGGCCCGCCACTGACCTACAGCCTGCCGGACTTCGGCCTGGAATTGGAGTTTGGCCCGCAGGAGTTCACCCAGGTCAATCCAGGCGTCAACCAAGTCCTCGTGCGCCGTGCCGTGTCCCTGCTCGGTCCGCGTCCCGGGGAGCGCATCGCAGATCTATTCTGCGGCTTGGGGAATTTCACGCTGGCGCTTGCCTCGCGCGGGGCTGACGTCGTGGGGGTGGAGGGGGCGGCGGGCCTGGTGGCGCGAGCAACCTCAAACGCCCTGCGCAATGGCCTTGCCCATCGGGCGCAGTTCTTCGCCGCCGACCTGTTCAAGGACGTGGACCAAGCGTTGCGCCGCCTGGGGCGTGTGGACGGTCTGCTGATCGACCCGCCGCGCGATGGCGCACAGTCCCTGGTGGAAGCACTACCGGCCAGCGGGCCTAGCCGAATCGTCTACGTGTCCTGCAGTCCCGCCACCCTGGCGCGCGACGCAGGCATCCTGGTGCGCGAGAAAGGCTACCGCCTACGTGCCGCTGGAGTCGTGAACATGTTCCCCCACACCTCGCATGTGGAATCCATCGCCCATTTCACGCGCGAGGCCCACTGAACGAGGGGAGGGCACGCCGGGCAGCGGGCGCCGCCCGGCGGGTACGAGCTTTCAGTCGCGCTCGCCCGAGAAGGCCATGAGCAGGTTGAGCAGGTTGATGAACAGATTGTAGATGTCCAGGTAGATGCTGACCGTGGCCATCAGGTAGTTGGTTTCCCCGCCCCGCACGACGTTGCTCACGTCGTAAAGGATATAGCCGGAGAACAACACAACGGCGACCGCGGACATGGTCAGCGAGGCGATCGGCACCTGGAAGAACAGGTTGGCGATGGACCCCAGCATCAGCAGAACCAAACCGATGAAGAGAAATTTGCCCAGGAAGCTGAAATCGCGCTTGGAAACGGTGGCATAGGCCGCGAGGCTAAAGAAGATCGCTCCCGTGCCTCCCGCAGCCGTGGCGATCAACTGGCCACCGTTGCGCAGGTGCAGCGCGTATTGGAGCATGGGTCCGAGGAACCACCCGGCGACGAAGGTGAAACCAAGCAGGGCCACGATGCCGCCCGCGCTATTACGCAGTCGAGAAACGGTAAACAGCAGTCCCATCATCACCGCTAACATGAGCAGCGGTGCCATGACGGGATGCAGAGCCATCCAGCTGAAGTCGGTGTTCACGCCCAGCAGCGCACCGATGACCGTCGGGATCATGGTGATCCCCAGCATCATGTAGGTATTGCGCAGAACCCGGTTCTGCGACAGGCCGAGGGACGGTGAGGAAAGGCTTACGGGGATATCAGGTTGCATGAGCAACGTCCTCCAAGTAAAAAAACGGCTTCGCGCTGGCGCGTTTGTGGCCCTACTCGCAAGTGGGGCCAGGGCAGACAGGGTTCAAGACCGCCCGCCCTCGGCATCTTGCTGTAGCGCGGCACAAACCCGCCGGACCCAGGAGACGCCGCTCCGTCAACATTGTAGAGTGTTGGGGCTTGGTCTGCAGGGGGCTCCGGGTGGGCGCAGTGGCGGGGTCAGGCGACAGGGCCTCCGGGGCGATGATCTGTCGGTATAATTTGTGACACGGAAGGTTGGCAGAGCGGTTGAATGCACCGGTCTTGTTTAATCGAGCGCCGATGGGGAAACGCATCGGATGTAAGGAGTCAAATTCGGCGAAGCCCCTGGATTTCCGAGGTAACGCCGAGCGAAGCCTGGCCTGGGTCAGGAACGTGTAGAGACTTGACGGCTCCCGCCTAAGGCGTAAAAGCTAGGGTGAAGGCAAAGTCCAGACCTCCAAACAGGTAGCGTCACCGCCTGGTGGCGAAAGCCATAGAGGTACGGAAAACCGGCGATGTCGCGAGACATCCGTGAGTTCGAATCTCACACCTTCCGCCATTTCAGTCCTTGAGTGGGCACTGCATTTACGCCCCCGTTCGCCACGAGCGTCTGAAGCAGCCGCGACTTCGATCCCATAATCCGCATTTCGCCATTGTCGACCTCGACGCGCTGTGCCAGCGCGCGCAAGTGGTCGCGGCGGTAGCCACCGCCCTCTAGGAGCATCCGCTCGCGGGCGATGCTGGCGAAGGTGCTGAACATTTTCGGCGTGATGGATTCTTGATTGACGGCTTCGAGCATTGCTGCGGCCCGGTCAGCATCCATGCGGGCTTGGTCGCGCGTTGCCTTGAGGCCTGCGATGCGGTCTTTCAGTTCGGGATCGTCGAGACCGGCAACCCCGCTTTCAATCGCGTCATAGAGCCGCTTGAGGCGCAAATCGGTTTCGGTAGCGCGTTTGTTCAATTTCGCCATATGCTGTGACTTGCGTTCGGAACGCTCCTGCCTGCGGTCAAGGACAGTGGAAAGTATCTCTTCAAGCCGTGCGGGATCGAGCAGGCGCTTCTCAAGATGCTGGGCGACGAGATCGTCCAGTTTCTCCAGCTCCTTCTCACATCATGGTTCCGGCCCGAACAGGTCATCAAAGAGGTCGCCGAACCAGCGTTCGAAAACCTCGATCTCGGCTTGCGTGACCGGAACAGGATCGGACCAGTCGTCGGTGACCATCCATTCCGATAGATCATGCTTTGGCGGTCGGCCGGAGAAAGGCCAAGGAGAACCCAACAGCCTCTCAAGCTGTTCTGATGCGGTGGGATGGCGCTGACGGTGCGAGCGGGGCATTCACCCAGAATCGTTGAACGGGGGCTTTGAAAGAAGAGCCTTTTTCTTCGCCAAAGCCCATCTCGCACAGCGGCGCAGAAAGACTTGCGTATGGCGGCGGGTGGCGGAAATCGAATAGGAAGCGGGGCGGTGCGTGCAGCCTGCCAGATGTCAGGAACGATGCCGCAGCGCCCACGCATCATTCTTCTCTCCGACCAAGCCGTGGCGACACAGCGAGGCCGAGAAATACAATCACCGCCTGATTGAGCCGGACCACATCCTCGTGGTCAAGCCGCCCGATCCGTTCCCCGACCTTGGTCTTCGGGACCGTGGTGATCTTGTCCACCATGAGCCGTGAAGGAGAGAGAAGCCCGTTGCGCTCGTTCGGCTCCACCGTAAGCCGAAACAGCGGCGCGTCGGTTGGGTCCGTGGTGAAGGCGCAGACGGTAATTGAGTCCGTGGCGTCGAAGCTGTCGTCTTGCACAATGGCGACCGGGCGTGGCTTGCCCGCATAGTCTTTGCCGCCGGAAACGGTCCAGACCTCGCCGCGCCTCACTTGTCGCCCCAGGTGGATACAGCGTCGATGAAGGCCTGATCCTTGGCGGCATGGGCGCTCATGGCCACCGCCGCCGACTGTTGGTGCGCTTGCGCCTTGAAGGCTGCGGCACGCACGTCCGGCACCCAAATTTGGATGGGCCGCAAGCCTTGCGCCCGCAACCGCTCGCGATGCTGCTGCACCTTCATCCGCGTGGACTTCGCACCTTCTGCCGTTGTCATGACTCTTTCTCCACAACAGTTACATGTAACCTATCATGGATAGTGCGTATTGGCTAGCCCTTTTGTGGCCTTGGTGAAGGCAACCACAAGTGTTTCCGTTCCCCGCGCGCCGGGAGTTACATCAGCGAATTGAGTCTTATCCCCCACTGGCGGTGTATCTCAGTAGAGCAAGCTGCTCGCGAAGCGCGCCCATCGGGAGCGCCGTAGCGAGCGAGCGGCTTGCGGCGGTCGTGGCTGATGCCCAGTGAGTGTTGGGTTGCGAACAGCAACTTCAACCAGGCTCAGGACCTATTAAACAGGTTGCGGACCATCTGATATTTTGGGCCGTTCAAATCTCCGATCATTCGTCGAATCCCGCCCGCATCAGGCCGGCAATCTCGGCAGTGCGGCCCTTGGGGAAAAGCGCCCGAATTGATCCCACTTGACGGCGGCGGCAACGCGCATCGCCTGTGCAAACTGTCTCCTTTGAGCAGGTGGACGCGTGTCAGTGCAAGCGTGCCCATTGCGCAAACGCCTAGCCAGGACCCAGGCTGTTGTCGGCGGCGCGGGTCTCACCGATCGCAAACATCGGGTAGCGCAGGCGACGCACCCGGTCACGCGCGACGGGCGTCGCTCACCGGTCCGTCGGGGCCGAGAGCATCCGGTGCAGTGCCAACCCGAGGAGCGCGCCGGCGACCTCGCAGAGCACAAATGCCGGCACGCTCGCCGGTGCGATGCCCGCAAAGCTGTCGCTGAACATGCGCCCGAAGGCCGCCGCAGGGTTCGCAAAGGATGTCGACGAAGTGAACCAGTAGGCGGCGCCGATGTAGGCCGCGATCATGGCCGACGCCTTCCCCGCCGGGGCGCGGAGGATGACGAGCAGAAGGCCGGCGGTCGCCACCACCTCGCCCAGCCACAGCCCCGGGGTACTGCGCACCTTGGACGAGAACTGCAGGATGGGGAGGTCGAACATGCCGTGTGCCAGCCAAGCCCCGAGCAGGGAACCGGCGAGTTGCGCCAGCGCGCAGGGGAGGAGCCAGGTCGCGGCCAGTTCACCGCGCAGCGTCATGACCAGGCTAACGGCGGGGTTAAAGTGTGCGCCGCTCACTGGGCCGAAGACCTCGATGAGGATGTATAGGCCGCCCACTGTGGCGAGCGTGTTGGCCAGCAGCGCCACCGCGACGTTGCCGGCGCACAGCCGCTCCCCCATGATCCCGGAGCCGATGACAACGGCAAGCAGCAGGGCGGTGCCCAGGGCTTCGCCCAGGAGGTGTCGTGCCAATCTCGACATGCCAGCTCGCGCCCAGCGCCGAGAGCGCCTGCCGCAGGTCGTCGTCGGCCATGACGCTCCAGGGCAACTGCACGAGTTGCAGCATGCGGCAAGCCGATGGCTTGCCGGGTGGGCTCGAAGGTATCGCGTAGCACCTGTTCATCGCCAGTGGCGGCAGAGGGGTCGGGATAGCCCCAGTGCAACGCCAAGGGAGCCCCCGGCCAGTACGGGCAAGTCTCCTGGGCGGCGTTACCGCAGACGGTGATCACCAGCCGCATGCGCGGAGCATCCTCCCTGGACGAATTCGTCCCAGTGCTTGCTGCGCAGGCCGGTGACATCCACGCCAGCACGCTTGAGCACCTCCAGGGCGAGGGGATTGACCCGCCCGCTCGGCGAACTTCCCGCGCTGTAGGCGCGTAGCGGCGCCGCGAAGCGCCGCGCGAGGTGGTTGACCATGCCCTCGGCCAGCACGCTGCGGGCCGAGTTGTGGGTGCAGAGGATCAACACATTGGAGGTGCCGTCAGTCATGAGGGCTCCGTCGGGGCAGGGGCCGAGGGTGGGGGAGGTTCGTCGCTAGCGCCGACGCTTCGGGCGCGCAAGAAAATACCGCAGGCAGGTCACCGGCCTGGCCCTGGCAGCAGTTGGCGCTCAAAAAGGAGAGCAGGCCCGCCATGCGGTCGATGCGCGCACGGTAGACCAAGTGCCGACTATCGCGCTCCTGGGAGGCCGAGCCGGCGCCGGCAAGTTCTTTCAGATGGAAAGACAGGCTGCTGGAGGGGACTTCCATCCGCTGCGCCAGCACGCCCGGGGTGAGTCCGGCCGGGCCGGCTACGACCAGCGCCCGGAAAACCCGCAGCCGCAGCGGGTGGGCCATTGCGGCCAGGGCGGAAACCACGCCTTGTTAATCCATTGTTCCATGGTGATAGAACAGTAGAACCCTACAATGCTCGGTCCGCCACCCCGCTGTTCGAGCGAGCACCCGCGGCGCGGCGATGACGTCGCCGCCAGCGCCGCTCGCCCCGGGCCGGAAGGATCAGGCGGTCACAAAATCGCCATGGCACAAACTGACCACAGCCGTCACCGCCGTGTCCGGCACGATCAGTAGGCGTCCAAGTCCGAGGCCACGGCCATGGTGGGCCCGAAGTCCATGCGCCATTCGACGCCTGCATCCTCGTCGTCCTCGGCGTCGACCTCCTCCGCGTCCTGGCTTTCGTAGCCGGCTAGCCCACGCATTTGCAATTCGGTCCGAAGCTGCACCTCGGTCATGTTCTCGAAGCCGTTGAAGCCGCGGCGCAGGATCAGGCGTAGCCAAGTCCCGTCGGGATCGTCGGACACGCTTGACACGGCATTGGCGACCAACAGGTCGATCATGTTGCGCTTGCTGCTGGAGATTCCGCTCATCACCACTGTCTCCCGAATGGCCCGGCTGGGGGCCACCCAATTAGGTTGGAACCCGCTGTGTATTGCGGAGCACTAGGAGCCCGTCGTTGGTCGCTAGCGGCGTGTGTGCCGTTGAGGCGCGCCTGCGAACTCTAATTCGGCACCAGCGGCAGTCTCGGGCCCGATAGCGCCCGGGGCGCCCGCCGGAGGGCTAAGGAACTAGCCCTGCCTAGCCGGGACTCCCGGATGGATGCTTGGGCCTGGGGATCTCTCCTCGGTTGCCGTCCGCAGCACATCGTCGTGGAACGTCAAAAGCAGTTTCTGCGCCAACCCGCGGTCAAGGAACCGCACGCTGGCCGTGAGCGATGGTAGGGACGCAAGATTTCAGGCTTGCTGTCGATATTGGCATTCTGGAAGCGCGGCAACGGATTCGCGCGGGCTAAGGGCGCTTTTAGATGATGTACGGGCGATTTGACTATACTGGAAAGCGGCGAGTGGTCCCTCTATGTAACCCCACTGTCGCAATCCACCCCTACACTACCGGCTCCTTCGCGGTCACCCAACCCACCCGGCAAACTATGCAACGCAGATCACATTCCGGTTTCACGCTGCTCGAACTGCTCGTGGTGATGGTTATCCTGGGCCTGCTGGCGGGCTATGTGGCGCCCAAGTATTTTGGTCAGGTGGGCAAGTCCGAGGTGAAGGCCGCCCGCTCCCAACTGGTGTCCTTCGAGCATGCGCTGGATCAGTACCGCTTGGACGTGGGCCACTACCCGACCACCGAGCAAGGCCTCGGTGCCCTATTGGTGGCACCGCCGAATGAGGCGCGCTGGGCGGGACCGTACATTAGCAAGAAGATCCCCGATGATCCCTGGGGTCACGCCTACCTGTACAAGCAGCCCGGAGAGCACGGCGATTTCGACGTGCTCTCCTATGGCAAGGATGGGCGCCCCGGTGGCACGGGTGAGGACGCCGACATCACCAACTGGTGATCGAGATGCGCTTCGAGGTACGTGCGCTCGGCCCCCAGGGCCTAGAAAACCTCCAGGTCGACGCCGACACTGAGACCGAGGCACGCGCCGAGGCCGCACGCCGGGGGCTCACGGTGCTCCGCATCAAGACACCGGCGCGGCGCCTGCTTGCACCGCGTAGCCGCTTCCCCCTGTTGCTCTTTAGTCAGGAACTGCTGGCCCTGCTGGGCGCGGGCCTTGGACTGGTGGAAGCCATCGAGACCCTGGCCGAGAAGCACGGCGATAGCACGGGGCGCTCGGTGCTCAAGCAGATCCTCGAGCGGCTCTACGAGGGGCAGACTTTCTCTGCGGCGCTGGAACAGGTGCCGGGGGTTTTTCCCTCGATCTATGTGGCTACGGTTCGGGCGAGCGAGCGGACCGGCGACCTGCCGCAGGCCCTGGAGCGTTTCGTGGCCGTCCAATCGCAGTTGGAGGAAGTGCGCGGAAAGCTCGTCGCCGCATCCATCTATCCGGTGCTGCTCATCTCCGTGGGCAGCCTCGTGATTCTATTCCTGTTGGGCTTCGTAGTGCCGCGCTTTAGCGCCATCTACGCGGACCTGGGTACCGAGATGCCTTTTCTTTCGCGCGCTCTGCTTTTCTTCGGCCAAACCCTGGCGCAGCACGGGCTGAGCATTCTGGCGGCGCTCGTGGCGGGGGTCGTGGGGCTGGTCTGGGCGCAGCGCCGGCCGCGCGTGCGCCGCTGGATAGCCAGCCGCATTTGGCGGATCCCCGGCGTGGGGGAGCGCCTGCGCGTTTACCAACTCTCGCGCTTCTTCCGTACCACGGGGATGCTGCTGCGCGGCGGGGTGCCCGTGGTTTCCGCCATTGGCATGAGCGCTGGCCTGCTCTCGGCAGCGCTGCGACCCAGTTTGGATGAGGCCCTGCGCCTTCTGCGCGAGGGGCAGTCCGTGTCCAATGCCATGGAGACGGCGGGGCTCACCACGCCGGTGGCCCTGCGCATGCTCCGCGTGGGAGAGCGCAGCGGCGAGATGGGTGAGTTGATGGAACGTATCGCCGCCTTCTATGACCGGGAGATGGCCCGCTGGGTGGACTGGGCAACCCGGGTGTTCGAGCCCATCCTCATGCTCTTCATCGGACTTATCATCGGCGGTGTCGTGCTGCTCATGTACATGCCCATCTTCGACCTCGCGGGAAACCTCCAGTGAACGACCGCCCCGATTCCACAGCCCACGCCGCGGCGACCGTCGGTGAGGAGGCGATTCCCGCTGCCGCTCTGGCCCGAGCGCGCCAGGCGGCGGCGGGGGGGCGTCCACTGCTCGATGCCCTGGAAGACGAACTGGGCTTGCCACCGCAGGAGTTCCTACGCCGCCTGGGCAATGCGGCGCGGCTGCCCGTGGCCAGCATGGAACGTCTGCACGCGCTCACCCCACAATTTGACCTGCTGCCCTTCCCGGAGTCCGTGCAGCGCGAATGCATTCTGTTTCGGGAAGAAAGCGGTGAACTGCTGTTGGTGACCGCAGATCCCTTCGCGGGCCATTTGCGCGAATGGGCCGAGCAACGCGTTCGCCGCTCCTTCGCCGTGGCGCTCGCGCACCGGGCGGACATCCAGGCCTACCTGACGCGTCACGAAGAGACCGTGCGCGCCATGGACGACATGGTCGGCGCCCAGGATGGGGCCATACCCGAGGGCGCTCGCGCCGAGGACCTGTCGCTGCTATCCATCAGCGCCGACACGAGCCCGGTGGTGAAACTCGTGCGCTCCACCCTCTATGACGCCTTGAAGGTGGGGGCCAGCGATATCCACCTGGAGACGAGTCCGGCGGGTCTCACCGTCAAATACCGTGTGGACGGCGTGCTCTCCGCCGTGGGCACCGCCGCGGGGCTGCAGTTCGCCGAGCAGGTGGTCTCCAGGATCAAAGTGATGTCCGACCTGGACATCTCCGAGCGGCGCGTGCCTCAGGACGGTCGTTTCAAGGTGATGGTGCGTGACCGGGAGATCGACTTCCGCGTCTCCGTGATGCCCAGTATCTTTGGCGAGGATGCCGTGCTGCGGATCCTCGACAAGCAGGCGCTGTCGGACCAGGTGCGTGGTCTGCGCCTGGACTACCTGGGCTTCGAGCCGGAGACCATGCGGGTGATCCGCCGTCTGGCCGCCGAGCCCTACGGCATGCTACTCGTCACCGGTCCCACGGGCAGTGGCAAGACCACGACGCTCTACGCCGCCATCTCGGAGATCAATACCGGCCGCGACAAGATCATCACCATCGAGGATCCGGTGGAGTACCAGCTACCCGGGGTGCTGCAGATCCCGGTGAACGAACGCAAGGGACTCACCTTTGCGCGCGGCCTGCGCTCCATCCTGCGGCACGACCCGGACAAGATCCTAGTGGGCGAGATTCGCGACCCGGAAACGGCCCAGATTGCGATTCAGGCCGCACTCACCGGCCATCTGGTCTTCACCAGCGTCCACGCCAACAGCGTGCTCGACGTGATTGGGCGTTTCACGCACATGGGCGTGGATCCCTTCAGCTTCGTCGGTGCCCTATCCGGCACGGTGGCCCAGCGCCTGGTGCGCCTGAATTGCCCGGGGTGCACGGAACCGCATCCACCCGAAGCCGCCCTAGTCGCGGCCTCGGGATTGAGCAGCGAAGAGGCCGCCGGCTTCGATTTCCGTGCCGGGCGCGGCTGCGGGCTGTGCCGGGGGGCCGGCTATAAGGGCCGGCGAGCCATCGCCGAGTTGTTAGTGATGAATGACGAATTGCGCGAACTCATCGCCGGCCGTGCCTCCCTGCGTCAGATCAAGGATGCTGCCCGCCGCAATGGCATGCGTTTCCTGCGCGAAGGCGCGCTCGCACTGGCCCGCCGCGGCGAGACCACATTGGAGGAGATCAATCGTGTCACCGTGGTGGGGTGAGAGTTTGGAAGCCGTACTCAGCCCCCTGGGGGTGACGCTCGCACGTGCGGGGGCGATGCCGGGGCGCGAGGAGGCGAGTCTCCTGGACGCCGGCGAGGACGTGACGGATTTTGCGCCGGCCGTGGCCGAACTCGGGCGGCGCTTGGCAGCACGCGGTGCGCGCCGAGGGCGGCTGCGTGTGCGCCTGTCGGGCCACTTCGTGCGCTTCGCCGTGATCCCGGCCGTGGACGGGCTCAACACCGAGGAGGAGCGCCTGGCGCATGCCCAGCACTGCTTCGCCGGCGCCTACGGTGCGCTTGCCGGGGGGCTGGAACTCACGGTGGCGTCTGCCCGCGCGGGCGAGGCACGCCTAGCCGCCGGTATCCGCTCCCCACTGCTGCTGGCGCTGCGGGAACTCGCCACTGGCGCGGGGCTGCGGCTCGCCCAGGTTGAACCCCTGTTCGCCGGGGCCTGCAATACCTTCCGCCGCGGGCTCTCCGGCACGACTTTTTGGCTGGGTGTGCTGGAGCCCGGTCGGGTGTGCCTGGGGTTGAACCGCGCCGGCGCCTGGCAGGCCGTGCGCAACCAGCATTTCCTGGGGGCCGATCCCCGCGCGCTGCTCGATTTGCTGGAAGGCTCGGCCCTTGCCGAGGGCGTCGGCGCGGAGCACTGTCCCGTCTACCTCGTGGGCGCAGATGCCGAGGAGGCCCGCTACCTGGGGCAGGCCGGATGGCCGGCCACGGTGCTCGCCGAGGGTCGGGGATGGCAGGGACTGCGGCAGGAGCCGCAGGCAGCATGACCTGCGCCCTAAATCGCGCCGCCCGGGGCCGCGCATGATCGCCTTGCTCGATCTGGACTTTCAGGTAAGGCGCCGGGGCAACCAGACCTTTGGTCTCGTGGTGCTCGCCCTGGGCGTGCTGGCCGCGGCAGGAAACACGCTCTGGTATCTGAACCTCAGCCGGACCGCAATGGCGCTGGAGGCGCGCATCGAGGCCCTGTCGACGCGGTCGCCAGCGCCGCGCGCGCCCGCGGGCCGCGAGCAGCAGGCGGAGAGCCGGACGGCGACCCTGCGCCTCAAGGCGCGCCGCGACGTGGCCGAGCGCTTGGCGATTCCCTGGCAGTCACTCTTCGATGACCTGGAGGCTGCAAGCGACGAGGAGGTGGCCGTGCTGGCGCTGCAACCCATGCCCTCACAGCACCAGGTGCGCCTCTCGGGCGAGGCGAAGGATCGCCGTGCGCTGGAACGCTACCTCGCTCGCCTGGAGGCCACACCCTCGCTGGAGGGGGTCTACCTCGCCAGTCACGAGTACGGCAAGGAGCCGCCGCCCGGTGCCGACAGGCCGGCCGGGACACCCCACAAACAAGGTATTCGCTTCGCACTGACCGCACGATGGATCTACGAACCCTTCTAGCCCCCCTGGCGAGACTCCCGGGAGGCTCCCTGCCGCGCACCGCCATGGTTGGGGTGGCCCTGCTCGCTTTCAGCGTGGCCTTTCTTGCCAGCGCCGTGTTCCCCGCGCGTCGACAGGTGGCCGCACTGGTGGGAGAACTCGAGCAGGGGACTGAACGGCGCCGGCTGCACGGTACGGCGCCGCTCCAGGCGGCCCCGGAGGCGGACCTGCGTGAGGTGGTTCGCCTCATGGCCGCCCCCGAGCAGGTGGTGGGCCGGGTCATGGGCATCGCGCAGGCGGCAGAGCACCATCACATGACGTTGGAGTCGGGGGACTACCGTCTCGGGCGCGACCGCGAAACGGGGATCAGCTCCTACCAGATCGACCTCCCCGTGCACGGCGATTACCCGCGGCTGCGTCGTTTCTTGGGTGAGGCGCTGGCGGCGGTGCCCGGTCTCGCCCTGGAGGAACTCTCGGTCAAGCGCGAACACCTGTTCGACCCAGAGGTGGCAGGACGCGCCCGGTTCACGCTCTACGTGGCCGAGGGCGCCGGCGCACGCGCACCCCTGCCTGCGCCCGACGTGTCGGCTGCCCCCGCACCGCTCCCGGCGGTGCGCTCGGCACCGGCAAGGGGGCGTTGACGTGCGCCGCCTGATGCTGGGACTCGCGCTGTTACTCGCCGTCGGTGCGTCGGTGTGGGTGACGCTGCGAGACGAAGCGCCCGAGGCCGATGCCCTGGTGGGGGCCCGGCGCCCCGTGGTCCGCAGCGGCGCCCCGGCGCCGGGCGCAGCGTCAGGCGCGCCTGCTCCAGCCGCGCCGGAAACGGCCATCGAGCGCTCGCTACGCCTGCGCCGGCTGGCCGGGGTCGAGCAGTCGGACCTCTTCGCGCCGCGCAGCTGGGATCCGCCCCCGCCGCGGGTGAAGATATCCCGGGCCGCGGTGCAGGCGGCCGAGGCGCCGCCACCGCCGCCGCAGGCTCCGCCCGTGCCCTTTACCTACATGGGGAAGATGCTCGACGGCAATGACACGGTGGCTTTCCTGACGCGCGCGGGACGCTCCTACGTCGTACGCGGGGGCGATACCTTGGACAACACCTACCGGGTGGATCACATCGATCCCAACCAACTGACCATGACCTATCTGCCGCTGAACATCCAGCAGCAGCTTGCCCTGGGAGCATCGCAGTGAACGCCGACCGCATCATCCTATCCCTTCTGGCCCTGCTCGCGGTGGCTGGCTGCGCCAACACCGTGGAGCCGCCGCCACGGGTGATCCGTGAAAGTTCCAACTTGGCGCGCGATGGGCGCGCCGAGGAAGCCATCGCCCGCCTGGAAAAAGCCCTCGCGGCGGCGCCCAGTGACCCGGAACTGCGTACGGCGCTGTTCCGCTTGCGCGAGACGGAGTTGACCGCTCGCCTGCAGGCCGGCGAGCAGGCCCTGCAGGAGGGCCGGCTCGATGTGGCTCAGGGCGCCTTCGAAAGCGCCTTCCTCCTCGAGCCACGCACCCCTCGCGGGGCGGAGGGCCTGCGCCGCATCGAAGTGGAGCGGCGGCTGCGACAGGCGGTCGCGGAAGGCAGCCGGCAGTTGCAGGCGGGCGACATTAAGGCCGCCGAGCGAGCGGTCGGCCGGGTGCTTGCGGAGCGACCCAACTTCGCCGAGGCGCGGCGTCTGTCCCGACGCATCGCCGACGAGCAGTCCCGCCAGGCTGGTGAGGCCGGCGCACCGCTCAACCCAGTATTAGCCAAACCCATTACGCTGGAATTCAAGGATGCGACGCTGGGCTCCGTTTTCGAGGTCATCTCGCGCACCTCGGGGGTGAACTTCGTCTTCGACAAGGATGTCCGCCCCGACACGAAGGTCAATATCTTCGTGCGCAACAACTCCATCGATGACGTCATCCGCCTGCTGCTGGTCACCAATCAGCTCGAGCGCAAGGTGCTCAATGACAACTCGATGCTGATTTACCCGAATTCTCCCGCCAAGGCGAAGGACTACCAGGAACTGGTCGTGCGCGCGTTCTACTTGGCCAGCGCGGACGCCAAGCAGACCCTGGTCATGCTCAAAACCCTGGCGAAGAGCCGGGACGTCTTCGTCGACGAGAAGCTCAATATGGTGGTGATCCGGGACACTCCTGAGGCGGTGCGCTTGGCTGAACGGCTGATCCGGGCGCAGGATCTGGCCGAACCGGAGGTGCTGTTGGACCTGGAAGTCCTGGAGGTCGGTCGCTCGCGCCTGGACGACCTGGGCGTCAAGTACCCTTCTCAGGTCCTGCTGGGTTCGGCGACTAGCGCCAGCGGCACCACGGGCGGCGGTACCACGACCACCTTGGACACGGGCCCGATCCATCCGCTCAGCCACGGTCTCACCTGGCTCGTGGGGAACCCCGTGGCGACATTCAATCTCACCCGCACCGACGGCCAGACGCGCATCCTGTCCAACCCGCGCATCCGGGTGAAGAACAAGGGGCAGGCCAAGGTCCATATCGGCGAGAAGGTACCCGTCGTTACCACCACCAGCACCGCGAACGTGGGCGTGTCCGCCTCGGTGAGCTATCTCGACACCGGCCTGAAGCTAGACGTGGAGCCCACCATCTACCTTGATGACGAGATCGGCATCAAGCTGAGCCTGGAGGTGAGTAGCATCCTGGAGACCATCGACATCTCCGGCACCCGGACCTACCGGCTAGGAACGCGGAATGCGGCCACCAGCCTGCGCCTGCATGACGGCGAGACGCAGATACTGGCCGGGCTCATCGATGACCAGGAGCGGCGCAACGCCGCCAAAGTGCCCGGCTTGGCCGACCTGCCCATCGTCGGGCGGCTGTTCCGCAACGACAACAACAACGCGACGAAGACCGAGATCATCCTGCTCATGACCCCACGGGTCGTCCACAACATCGAGCGACCCGAGGGCGTGGAGATAGAGTTCCCCTCCGGCACCGAGGCTGCCGCGGGTGCCGCGCCGCTGCGCGTGCGTCCCATGGCGCCGGGCTCGCTCTCCGTGGGGCTCCCGCGCTCAGGCCCTGGGGCCCGCGTTGCGGCCAGCCTGCCGCCGGTTGCCCCGTCGGTGGCGGCTCCTCCGGTCGCCGCCGCCGAGGCCGCCCCGCCACCAGCGCCGGCCGGTGCACAGGCCCAACTCACGGGTCCTTCGCTGGTGGGTTACCAGGAGGAGTTTCAGGTCCGCGTGGCGATCCCGGCCAGCGCCGCGACCCAGGCACAGATGCAGGTGAATTTTGATCCGGCGCTCTGGCAGTTCGTGGGTTCCCCGGTCGCGGTCTCCGCCGATGGGGGCACCCTCACCGTGCGCCTCGCGCTCAGCGCAGGCAAGGGCGGGTCAGTGGATCTGCGCTTCAAGGCCGTGGGTCCGGCCGGCTCGCATGGCGAATTGGGCGTGAGTAATCTGCTGCTGCGCAACGAGTCTGCGGGCGTGCCCATGCAGGCGCCGACCTCGCTCGAGTTGGCCGTCGGCTCGTGATCCCGGAGCGCCAGGCGGGTCTCTGCGGCGGCGGTGCGCGGGGTTTCACGCTGATCGAGCTGATCGTCACCGTGGCGATCGTGGCGATCCTCGCTAGCGGGCTGGTGCCCCTGGGCGAACTGGCGCTCACCCGAGGCAAGGAGATGGACCTGCGTCGCGCGCTGCGCCAGATCCGCGGCGCGCTCGACGAGTACAAGAAGGCCACCCAGGACGGACGCCTGAAGAAGGACGCCGCCGCCAGCGGCTATCCGCCCAGCCTGGACGTTCTGGTCAGCGGCGTCCCCGACCTGCGCAGCGCCGAGGGGGCGAAGATCTACTTCCTGCGCCGCCTGCCGCGCGACCCCTTCAACACGGACGAGACCGCGCGGCCGGAGGACACCTGGGGCGTTCGTTCCTACGAGAGTCCGCCGGACGACCCGCGACCGGGCAAGGATGTCTTCGACGTGTACGCACTCTCGGAGCGCACGGGCTTAAACGGCGTGCCCTACCGGAAGTGGTGACGCCCTTGCGCCGCCGCGGCTTTACCCTGATCGAACTGCTCGTGGTGATGGCCATCATCGCGATCCTGCTCACCATCGCCGTTCCGCGCTACTTCGCCCACGTGGACCGGGCCCGCGAGGCGGTGCTGCGCGAGGACCTGGCGGTGTTGCGCGATGCCATCGACAAGTACTACGGGGATCGCGGCCGCTATCCGGCCTCTCTGGAGGAACTCGTGACCCAGCGCTACTTGCGCCGCGTGCCGAAGGATCCTTTCACGGAGACGGACACTTCCTGGCAGGTCTTGCCCCCCCCGGACTCCTCGGTCAAGGGGGAAGTCTACGACGTGCACAGCGGCGCACCGGGCCAGGGCGCCGACGGGACCGAGTACAGCCGGTGGTAGGAGAGCGCCGGCCCGGAGCCATCAAGGCGGGGCAGCGTGGGTTCACCTACCTGGGTTTGTTGTTCCTCGTGGCAATCATGGGCTTGGCACTCACGGCGGTCTCCGAGGTATGGAGCACCACCGCCAAGCGCGAGAAGGAACTGGAACTGCTCTTCGTGGGCCAGGCCTTCGTCCAGGCCATCGGCGATTATTACCAGGCCACGCCCGAGGCGGCCAAGAAGCTCCCGGAGAAACTTGAAGATCTGCTGGAGGACAAGCGCTCGCTGGTACTGCTGCGTCACCTGCGGCGCATGTATGTCGATCCCATGACGGGCACGACGGACTGGGGCCTCATCCGGGTCGGCAATCTGGGCATCGCGGGCGTCTACAGCCAATCCACCGATCGCCCCCTGCGCCGCGCCGGCAGTATCGGCACGCTCAGCTTGGCTGACGCGCACAGTTACCAGGAGTGGAAATTTTCCTACGCCGTACCGGTGCTCGCAACCCAGCCGGGAATCACCCCCGTGCCTCCGGGGGGGGCCAATGATCCGCCGCCGGGAGGCCCGGGCGCGCCGCCTGGGGGCAATCCTCCGCCGGGTGACGGCACTCCCCCGCCGAGTGATGGCACCCCGCCACCCCCGCCGCCGCTGGACGAGGGCGCGCGGGCCGCTGCCTGCGCGCACCAGCAGGAGGTTACTGCCGCGCAGTGTCGGACGCGTTACCCGGACAAGTTTCCGACCGCACGCAACCTGGCCCAGTGCCTGTTGCAAACAGAGGCGCGCCTCACCGCCTGCCTGAGCGCCTTCTCGGGCGAACCCAACCCCTAGCGCGAAATCGCCTCGCCCGTGCTCGCGTTCATCTTTTCGACATGTTCGCTGGTCATCATAGGGCTCCGGATCGGTCCGGACGCCTCCGGGTCCCGGGGGCCCGGCTGATCCGCCGGAAGGACTCTGGGAGCTTCAAGCCGCCGTGGACGACGAACTGTTTATCCAGGATCACGCGGACCTAGACCAATTGCTGGTCAACATCGAGTGCGCGCTGCGCGTAAAAAAGCGCCCCGACTTCTTTTCCTGGGTGCAGGGCGTGTTCCAGGCCATGATCCCGCACGAGTGCCTGATCTGCGCGCTGGCCACCCCTGGCGGCGGGGGCCTGCAAATGGACTGGATGGCCAGTTTCCCGGTGAGCCCACCGCAGTTTGCCGAGTTGAGTCGCCCCGACGACGGTTTGGTGCATCAGCTGATCAACCGGTGGCAGCGCAGCGCTTGGCGCCCCGTGCGGGTGGAGCCAGAGGACGACCTAGGTGCTGGCGCGGATGAGGTGCTGATCAGGCTGCTCGATGGCATGCGGCTACGCAACACCGTCGCGCACGGGTTGCCGGGTCTGGACGGCCGGCCCCTGGGGTTTTTTGCGTTTTTCCAAGTGGGCGGGAAAATCACCCAACAACACGTCCGGCGCCTGCAGCTGCTGCTTCCCTACCTGCACGCCGCCTTTTTGCGCGCTAGCATCGATCGGCCCCAGATCACCGAGACCCGCCCCGGCCCAACGGCGGATGTGCTCACTCAGCGCGAATCGGAAATTCTGCACTGGGTCCAGCGGGGCAAGAGCAACAGCGAAATTGCCCAGATCCTCAGCATCAGTCCGCTGACGGTCAAGAATCACGTTCAGAAGATTCTGCGCAAGCTCAACGTGCAGAATCGCGCCCAGGCCGTGGCCCGTGGCATGAGCCTGAAACTCACCGGGATGCCCGCCTGAATCGGCCCCTCGGCTGGCTTTTGAGGCATGTGACAATTGTTTGACATTGTTGTTGCCGGTTCGGCAAAAAACAGTGAGCCGTGTGGGCCGTTTGGAAGAGGGGAATCCTCGAGTGGCCGTAATGCGCAGCATCTATCATCGGTGTCGCGGCGAGGGAGTGGGACAAGCCCTCGTCATAGTCCGAACGGACTATAAGTTTTCAAGATTTAAGGATTACTGGACGGGTTTGATTCGCCTAAACTCCGCCGGGAATGAGGAACGCAGGGAACGTAGCAGGCAAGTCCACCGCTGTGTCCAGTTCGGCTTGGGATCAGGTCGTGGTAAGTCTGGAATAGCGCGAAGCAATAGCCGTGCCTTGTGCGAGCGAGCAGGTCGCCAAAGGTGCGGCAAACCTGAAAATTTTACTGACCTAGAGAGGATTCACATATGAAACGTCTTTCCCTGATCGCAGCCGCCGTCGCCTCCCTGGCCTCGGGCCAAGCCATGGCCGCCTTCGCCGCCACCAACGGCCAGATCGTCGTCATGATCGCCGACTTCACCAACAGCCACAGCTTCGAAGCCATCCTGAACGCGCCCACCACCGTCGTGTCCACCGGTGGCGTGTTCACCGCGGCGGACTACGCCGGCCAGCCCGCCTTTGCCGGCACGCTGCCGGCCGCTAGCGCCTTCCAGTCGCGTGGCACGGACCTGAAATTTGACTTGGGCGCCGCGCTCGACGCGATGACCACCAACGGCGCCACCGACGACATCCGGTTCGGCGTGTTTGGTGAGAACTACCCCACCAAAGAATACTTAGCCACCTCCACGACCACCTCCACCGTCACCCAGTTGAACGGTACGGCGAACTCCGCGGCCCTGAAGAACAGCATGCAGGCCGGTGGCTTCCAGCCCTGGAGCGCCCTGTTCAATATCAACGCGGCCGGCGCCACGGGTGCGAACAACACCACGAGCTTCCTCACCACCTTCAACAAGAACTGGGCCCAGAACCTCAAGTTCACCAGCATGACGGCCCTGGGTAATTCCCTGAACTTCAACTACATGAAGCAGACCGTTCCCGGCTACACCGTTTACGGTGATGCCGCTGATGGTCAGATCGGTACCTGGACCGTGTCGCGCACCATCGACGCATCCGGCGTCAGCCACACCGTCGCCGAGTGGGCCGTCCCCGTCCCCGAAGCCGACACCTACGCCATGCTGGTTGCCGGTGGTCTGTTCATGGCTGCCGTGGCCCGTCGCCGCATCGCTGCCTAAAGAGTGCCCCCGGGGGCGGCGGCGTACTGTCTGCCCCCCCGTAGTTGTCGCACGTAAAGTACGTCGACCAATAAGAACAACTTCGCCGTAGACCTGTGCCGTGGCGCAATCCGCTTCACGGCGCCAAGTAGCGCCCAAACTCTAGAGAGGACTTCCATGAAAAGCATGATCAAAGCCGCCTTCGCGCTCACCGCGATCGCCACCGGCCTGCAGGTGCAAGCCGCTGCCCTGGACCTGCAAACCGATACCCCCGATGTCACCATCTACGTCGCCGGCGCGTCCGCACAGACCCCCGGCCTGATGGGCGTGCTCCTGGACCCCACCAGTGGTCTGTGCCAGGGCACTGCCGGCACGGGCACGACCACGTTGCTGGCCGGTACCACCACCGCCACCATCTACGTTGACGTCGCTTCCTCCAACCCCGTGATTGGCAGCACCTACACCGCCGTGTTCTGTACCAGCCGCGTGGCCTTGGGCACGGCCGCGGGCTCCATTCCCGTCGGCAAGAAAGTTCTGGTGGTCAAGCGCGATGGCGGTGGTTCCTTCCAGGGTGTCGGTCCCGTGGTCAACGAACTGCCCCAGAGCTTCATGATCACCACCAAGGCGGCCTGCAACACCGCCGCCGCCGCTCAGACCTTCGTCTACGGCCAGGCCCCCGGCCGCGCCGTGAACCTGAACGTCAAGACCTGCGCCGGTACCAGCAACCAGACCGCGCACCTGGGTCTGAGCGACGTGGAAGATGCGATCTGGTCCGCCCGTAACGATTACCTGAGCGCCAACGAAGGCAACCCGACGGCCCAGTTCGTGACCAACAACGGCTTCACCGCCATCCAGGGCTTTGCTGGCCAGGGCTTCGGTGTCGCCGTGACCCAGAAGCTCTACGGTGCCCTGCAGACCGCCCAGGGCCTGGGCGCTGGTTGCGCCAACGACCTCACCTCGGTCGCCTGCCAGCCTTCGCTGACGCGTGCCCAGGTCTCGGCCATCGTGCGTAACGACGTGTCCGCGTACCATGCGAATTGGACCGCGGTCTTCGGCTCCGCCGACACGCACAACGTGAACGTCTGCCGTCGCACCAACACCTCCGGTACCCAGGCCACTTCGGACTTGTTCTTCGTCAACACGCCCTGCGGTATCAATGCCAGCACCCCCGGCGACGCAACCCCGTCCTATGCCGCCAAGGCCATTGGCACGTCGTATGTGACCGATCCCACCACCGGTGCGACCGCAACGACGCTTAACAATTTCCCGGGCGACGCGACGGCGGCTTACCACATCGTTGAAGCCAGTTCCACCGGCAACAACAAGAAGTGCCTGAGCACCTTCAACGACGTGCTGAAAAACATCGACAACGTGACCTACACGGTCAACGACGTCTACGCGCTGGGTGTGCTCTCCCTGGAGAACAGCCCCTCCGCCACCGACAAGTGGGCCTTCGTGAAGTTGGACGGCGTCAGCCCGACCTCCGATGCCCAGCAGCGCGCCAACATCCTCAATGGCAGCTACCCCCTGGCGGTCGAGTCCGAGGCGCTGGTTTCCACGCACGCCACGGTTGGCGAGGCCGGCCTGATGACCTTCTTGACCACCGTCTTGGCCAACCCCGCGGTCCATGACGCCAAGGGGATCTACATCGTTCCGGGCGCGGATGGCACGACGGCTCCCCAGTTCGACGGCACCAACAACGTTGCGAAATTCATCCGCAGCGGCCAGAGCTGCAAGCCCGCCCAACTGGTGAAGTAATACCGGTTGCCGGGATCTCCACGGGGACCTTCGGGTCCCGGTGGGACAGGTAAGACGGGCCGCTCCTCAGGGGGTGGCCCTTTTGATGTGGGGCGTACCCATCGTGAAATCGAATTTGACCCTCTTGCCTCCGGCACTACGGACGCTGCTGCTCTTGTTCGTCGGGCTGAGCTCGCTCGCACTGGCCAGGGAGGCCCCTCCGTCGATCGCCGCGGCCGCCGAGGCGATTCCCCATTTTGACGTCCTCGAATTCCAGGTCGAAGGCAATTCCCGCCTCCCGGAGATCGAGGTGGAGCGCCTCGTCTACCCCTTTATGGGCGAGGACAAGACCATCGAGGATGTGGAGCGGGCGCGTGTAGCCCTGGAACAGGCCTACCAGCGGGCCGGCTATTCCACCGTGCTGGTGGATGTACCCGAACAGAAAGTGCAAAGCGGCGTGGTCCGCCTGCGGGTCACGGAAGGCAAGGTGGCGGAGCTAAGGGTTACCGGCTCGCGCTACTTCGATCGCGGCGAGATCCGTCGCCGCGTGCCCGAATTGGCGGTGGGCAGTGTTCCTCTCTTTCCGGAAGTGCAGCGCCAATTGGGCGAGGTGAACCGTACGCCGGATCGCCAGGTGACGCCCGTACTCAAGGCAGGCGCCACGCCCGGGACCGTGGATGTGGAACTACGCGTCGAAGACAAACTGCCGCTGCATGGCGGCCTGGAACTGAACAATCGCGCGAGCCCCGACACGCGGGCCCTGCGCCTGTCGGGCCAGATCCAATACGACAACCTATGGCAGGCCGAGCACAGCGCCTCGCTGCGTTACCAGACCACGCCCGCGGATCTGACCCAGGTGCGTACGCTCAGTGGCACCTACGTCGTACCCGTGCCGCATACCGCCAATGCCATCGCCTTCTACGCCGTGCGCTCGCGCAGCGCAGTGGCAACGCTGGGCGATCTGAACGTCCTGGGCAATGGCAACATCTACGGCGTGCGCGCCATCTTCAACGCCCAACCGGTGGGCGACGTCAACGGCACCTTTACTCTGGGTGCGGACTACAAGGATTTCACCAGCACGGTGGCCGTGCCCGGGCAAGCCGGTGACGTGACGCCCATCCGCTACGTCCCGCTACTGGCCCAGGTCCAACTCTCCCACGCCGGCGAGAAGAGCACCACCAGCGCCACCTTCGGCGCCAGCTTCGCGCCGCGGCACTTGCTCGGCAACAACGATGCGGACTTCAACAACAACCGGTTTAATTCCGACTCCAGCTGGTTCCACCTGCGCACCGACCTACAGTACGAGCAGCACCTCTCGCGGGAGTTCGTGGTGGTGGCCGCGGTAAACGGGCAATTCTCCAGCCGACCTCTGATCAGCAACGAGCAGTTCGTCGCCGGTGGCGCGGACAGCGTGCGCGGCTACCTGGAGGCCGAGGCCATAGGCGATATAGGGCTGCGCGCCAAGCTGGAGCTGCGCACGCCCTCACGCGGCCTGGGGCTGGGCACCGCCAACGGCTATGCGCTGGTTTTCGTCGATGGGGCCCGGCTACGCGTGCTCGACCCCATTGCGCCCCAGCAGTATTCCTTTTCCCTGTTGAGCACCGGTGTGGGCCTGCGCCTGAAGCCCTCCACGGGATTCACCCTCGGCCTGGATCTGGCGCACGTACTGGAAGATGGCGTGCGCACCACTGCCAACACGAACCGGCTGCTGTTCCAGCTGGCCTACGAATTCTGAAGCCCGCCGCCAAAGAGCTGGCCCCTGACCCAGAACGCACCAGCCCCCGGAGCCCGAGACGATGAATAGCCGCTGCTATCGCCTGGTACAAAGCCGCCTGCATGAGATGAAGGTCCCGGTTCCCGAATGCGCCCGCAGCCACAGCGCCCGGGGCAAATCTCCTCTCGTGCGGATGACCCTGCTCGCCACGCTGCTCGCTGCGGGCCTGGGAGTTGCCTCGGCCGCGCCAACTATACCCGCCGGGCTGGTGCCGCAATACAAACTGGGGCAGTTGCAGTTCACGAACGCCGCGTTGGGAAACTCCACGGCCAAGTCGCTCGTGATCAACCAGACCGCACCCTCGGCCACGCTCAACTGGGACCGCTTCAACCTGGCCGCTGGCGAGAGCATCACCTTCAACCAACGGGACAGCACATGGATCGCGCTCAACCGAATTTTCGACCAGAACGCGAGCACTATTTTCGGCAGCATCAATGCCCGGGGGCAGGTCTACCTGCTGAATCAAAACGGCATTCTTTTTGGCAAGCATGCGAGTGTCAACGTGGGCTCGTTGTTGGTCTCCACGTTGGACTTGAGCCCCACCGTCTTCAAGGCCGGGATCCTCTCCGCGCGTGACGGCGCGGCCGCCTTCACCAGCGTTCAGGGATCGCCCGGGAGCAAGGCCTACATCCAGGTGGACGCGGGTGCCAACATCACCACCGCCAGTGGCGGCAAGGTGATGATGTTCGCCCCGGTGGTCTCCAATGCGGGTAGCTTGAGCGCGCCCGATGGACAGGTGATCCTGGCGGCCGGGCAGAAGGTTTATCTCGCCGCGAGCAGCGACCCGAACGTGCGCGGGATCGTGGTGGAGGTGGACAACGACCGCACCACGCAGGTCAGCCTGCCCGCCAGCGTCTCGGCCGCGACCACGGGCACGGGCACGGTGACGAACGCGCCCACCGGTCGAATCCTGTCGCGGCGTGGCAACGTGGCCATGGTGGGGCTGGCGGTGAATCAATCCGGATTGGTGTTTGCCACGACCTCGGTCAATGCCAACGGATCCGTTTACCTGCGCGCCCAGTCGCTCAGCAGCGGTGGCCTCCCGCCGGTAGTGGACACCGCGACCCACTTCGTCAGCCCCACCGAGGGCGGTACGGTGACGCTGGGTAGCGGCAGCAGCACGGTGATCCTGCCGGAATCCAACGACCCCGCCACGCTCACTGATCTGCAGACCTTTCGTCCCTCGGTCATTGTCTTGAAGGGCGACCAAGTGCGGGTGGCGTCCGCTGCCCGGGTGGTGTCGCCCAATGCGTCGATGACCCTGGAGGCCATTTTGCTGCCGGGCACCCAGACGCCCGACAATCCGCGCCTGGTCCTGGTGGACCCCAAGGCGCTGATCGACCTGAGCGGCATCGGCAGCGGTTCCACCAGCACTGAGCGTGCCGGCGAGGCGGTGGCGCAGATCAGCATGTCGCGCAACTCCGTTGCCGCTCAGTTGCGCGGCCCCGAACTCGCTAATTCACCCTTGCTGCGGAGCAGTTTTCTGCGTGGTCAGACCGTTTACTTCGACGTGCGCGCGAATTGCAACGGCCAGGTGGGCACCTGCCTGGCCGACGTCTCCGGCTACGCCAGCCAAATCGGCCGCACCGTTTTGGAGAAAATGGCCACCGGGGGCACGCTGACGGTCAACTCCACGGGCAATGTGCTCGTCCAGCCCACGGCCACCGTGGACCTCTCCGGCGGGAGGGTGGAGTACCTTGCGGGCTACCTGAAGACCACGCAATTGATCTCCAACGGGCAGGTGGTGGACATTTCCGTGGCCACCCCCGACCGTGCCTACAGCGGTTTCGCCGATCGCATCACGCGCAGCGATCCCAAGTGGGGTGTGACCAGAACCTTCAACATGCCCTTCGCGCTCGGCACCTTCGAGCAAGGCTACACCCAGGGAGCGAGTGCCGGCCAGCTAAGCATTTCCGCACCGTCCATTGCGCTCGCAGGCCGTATCAAGGGCGCGGTGATTGCGGGGGCTCTGCAACGCACGGCGGCGAGCCGTCCCCTCGGGGCGTCGCTTTCGCTGGGCAGTGCCCCCAATCCGCCTGACGAAAATCAAATCCTCAATGCCAGGGTTCTGTTGGGAGACATGAGCGCCGGTCCGGTGGGCGATACCTCGCTGGCCCAGGACACGCTCTTACTCGGTGCGGACCAGCTCTCCGATCTCTCCGTCCTGTCCGTGAACACCAACGGCACCATCCGCATCCTGCCCGGCCAGGCGCTTGCGTTCCGGCCCGGCGCTTCCTTAAGCCTCTGGGGTAGCCGCGTGAGCGTCGAACGCAGCCTGTCGCTTCCCGGCGGAAGTCTGACGCTCAAGGCCAGCGCCACGCCACTGAACCCCGATCCGAGCACCATCGGCATCACCGTCGCCGACGGCGTTCGGCTTGATCTCGCCGGGCGCTGGGTGAACGACGCCGCCGACCTGATCGCCGGCGCGTCGCCGGCACCCGTTTACATCACCGGCGGCAAGGCCGTCTTTATCGCTCTGGGTTCGGTGACCCTGGGCCAGGGCTCCGTCATCGACGTCTCCGGGGGCGGGCAGTTAAAGAGTAACGGCAGCTTCAGCGCCGGCGCGGCGGGCTCCATTACCCTGCAGAGCAACCGTGACGCCGCCACCGGCAAGGATGTGGACTCCGGGGCGCCGCGCACCGGCACCGTGGTCCTGGGCGGGGCGCTGCGCGCCTATTCCGCGGGGGTGGGCGGCAGTCTGACCCTGAGTGCAGGCCACCTGACCCTTGGCGGCACCCCGGATGGCCTGCCGGGCGAGCTGGTGCTCGATCCCACCTTCTTTCAGACCGGCGGGTTTACCCAATACAGCATCTCCGGGCTCGATCGCGTTGTGGTGACAAGGGCGGTGATCCAACCCCTGGCGCAGACCTACCAGCGCCGCCCTGACGCCCGCTTTCAGGTCTCCGGGACGGCCCTGGACAGTGTGTTCCAGGCGGTGACGCTGGCTGCCATCGGCGCGCCGGTCACACGCGCGCCCACGAGCATCAGCCTGCGTGCGAGTCGCTCGAGCTACACCTTCAGCGATGCTGCCGACGGCAGCGTCCGCGTGGACGCCCAGTCCTCCATCACCGTGGATCCGGGGGCGAGTATCAACCTCTCGGCCAGTCATCAGGTGAGCCTGTTGGGGACACTCCGGGCCCCGGGCGGGCTGCTCTCCTTGACTTTGGGCTCTTCCCAGGACGTGACCGCGGCTGCTCAGAGCGGTACCCAAGTCATCTTTGATGCTACCCAAGCGATCATCCTGGGCAACACGGCACGGGTCGATGCTGCGGGCGTGGGTAGCGTCTACCCCGATGCCACGGGCGCGGCGGTGGGTTCGGTCTTCACGGGTGGGCGCGTGAACATTGCCGCGAATCAGGGCTACCTGATCACGCAGGCGGGATCTCTGGTGGATGTCTCCGGTGGCAGCGCGGTAGTGGACCTGCCCCTTGCTCAGGGGCTTTTCACGCAGCGGGTGCCCACGGCCGTGGGCTCCAATGCGGGCAGCATCAGCCTGAGTGCGCGCGAGGGAATTCTCCTCGCGGGTCGGCTGCGCGCTCGGGCGGGTAGTAGCGGCGCCGCGGGCGGCACCCTGAGCCTATCCATCGACCGGGCCGATCAGCCCGGAAACGACGCCGGCGCGCTGTCGAATCTGGTGGGTTACGCCCGCAATGCGGCGGGGACGGGGCTGGCCGAGCGCGTGCTCGTACTGACCATGAACCCCAGCAGCCGCCTTCCCGCCGGTCTTGGCCTGGGGGATGGCAACGGCGTGCTTCCCGCCGGCTTGGCCTCCACGCTCTCCCCCGCGGGCGTCGAGACGAGCGTCAACGGGATGGCGTTGGTCCCGGCCGCGGCCATCACGGCAGGCGGCTTTGACCGTGTCAGCTTGATGGCCCGCGACCGTATCGTGCTGGGGAGCAATCTGGAGTTCGCGCCCCGGATTTCACTTACCCTCGACACTCCGCTGATCCAGGCTGCCGGCGAGGATCACAGCGCGGTAAGCGCTTGGCTCGGGTCGCTCGCCCGCAGCGCCAATCCGGCCGACGGCCGCGTGGCGACCACGGGCTATGTGGAACTGCGCAATAGCAATCCCGTCTATCAAAGCGCGGGGCTCGCGACCCCCCCGGTTGGCGGTAGCACACTCGACGTCCAAGCCACCCAACTCGTGGACCTGACGGGCAGCGTAACCATCGGTTCGGTTGCCTCCACCCGCCTCTCCAGCGGCCAGGACATCCGGTTCAATGGGGTGGAGATCGCTCCCGCTGGGCAGGGCAGCACGGCCACGGCCCTCAGCGTCGACGGTCGCCTGGCCAGCGCTGGGGACATCGCCTTCCTGGCACAGCAGGTCTACCCCAGCACGAACAGCAACTTCCGTATCGATGCCCCCGGGGCGCAGGTCTCTTTTGCCGGCAGCGGTGGGACGAGTTCCCCCTTCCCCCTCTCGGCAGGGGGCAGCTTGACGGTGAGCGCGGCGGTCATCGACATCAAACAGGGCGCCGTGTTGAGGGCCCCGCTGGGGACCCTCAGCTTCGACGCCGCGGGGGCACTCACCCTTGCCGCCGGCAGCCTCACGTCGGTTTCCGCCGATGGCCATCTCATCCCCTACGGCAGCACGCAGAACGGCAACACGTGGATCTACGCCTACGCGGACTTCACGCAGGTTATTTCCACGCCACCCACCAAAGCCGTGGAACTCACTGGGGCCAGCGTGACCGTTAACAGTGGCGCGCGGGTAGATGTCTCCGGGGGCGGGAATCTCTACGCCTACGAGTTTAGCCCCGGGCCCGGCGGGTCGCGCGACGTACTCGCGGCAAGCACGACCTGGGCCGTACTGCCGGGCTTCGTCAACGGTGTGGCGCCCCGTGACTTCCAGTACGGCGCAGGGTCCGGCTTGGGTCCCGGCGACAGTGTCTATCTCAGTGGCGCGCCGGGCTTACCGGCCGGCACCTACACACTCCTGCCCGCGCATTACGCCCTGCTGCCCGGTGGATTTGCGCTGACCGCCGTGGCGGGAACAACCGACCGGCTCGCGCGGGCCAACCAGCAGACCGCGGACGGCTCCAGCTTAATCGCGGGGTATCGCGCGGTGGCCGGTACCCCGGTCCAGGACGCGCGCAGTTCCGGTTTCCTGCTGACGCCGGGCGTGGTTCTGCGCAGCCAGTCGCAGTTCAACGAGACATCGGGCAACGGATTCTTCGCTGCGGCCGCCGCGCTCGCGGGCGTCGACCGGCCGCGCTTGCCGCAGGATGCCGGTCGCTTCGCGGTGCAGGTTAAGGGCTCCGGTCTTACGCTTGACGGCCAGGTGGCCTTCGCGCCGGGAACGGGCGGCCTGGGTGGCCAATTCGATCTGGTGGCACCGAGGCTGCGCCTGGTCGACGACCTCGCGGCTGCGCCGACGGACACGACGTACTTCACCCTTTCCGTAGATCAGTTGCTCGGCACCGGCGTGTCGAGCCTGCTGCTCGGCGGCTGGCGCGAGGCAGCCACCGGCTCCGGCCAGCGCGTCGACGTGCTGAGCACGGATGTGCTGGTGGCCAATAGTTCCGCTCATCCGCTCGCCGCTGCGGAAGTCCTGCTCGTGGCGAGCGGGAAGCTTACATTGGCCGCCGGAGCGGCGGTCAAAGCCGAGGGGGTCTACGCAGGCAGTGCGCCCAGCTACCTGATCGGCCCCGGCGCGCTGCTGCGGCTCTCCACGGGCGGCCAAGCCGGCCTCCTGCGCTCGGGCTCGAACAGCCAGGGCGGCGCCGTGCTCCTGGTCGACCCCAGCGCGCGCCTCTCGATCGCCAGCGCCGGCGGCTCGATCATCGCCGATGCCACCGGTACGGTCACGCTGCAGGGGTCCTCGATCCAATCACCCGCAGGTGCCGCCCTTCGTGTGGGCTCGGCCGGGATCAGTTTTGCGGCGGCCGGCGTCACACCCGCTAGCACGGGCGTGGTGCTCAATGCGACCGACCTGCAGGCACTGGCGCTGTCCGATCTCTCGCTGGTGAGCTATGGGACGGTGGATTTCTACACCGGGCCCGACGGTAAACTGCAGGTGGGTGGCGCATCGCTACGCAGCCTGCAAATCGATGCCGCGGGCCTCGTGGGGCATGGCGGCGGGGTCGTGACCCTCCAGGCGGCTAGCCTGCGTCTGGGCAACACAGGCGCGGGCAGTGACAGCGCATCTGACCTGGGCACGGCACAACTTCGCCTGGTGGCAGGTAACGTCGAACTCTTCTCCGCCGGTTCGGTGACCCTGCAGGGGTTCACCGACGCCACCGTCGACGCGGCAGGACAGATTCTCGCCAGCGGGGCGGGCAGTTTCCGGCAAAACGGTGGCAGCCTGAGCCTGTTGGCCACGCGTATTACCGCTGGCGCCGGTTCAAGCTATCGCGTCGAGGCGCTGGGAGCGCTGCGCACGGGCTTCAGCACGCAGACGGCGCTGAGCCTGCCGGCGAACACGCCGGGCGGCAGTTTGACGCTCAAAGGGCCCTCCATCGAGCAAGGTGGCAACATCGACCTGCCCGCGGGCTTGGTCTCCCTCGAGGCCACCACGGGGGATATCGTCCTCGATGCCGGGTCGCGTATCGCCGCCGGGGGCTTCCTGCGTCAGTATCAGGGCACGACCGCGGCGGCCGCCGCCGGGCGCGTCGCGCTTACCGCCGACCAGGGCAGTGTGGGGCTGCTCTCCGGGGCGGTCGTGGACGTTTCTGCGCAGGGTGGCGCCGATGCGGGACAACTCATCCTGTCGGCTGTGCATGGGACGGTGCAGTTGGATGGGACCTTGCATGGCGCAGCCGTCCAAGTGGCTGGCGCCAGCCTACCGGCACTCCAGGGCTCGCTCAGCCTGGACCTGGGGTCGATGGCCGGGACCTTCGGCGGGCTTGCTCAAGCCGGCGCGGAGTTCACGCAGGCGTTTTCTCTGCGGCTGCGCAGTGGTGACCTGACGCTGAACGCGGGCGTCACCGCGCAGAATATCGACATCTCCCTGGATGACGGCAACTTGGCCGTCGTCGCCAAGCTTGACGCGACCGGCGCCAAGGGAGGGCAGATCAACCTCTTCGCCGGGCAGCAGAATGCCAGCGGCAAGGGTTCGCTTACCCTGGAAACCACGGCGGTGCTCAACGCGTTCAGCACGCTCGGTTCCGTGGACGCCAACGGGAGCGGAACCCAGGGGGCGGGCGGCAACGTAACCCTGGGGATCGCGAGCAGCGCCGGTAACCCTGGCCCAGGCCAGCAGATTCTCCTGAAGGACGGCGCACGCATCGACGTGCACGAGGCGACTAACGCGAACCCGGGCCAGATCCTGCTGCGCGCGCCGCGCCTGAACGCGGCGGGCGCCAGCGCGGGCGACGGCGTGGCGGTGAGTGTCACCGGCACGCCCGTCCTCCAGGCGGGCGGCGGGGAAGTGGTCGTGGAAGCCGTGAAGACCTATGCACCCCTGGCCACCGTCGGCGGGGTCAAGATCATCAACACGGCGAAGACGGGCGTCGTCACGGTGGGTTTTGAGGTCCCGTTGCTAGGGTATAGCGTGTCAACCAAGACCACGCAGGTCACACAGACCACCACCACCAAAGTGGTGAGCACGGCCGTGACGGATCCCAAGACCCAGAAAGTGGCCACCACGACGAAACCCGCAGTGGTCACCAAGACCACATCGACCCCGAGCACGAGCGTAGCCACCGACCCTGGCTTGGCGGCGGATGCTGGGTCCACGACCCCGGTGGTCAGCACCGACACCCCTCCAGCCACGGTGAGCACCACCTCCAGCGCATCGGGGAATTCCGTGACGACGACTACGGTGACGGTCGCGACGACCACGACCACCACGGCGACCCGGAGTTTTTCGGCCGTGTACGCCGCCAGCCCGGACCTGGATGCGGACAACAGGGCCTTTATGAGCAACGCGCCCACCATCCTCGGCGCGATGGCCATCCCAAACGCGCACCTCCGCCCAGGTGTGGAAGTGGTGAGCAGCGGGGATATGACCGTCTCCGTGAATGAGGCGAACTCGGCGGCAGCGGGCAAGCGGGGATGGAACCTCGCCGATTGGCGCTACAGTGTTCCAGGCACCAGCGTCCAGGAGCCCGGAGTCCTGACCCTGCGCGCCGCGGGCGACCTGAGCATCAACGGCAGCATCACGGACGGATTCTCCGCGAAGAACGTCAACCTGTCGCAGTGGGCCCTGCAGGGGGGCGACTCCTGGTCCTACCGCTTCACCGGGGGCGCGGCTTTGGCTGCGGCCAACCCGCTTGCGACCCTCGGGACCCAAGCCGCCAAGACCCAAGCCACCAAGGGGTCTGTGATCTTCAGCGTGGCGCGCACGGGCTCCGACACCGATCCGGCACTGTCCCTGGTGCGTACCGGCAACGGGTTCATCAACGTGTCCGCCGCGCTGGACGTTCGCGTTAACAGCGGCGCGGCCGTGTACACCGCCGGTGTCCCGGATGCCACGCTCGTGAGCGGCGCCTTTGCCCACCGTGGGGGATCCGCCGGAAACGACGCTGGCATCTGGCCCACGCAGGGCGGCGCGATCCGCGTGAGCGCCGGCCGGGACGTGGTGGGAACTACGCCCCAGCAACTGGTCGGCGCGTGGCTCTCCGAGAGCGGGGTCGTGAACACCAACGGCGATGGCACGCAAACCTATACGGTAAACCCCGCCTGGTGGCCCGTGTTCTCCAACTATCACCCGCTAATTTCCGGGACGTCGACCGACCCGCTCAAACGCGGGGCGGAGTTTAGCTTTGCTGCACTGGGGGGCGGTGATGTCTCGGTGGTCGCGGGCGGTAACCTTGACAACCTGAGTGCCGCCGTCGTCTCCAACGGGCGGCTAACCGGCACCGGGCCGGGTGACCCTACCCAGACGCTGGTGGTCCGCGGCGGCGGCGATCTGAGTCTGCGGGCCGGCCAGGATGTGATCTCGGGTGTCTTCTACGTGGGGCTGGGCGCTGGGCGGGTCTCCGCCGGGGGCGCGATCTCGGGCCACGATCTCCTCGACGGAGGGGCTGTCGCCGTCGCCTATCCCATCGTTGCGCTGGGACAGGGGCAGGTGCAATTCAACGCCCGTAACAGCGCCGGATTAGAGACCGTATACGCCCCCACGGCCCTGCCCCGGGGACCCTCGGCACCCGCCGCAGGCGACTTCTTCCTTTACGGGGCCACCAGCGGCATCGCTATTGCGTCGGCTGGGGGCGACGTGGTCCTGGACCCGAGCCCCCGGGTGCTCTCCGCGCTCTTCCCCAAGGACGTCGTGCTGGCGGCATCGAGGCGGCTCGGCACGCAGATCTTCCCGGGCACACTGACGGCCACGGCCTTTTCCGGGGACGTGGTCCTCAACAATTCCTTCGACCTGGCGCCCTCGGCCACCGGCAACCTGCGCCTGCTGGCCCAGGGCAGCGTCCAGGGCGCCAGCACTCGAATCCTGATGGCGGACGCGGATCCTTCCCAGTTTCTGCCCATAGACCAGGCCGTGAATGCCAACAACCCCAACGGTGGGTTCTTCGCCCTAGTAGACCAGCCCGCGGCGGACATCATCCACCACGCGCCCCAGTTGCTCCATGCGGGCGACACAACGGATATCGCCCTTGGCACCGGCACGCTGACCCTGACCGTGCCGGTACAGATCACGGCGAATACGGGCGACGTGGTGGGTAGCGCCTCTGGGCCTTTCGCGGTGCTGCCTAAGCGGGCGGAGATCACCGCCGGCCGCGATATCCGCAACCTGACCCTCGACATCCAACACGTGGCGACGAGCGACGTGACGACCCTGTCGGCTGGGCGCGACGTCCTCTTCGACACCGCGCGCGGACCCACCGGCCTGTTCACCTCCAACACAAGTGGGATCAGCGTGGGGGGGCCCGGCCAACTCCTGGTCATGGCTGGGCGCAACATCGACCTGGGTAACGCCTTCGGTATCACCAGCCTGGGTAACCTGGAAAACCCATTCCTGCCCGATGTGGGCGCGGCGGTCACCACGCTGGCCGGTACGACGGCCATGAACACGGGCGCCTTCGCCTCCCGCTATCTGCTCGATCCCAAGCTGACCACGTCTGCCGGGCATGCCCAACAGGCCGCGGACTATCTCTCCACGCTGGTCACCGGAGGTCTGCCCGCACTGGCCATGACCCCGTCGCAGGCCAGCGGCCTCTACGCAGCTTTGCCAGCCACCCTGCAGTCGGCGTTGCTGGCTCAGACTGACGCGTCCCGGCCGGGTCAGCTGACGGCGCGCCAAATCCTGGACTTCTATGCCACCTTGCCGTCCGCCACCCAGCAGTCGGTGCTGCTGCTGGCCGGCGTGGCGTCACCGCTTAAGCTCTACCAGCGGCTGCCCACATCGGTGCAGACAAGCCTCGGACAAGCCCTGCCCGCCACCGATGGGGAAGCCCTGGCGTTACTGGCCAATGCATCGGCTTCGGACCAGCGCGCCGCACTCGTGAGTGCTTACCTGCCCACGGCGCTTAAGACCTATCTGGCCCTCCCCGCGGCGCTACGCGGGGATCTGGTCGCCGCCTCCGGTGGCGCTGCCCCGGCGAGCGACACCCAGGCCGCGGCACTCTTCGGGCTGGCCAGCCCGCGCCTTTTCCAGGCCGCGCTCGACCTACACGAGCTCGCCGCGCAGGGGCCGCTACGCGTCTACCAGGGGCTGCCAAGCGGATTGCGCTCGGCGGTCGGCGGGGCCGTCCCATTACCGGCCACCGATGCACAGGCACTCGATTCGCTCTACGGTCTCTACCAGGTCCTCCCGGCGACCCAACAGAGGGCGGTGCTTGCCTTCGGCGCCCTCACCAGCCTGCCGGTTTCCTTGCAGCTCCCGCTCCTCGGCGGCATCGTCTACCAGGAGGCGCGCATGGCGGGCGCGGCGGCCGTGCAGACCGGTCCCGAAGCCTACCAGCCGGGCTACGACGCCATCTCGACGCTCTTCGGCACACCGGCGGCGGGGCAGGGCGGTAATCTCAATGTCTTCTTTAGCCAGATCAAGACCATCCGCGGAGGCGACATCAACCTGTTCACGCCCTTCGGCAGTGTCAACGCCGGCGTGATCAACACCCCGGCCGACTTGGCCGCAGCCAAGGGGGCCGACCTCGCCTCCGTGCTGGGCATCGTCGCTGACCGCGGGCTGGGCGCCCGGGCCCTGTCGAAGCTCCTGCTCGACGCTCCTCTGGAGTCGCCGCCCTCGCTGGGCAACGCCCAGAGCGGCAGCGTGAACGCTGTCGTGGGCCAGGATTTCCTGGTCAATACCTCGCGCGTGTTCACGCTCGCTGGTGGGGACATCCTGCTCTGGGCCTCCCAGGGCAACATCGACGCGGGCAAGGGCGCGAAAACGGCAGCCTCCGCGCCGCCGCCCCTGATCCGCACCGATGCCAACGGCAATACGGAGGTGGATCTATCCGGCGTGGTGAGCGGTTCCGGGATCGGCGAATTGCTCACGGTTCCCGGGACGCCCGCGGGTGACGTCTCGCTGATCGCGCCCAAGGGAGAGGTGAACGCGGGCGACGCGGGCATCCGGGCGGCAGGTAACCTGACCATTGCGGCGCTGCGCGTGGTTGGCGCCGAGAACATCGCCGTCGGCGGGGTGTCCGTCGGGGTGCCGGTGACCGTGTCCACGGCGGTGTCTGCCAGTGTGGCGGGTGCGGCGGCCAGCGGAGCGGGTGCCTCCCGGCAGGCCGAGCAGGCGACCCAGTCGGCAGCGGGCGGGAACGGCGGCAGAAAGCTGCAGTTCCGCCCCTCTTTCATCACCGTGGACGTGGTCGGACTGGGCGACGAGGACTTCGATCGGGCCGGTTCACGTTGAGCACGGGACGGCATTGATTGGAAGGCCTTTTTTGGGTATCCGCATTGAGTAAAAGCGGGCAAGGAGGCTACCCTTGCCCGCCGTCGTAACAGTCTTGCAACATCCATGCCCCAAGATCGCTGGGCTTAAATCCCGGTTCCCACAGCAGGTCACCCATGAAGCTACGGCAATTGATTGTTCTGGTCGCGATGCTTGCGACCTTTCCTGGTCTCGCCCAGGCCTGGTGGAACGAAGACTGGACCCTGCGCCAGAAAATCACCCTGAACACCACGCCGGCGGGGGCTGCTACCACGGAGGCGCTGGTCGACCTACCCGTGCTGCTGCGCCTGCACACAGGAAATTACACGTTTCCGGACGGCAAGCCCGATGGATCGGACCTGCGCTTCGTGGCTCAGGACGACAAGACCCCCCTCAAATACCAGGTGGAGTCCTTCGACTCCACCAACGAACTGGCACTGGTCTGGGTGCGCGTGCCCAACCTGGGGCCGAACTCCAACGCCCAGTTCATCTACCTGTACTACGGCAACCAGAAGGCCGTGGCGGAGAGCGACGCCCGCGGCACCCATGAACCCGCCACGCTGCTGGCACTGCACTTCGCCGAGAAGCAGGGTGCGCCGCAGGACTCCTCGAGCTACGCCCACCCGGTCGGCGAGTCCACCGCCACGTCGGCGGCCAATGGGCTCTCCGGCGCCGGCGTGTCCTTCAACGGTTCGGCGCAGATCAACATCCCGGCCGCGCCCACGCTCAAAGCCGGCAGCGCCGGGCTCACGGTGTCGCTCTGGGTGAAGCCGGCCGAGGCGGGCAAGGGCGCGCCGCTGCTGGTTTTTCCGGCTGACGGCAGCGGGCTCTGGGTGGGGCTCGACGGCGCGAAGGTGAGCGTGCGGGTGCCCGGTGCCCAGGTCCAGGGCACGACCGATCTCGCGCCAAGCTCCTGGCACGCGGTGAGCGTGGTGCTGGGGCAGAAACTCATCGTCTATGTCGACGGTAAGCAGGAGGCCGAGGCGCCGAGCGTGCTGCCGGCGCTGACCGGGCCGCTGGCGATCGGCGGGCCGGGGTTCAAGGGCGACATGGACGAGGTCGTGGTGGCGGGCACCGCCCGTTCGCCGGACTGGATCAAGGCCGGCTACGCCGGGCTGGTCTCGGAGACCAAACTGGCGGCAATCGGTGAAACAGAGCAGAACGGCGGCGGCAAGTCCTATTTCACCATCCTGCTCAAATCGGTAACGATCGACGGTTGGGTGGTCATCGGCATCCTGATGGTGATGATGGTGGTGAGCTTCGTCGTCATGATCACCAAGGCGCGTTTCGTCATCCAGGTCGATGGCTCAAACCGCCGCTTCCTCAAGCACTTCAAGGGGCACCTTGACGAGATGCTGGACCCGACCAAGGTCCCGTCCCAGTCGCCCAAGCAGTTCCGCGCCTCGAACCTGCACGGCATGTGGCGGGTGGCGCTGGACGAGATCGCCACGCGTTTCTCCGCCCAGGACAGCAAGTCGCAGGCGCGCGGGCTTTCCCCGCAAGCGCTCAACGCCATCAAGGCAGTGCTCGATGCCACCTCCGTGCGCGAGAACGCCCGCCTGAATAGCCAGATGGTGCTGCTGACCATCGCCATCTCCGGCGGGCCTTTCCTGGGGCTGCTGGGCACCGTGGTGGGCGTCATGATCACCTTCGCCGCCATTGCCGCGGCGGGCGACGTCAACGTCAACTCCATCGCGCCGGGTATCGCCGCCGCCCTCGTGGCCACGGTGGCAGGCCTGGGCGTGGCCATCCCCTCGCTCTTCGGCTACAACTATCTGGCCAGCCGGATCAAGGGCATATCCAACGACATGGCGGTGTTCAGCGACGAACTGGTGTCGCGTCTCGCGGAGACCTACAGCGCCTGAGCGCGGGGGAATGAGCCATGCAGGTCCAGAGCGAAAACCAACCCTATGACGACATCAACGTCACGCCCATGCTGGACTTGGCGTACGTGCTGCTGGTCATCTTCATCATCATGACCACGGCGTCCGTGCAGGGCATCAAGGTCAACCTGCCCAAGGCAAGCTCCGCGCCCAGCCTGGCCAAGCCCAGCACCAAGGCCATCACTATCCGGGAGGACGGGCAGATCTTTTTGGACGCCTATCCGGTGACCGTCCAGGAACTGGAGTCGCGACTGCGCGCCATGAAGGCGGCGAACCCCAGTTTCCCCGTGGTGGTCAAGGGCGACACCACGGTGCAGTACGGCAAAGTCATGGAAGTGCTGGAGTTGCTTGGCCGGGTGGATATCACGCAGCTGGGCTTGGTTACCCAGAAGCTGGTCAAGTAGGGCGGGGGGGGGCAGCGCCGCCATGCAATGGGATCTGGAGGAAGAGAAACCGCAGTCGGTCTCGAGGCTCTGGACGCTACGCATCCTCGGTGCCCTGATCGCCCTGGGGGTCGTGGTGGGCCTGGGCCTCATGGTCTGGAAGCTCCTGACCCAACCGAGCTCCCGGGCGCACAAGATCGTCCAGGTGTCGCTGCTGAAGCTGCCCCCGCCGCCCCCCCCGCCGCCGCCGAAACCGGAGGAGAAGCCGCCCGAGCCGGAGATCAAGAAGGAAGAGATCAAGATCGATGACCCCACGCCTAAAAATGAGCCGAAGGAGGCCGACCCGGCGCCACCCGCAGAGACGCTCGGCGTCGACGCCGAGGGCTCCGGCTCGGGCGACGGCTTCGGGCTGCAGGGCCGCAAGGGCGGGCGCGATATCACCAGCATCGGCGGCGGTGGCGGGGGGGGCAGTAACCGGCTCAAATACAAACTCTATCTGCACACCGTGGAGCGGTATCTCACGGATCAGGTGGCGCGCAACCCCGTACTGCACACGGCCAACTACCGGGCGCTGGCGAAGGTCTGGATTTCCCCGGACGGGCACGTCACCCGTGTGGAGCTGTTAAAGGGCACGGGAAACGAGACCATGGACCAGAGCATCCGCACCGACCTGAGCGTCGCGCGGCTGCCCCAGGCCCCGCCGGCGGACATGCCGCAACCCATGAAGCTGCAACTGTTGTCCCAGGGATCGGGCTAGCTTGGCTCCCCTGCGTGTACCAAGGTCCTGCGGCCGGGCTTCCATCCTCCCGCCGCGCGAATTCCCTTTAACCCGACTCAGAGTCCCGCCCGAATCATGACAGCCCGCCACTCTGCCGCGCTTACCCTGCTCCTCTTGAGCGCTGCTGTTGGGGCCCAGCAGCCCGACGCCAACGGCGCCAAGGCCTCGCCCGCGCCAGCCGCCCAGCGCGCCGCCGACTCGCTCCCCGCCGCGGGAGCTAAGCCTGCCAAAACGCCGTCGCGGCAGCGCCGCCCTTCGCCGAAGCTGGCTGCGGCCCCGGCAGACGGCGCGGCCGCGGAAGCGCTCGGGGGCACCTCCGCTGAACTCAAGCGCCTGCGCGGCCTCACCGACAACCTGTTGAAGCTGCTCGTGGCCCAAGGCGTGCTCACCCGCGACAAGGCCAATGCGCTGCTTCAATCCGCCGCGGGTGGCACGGAGTTGCCGGAGAGTGCGCTGCAGCCCGAAGCCAGTGCCCCCCGGGTGGCCCCTGCGGTCGAGGCGGCGGCGGAGATGACGCCCAAGCCCGAAGGTAAGGTGCAGCGTATCCCCTTCGTGCCGGAATTCGTGAAAAAGGAACTACGCGAACAGGTGCGTGACGAGGTCATGGCTCAGGCCAAGGCGGAGCGCTGGGCGCAGCCCGAGAGCCTGCCCGCCTGGCTCGATCGCATCACCTTGCTAGGTGACCTGCGGCTGCGGGCGCAGGCGAACCGCTATGGTATCGACAACGTCACCGCCAGCCAATTCCAAGGCGCGACCGGTTCCACCAAGGTCAACAACACCACCAGTGATGAGAACTGGGGCCGGGTTCGCGCACGGCTCGGGCTGGCCGCGCAGTTGACTCCTTCGGTTAGTGCGACCGTGCGCCTGGCCACGGGCAGTGCCCAAAACCCCGTGTCGCTCAACCAGGACCTTGGAAGCTACGGCGCCGGGTACAACGTGCAATTGGATCTGGCCTACGTCAACTACACGCCCGCATCCTGGGCGACGCTGCAGGCCGGTCGCATGCCGCGGCCCTTCGAGAGCAGCGAACTGGTGTTCTGGAACGACCTCAACTTCGATGGCGCTGCCGCCACCTTCCGGCCGCACCTAGGTTCCTCCGTCACCGGGTTGCTCACGGCGGGCGCCTTCCTGCTCCAGGGGGCCAATCCCGGCGCCAGCTTGTCCGCGGGCACCCCCCGAGCGAAATCGCTCTACGGCGTGCAGACGGGGGCGGACTGGAAGATTGCTCGCGACAACACCGCGCGCTTGGCAGTGGCCTACTACGACTACCAGAATGTCGAAGGGCGGCCCGACGGGCTTGGGCTCTCGTCCAACGACTGGACCCTGCCCCCCTTCCTGCAAAAGGGCAATTCCCTCTTCGACATCAACGTGGCCAACGGGCCGCCGCAGCAGAAGTACGGGGTTCTCTCCCGGTTCCGCGAGGCGGACATCAACGGCTCCGTGGAACTCGACGTGCTGCGACCCTATCGTCTGAAACTCGCCGGGGACTGGGTGCGTAACGTGGCTTACAACCAGGCGGAAATTGCCCGTCGTACCGGCCAGCCCGCCGACCAGTTGCCGCGTCCGCGGGTCAATGGTTATCAGGCGATGCTCACCTTCGGCCATCCCGCTGTGACCAATGCCCACGAATGGCAGGTCTTCGCCATGTACCGCTACCTCGAGCGCGACGCGGTCCTGGACGCCTTCAACGATCCGGATTTCCACCTCGGCGGTACCGATACCAAGGGCTATGCCGTTGGCGTCACCTACGGCATCGCCAAGAACACGTCAGTGCGGCTGCGCTGGATGTCTGCGGATGCCATCGACGGGCCGCCGCTGGCCATCGATGTGTTGCAGTTGGACTTGAACCTGAGGTTCTGAGCCCACCATGGACGAAATCCACAAGGCGACCCGCGCCGTCAACGCGGGCCATACACCCCGGCTGCTGCCCCTCGCGCTGGCCCTGTGGCTGGGCTTGCAGGCGTTTTGCGCGACCGCCGAGCCCGATGCCGGACAGAAGCGCGAGCGTGAACTGCTGCGTCGGATACAGGGCCAGGTGGCCCAGGCTAACGACGAGAAGGCGCGCTTGGAGCAGGCGCTCACCGCGGAGAAGGCTGCGGGTGAGAAGCTGAAAAAAGAACTGGCTGAGGCTGCTCGGAGTGCCGGGGCCTTGAAGGGCGCAAATCGCAGCCTGGAATTGCTGAAGAAGCAACTCGAGGAAGAGACGGCCAAACTGCGTGCAGCGACGGAGAAGGCCGAGGACCTCGCGCGGGGACTCACCGCCGCCCGCGGCGAGGTGCCGCCGCTGAAGGCGCAGTTGCAGGCGGCCGCAGAAGCGGCTGCGGCTGAGAAGGCCGCCATGACGGCTGCTGTTCTCGCGGAGCGCGACAACCTGCGCCACTGCAAGGACCGCAATGCCAGTCTCTATGGCGTGGGAACAGAGTTGCTGGAGCGCTACCGCAACAAGGGTGTGTTTGACGCCTTGCTCTCCAACGAACCCTTCACGCGCTTGAAACGCGTGCAGTTGGAAAACCTGGTGCAGGACTACAAGGAATCACTTCAGACTGGCCGGATTGCGCCGCAAGTGAAATAATCGTCAAAATCCGGCGTTCGGCGCGGGAATTGCTTTATGCGCTGCACCCTCTTGACGAAACCAAAACCCACATGCGAACGCAGCCGGTGAACCCGGGGACACAGGGCCTTGACACCAAGGATCCGTCCCTTGCACGGATCCTGCCCTTTGGCATCTACATCGCTTTCCTCGCGCGTAAGTCTCTTGCTCAGGCCCTCGGCAACCCCGGGCTCTTCGAGCTGCCCGGGATGGACGGGCGCTGGTGGTATGCCGTCCAAGTGGCCCTGGTGAGCTTGGCGCTCGTCTGGTACTGGAAGGGCTACGAGGAGTTTCGCTTCCCGCGCCCCACGGGGGGCGAGTGGGGCCTCGCGCTGCTCGCCGGCGTGGGGGTGTTCGTCGCTTGGATCAATATGGATGCGCCCTGGATGAGCATGGGCACGCCAGAGCCAAAGGAAGGGTTTAATCCTTTGGACGAAGGTGGCGCGATCCTCTGGCCGCTGGCGGTGGTCCGGGTGGCGGGCGCTGCCCTGGTGGTGCCGGTGATGGAGGAACTTTTCTGGCGCTCTTTCATCTTGCGCTGGATCGCCAATCGGGAGTTCCAGCAGGTCGCACCCCAATCCATCGGGCTGCTGGCCATGCCCCTTTGGCTGTCGGCTGCGCTCTTCGGCTCGGAGCATAGCCTCTGGCTTGCAGGTATCTTGGCGGGCCTGGTCTACGGCTGGCTATACCTGCGCACGGGCAAGCTCTGGGTGCCCGTCGTCGCGCATGGCCTGACCAACGGATTGCTTGGCGCCTGGGTGTTGTACACTCAGCACTGGCAGTTCTGGTAGATCCTCCAGACAAGGAACACGCTCTTGATGGCAATGGCAAGTGCCGTCCCCTCCCGGGGGCGGTTTCCGGGCAGCCGATGCTGCCTGGTTTGGGCGCTTGCGCTTCTAGGCCCCGGCACCGCGACGCAGGCTCTGGCACTGGGCAATGACACGGTTTTCGTCGATGCCAGCGCTGGGGTCTCGCACGACAGTAACCTCTACCGGCTCTCGCCCCAGGCCCAGTCGCCGGCCACGCTGCGGCTCATCGGCGTGGACAAAATCAGCGAGACCATCTTTACCTATGGGCTGGGGGCGAATTTCAAGTTGCCCTACGCCCGCCAGAGCTTCGAAGGCAGTTTCAACGCCAGCTTGAACCGCTTCGTCAACAGCCCAACGCTCGACTACACCTCCACGCAGGCCAATGCGGCCTGGCACTGGCGGGCGGGGCGCGACTGGACCGGGGACCTGAGCTACAGCAGCGGCCGGGTGATCCAGAGTTTTGAGAATTTCAACGCGAATCCGAACAAGAACTTGATCACGAACAATTTTTACCATCTCCTGGGGCGCTACGACCTCGACACGCGCTGGCAGTTCACCACCATCGCCGACTATGCCAACCACGTAAACGGCAGCGCCTTGTTCCAGAGCGGCGACAGCAACACGGTCTCCGTGCAGGAATTGGCGCAGTACCGATGGACCACCGGTTCATCCCTGGGGCTGAAACTGCGGGTCGACGACGGGCAGACCCCGAACCAGACGATTACGCCAAACTCCATCGTGGATAATCGCTACACCGAGGTGCGGGCCACCAACCCATTTTATTTCGTCCTCTCGGCACGTTCGAACCTGGGCGGCGAGTGGGGACTCGTTGACCGCAAGCATCCGGACGTGCCCCAACGCAACTTCAATGGCTTCGTGGGTTCCCTGTCCTACAACTACCAGGCCACTGCCCGCGGAGCCTTGGGCGTCAACGTGAACCGCGAACTGGGCGGCGGCGGTGACCTCGTGCAGGTGTACCGCCGCTCCTACACGCTGAGCGTGAGCCCGAGCTATGAACTCACCAACAAGCTGTTGTGGCGAGGCAACGCGCAGTGGATAAATGCCCGCTACCAAGGCAACACGGGGTTCCTTCCGGCGTTTTTGCTGGCTTTCTTCCCCGAGCGCCAGGATCACCTCACGAACTATTCCAACAGCCTGGTCTATTCCGTCACACGCAACGCCCAGGTGAGTGCCTCGGTCAACTACGCTCGACGGGAGAGCAGCATTGCTGGCGCGACATTTATCGACCTGACCACGTCCGTCAACGCTTCCCTGCAGTTTTGAGCCGCGTCGCTCGGCTCACCGCGGTGGGTTCGGGCAGCGCGAAGGGCGCCGCCAGGGGGTCGCCCACGAAGACCCCCTCGCCGGGCATTGCGACGCTCTTCCAGTAGGCCTCCACCAAGGTTTCACCCTGCAGGTAGCGGGCCATGACAATGGCTGGGTTGGGAAATTTCTGCAGATGGTTGCAGGGCTCCACCACGGTTCCGTAACTGCCCGTGGCGCCCGCTTCCAGCCAACGCAGGATGCTCATCTGCGGGCTGTCGGTTAGTTGTCCGCCGAAGGACGTCAAATGGTCAGCGATCGCCCCAGGGATGAAGCCCAGGGTCTCCAGGCCGGCCACACGCTGGGCTCCGGTGAAGTAGAAGAGTACGTCCGATCGGTCCAGGAGCATTTCCTGGCGTAGCGCATAGGCGTTGATGCGCCCGCGCGCCACCGCCAGCGCCGCCGGAAACAGGGCCTGCCGGACGCTACGGGTGCGGTCCGACGTCGCCAGCAAATAAGCGCTGCCCGAGGGGCGGCGGCCCATGGAAGCGGCGCCGCGGTCGATGAGCGCGCGGGCGTGCTCGAAGTCGCGTGCCGCGAGCATCATGGCCGGGCGGATTCCAAGTTCCTCGAAGGGCAGGCGACTGGGGGAGTCGAAGTACACACTGCGGCGCGTGAGCGAGCAATGGTTGCCGCAGAAGCTCGGGTCATAGCCAAAGGCGAAGGCCGTGGTCATGGACATGCAGCCGACCCGGTAAGGAGCTGTCCAGGCGAGCGCTAGCACCTGAACCCGACGCGGCAGCAGGGCGTCCACATGAGCCTTCAGGGCCTCGAATTCATCTGGTGCCAATCCTGACCAACCCGAGAGGAACTTCACGCGCAGGATGTTTCCCGGCGGAAGATGCCGACGGGCGGCATAATACTCGCCGACCACAACGGAAAGGGGATCCATCACATTGATGATCAGGCCCGTTTCCTCAGCCCCCAGCACGGACACAGGGGCAAACTTCTGCAGTGGGGCGGCTGCCCCAGGGCCTGCTGGCATGATCAGCAAGCAAAGAAGGAAGCGTCCTACGAACCCCATGCCCTTGGTCTGGAAGCTAAACTCCGCGCTGTTGCCCCGCCTCGGCCGGGTGGGCGGGGGGCGCTTTATCGGAAATGTTGCGACCGGGCTGTGCGCGCAGCGGCTTTTGTGGTCGCGGGAAGTCAAGTCCTGCCAGGGCTTGGCGGGACGGCGGAGCATCCACAATGGATGGAGTGGGATGGCTGTTTCCTTTTGTATCAATGAGTTAAGTCGTTATGGTACACTTATCGCTTTGCCACAGACGCGTCACACGGATCGCATAGACTGCGCAGGGCCGCAGGCGCAGCCGAAGCGTCCCGTCACGGACTCGACCTGTCTGCGGCATACGACCTTTAGAGAAACCCTAAAAATTATGGAGCTTTCAGTGATTATTACGTCCAGGACGCGTTTCCTTGTAGGCCTGGCTGGGCTGCTTGCCCTGACCGCCTGTGGTGGTGGTGGCGGCGACGATAAGAAGGCCACTCAGGTGGCTGCCAAGGTGAACGGGGACGAGATCACGGTTCACCAGATCAACCAAGCCTTGTCGCGCGTGGGCGCCATTCCCGAGGCCCAGCAAAAGCAGGCCCAGGGGCAGGCCCTCGAGCGCTTGATCGACCAGCAACTCCTGGTGCAAAAGGCCATGGAGAAGAAGCTCGACCGTGATCCCAAGGTCGTGGCGATGCTGGAGGCGTCGCGCCGCCAGTTGCTGGCCCAAGCCTACATGGAACAGGTCACCTCCGCTGCCCAGAAGCCCTCACCCGAACAGATCAAAGAGTTTTTGAACCAACATCCTGAGCTGTTTTCCGACCGCCGCGTCTACCGCTTTCGCGAGATGGCCCTGGGCGCGCCCAGAGATTTTCAGGCAAAGCTCGAAGCAGAGCTAAAGGAAGTGGATAAGCAGGCCGACAAGAACAAGGTCCTCAGCGACCTGGCTGAATGGCTCAAGGGGCAGAACATCAAGTTTCAGGTGCAGCAGGGGGCACAGGCAGCGGAGCAACTGCCGCTCGAGATCGCAGCGCGATTCCATTCCATGAAGGATGGGGACCTGCTGCTGGTTCCGCGTAACGGCGGCTTCGTGGTGACCCAGTTGGTGGCTTCGCAGACCGCTCCCATGAATGACCAGCAGGCGACACCCTATATCGAACAATTCCTGCAGAATCGTACCCGCCTCGAGTTGTCGAACCTGGAGATGAAGAAGGTGCGTGAAGGGGCGAAGATCGACTACACGGGCGAGTTCAAGGCACCGCCGAAGGCCGACGCGAAGCCCGAGGGTGAAGCGCCCGCAGGCGCGGCCGCCTCGGCGCCTGCCGCGGGAGTCCTCGACAAGGGCCTGAAGTAAGCGCTGCGACCGGACGCTGGGCAGCGTCCGGTCGATTCCCCAGTACCCGCCACCCCAACCCATGGATATGCCGATGACCAGTCCCCGCCACCGCCTCCTCCCCGTGCTTTTCCTGATGATGCTTTGGAGCTTGCTCCTGGGAACGGGGACCGCTCTCGCGGCGTCCGAGCGTGAGTACATCCTGGGTCCCGGGGACGTAATCAAGATCAGCGTTTTCGAGCACCCCGAACTGGCCACCGAAGTGCGCGTCTCGGAGACGGGCCGAATCCGGTTTCCCCTGGTGGGCGAGGTCCCCGTGGGAGGGCTCAGCACCAGTCAGACGGAGTCCGCCCTGGTGTCCGCCTTGGTTGGCGGCGGCTTTCTCAAGAAGCCTCAGGTCAACATCCTGCTGACGGTCTATCGCAGTCAACAAATCGATATCCTGGGGCACGTGGGACGCCCCGGGCGCTTCCCCATCGACCAGCATCCGGCCCGCCTGTCGGACTTCCTCGCTCAGGCCGGTGGAATACTCCCCTCGGGCGCCGACGTGGTACGGATCGTGCGTAGCGTGTCGGGGAAGCCCCAGCTACTTGAGATCAACCACCTGGAGATGTTTGACGAGGGCAAGCTCGACCGCGACTTGGCGGTGCAGGGTGGGGATGTGATCTACGTGCCTCGCGCCCCCTATTACTACGCTTATGGCGAGATCCAGCGGCCCGGCCAGTTCCGCGTGGAAGCGCGAATGACGGTTATGCAGGCCATGGCCGTGGCCGGTGGCGTGACCCCACGGGGGACCCTGCGCAACATGCAGGTCACCCGCAGGGATCAGCAGGGCAATCTGCGTACCTTCACCCCTTCGCTGGCGGATTACGTCCAGTCCGACGACGTGTTCTATATCAAGGAGAGCCTGTTCTGAACGACAGGCGGCCGCACCGATGACTTTCCAACAAGCACTGATCGCGCTCAAGGCGCGCTGGTGGGTGGCACTGCTGACGCTGGTGGTTTGCTCGGTGCTGGGTTTCGTAGTCACCGAGCTGATGACGCCGAAGTTCACCTCGACGGCCACCGTGCTCCTGGATCCCAAGAGCTCCGAGGTGACTGGGCAGATTAATCCCGCGGGACTCTCTCCCACCTTCGTGGGCACTCAGGTGGAGATCGTCACCAGCCACCGGGTTGCCCTGAAGGTGGCCAAAAACCTGAAGCTCGCCGATAACGCCAAGATCCGCGAGCAGTTCCTCGAGGCGACCAAGGGCCGCGGCTCCATCGACGACTGGGCGGCGGATTTCATTTCCACGCCGCTCAAGGTAAAGCCAGCCAAGGAAGGCACGCTGTTGGAGCTGGAATACAAGCACCCTGACCCGCGCTACGCCACGGCCATGGCCAACGGTTTCGCCCAAGCCTACATCGACACCACGCTGGAGTTGAAGAACAATCCGGCAAAGGACGTGGCGCATTGGTTTGACGGGCAGTTGAAGACCCTGCGTGCAGATCTCGAGCGCGCCCAGCAGCGTCTGTCGGAGTTCCAGCGCAATAACGGCATCGTCGCGACCGACGAGCGCATCGACGTGGAGAACTCCAAGCTTCAGGAACTAACCACCCAGGTAATCACTCTCCAGGGCCAGTCCACGGACCTTCAGGGCCGTCAACGCCAGGTGGAGGATGCTATCCGGCAAGGCCGGCCGCTCGATGACATTCCCGAAGTGGCGAACAACGGCATTGTCATGGGTCTACGCACGGAACTCGTGCGTACCGAGGGTAAGCTCAAGGAGATGCAGGCCCAGTTCGGCGACAACTACCCGGCCTATCAGCGCGCGGTGGAGGAGGCGGGCGAGGTCCGCCGTCGCCTGAAGACGGAGATGCAGAACATCGCCCAGACCGTGGCCAATTCGGCCCACCAAGCGAGCCAGCGGGAGGGCAGTGCCCGTTCCCAGGCCGCCGCACAGAAGGCTCGCGTGCTGGAGATCAAGCATCAGCGCGACGAGTTGCAGATCCTGCTGCGTGACCAGGAGAGCGCCCAGCGCGGCTACGATAGCGCCCTGGCCCGCTTTACCCAGACGAGTATGGAGAGTCAGTCCGGGCAGACCAACGTCGCACTCCTGACCCCGGCCGTGGAGCCGCTCTATCCCTCCTCGCCGAGGATGCTGGTGAATATGCTGGTGGCCGGTTTCGTGGGCACCATGCTGGGCATCGGTCTGGCCATCGGACTGGAGTTGATCGACGCACGCATTCGCTCCGGCGAGGACGTGGCCGACAGCCTGGGTCTGGTGCTGCTGGGCAGCCTGGAGAAAGCCAAGGTGAAGAAGAGTAGTGCGGCCAAGACCAAACGCTCGGGCTGGTGGTCCAGACGCGGCGGCCCTGGCTCCAGGCCTGGGCTGTTCCGGCGCCGGGGCGGCGCCTCGGCAGCAGCCTGATCATGAAGGAGAACCCGATGCAATTGTCGTCTGCGGAACTGCGGGGCGTGGCCCAGGCAGTGGTCAACATGAACGACGTCCCCGAGCGGCGCTTGGGTCGCCTTCTCATCGAGCGCGGCACGCTGCGCCAGGAGGACGTGGACCGGATCGCCGAGCTGCAGAACCTGAAGGGCGTCCGCTTTGGCGAGGCCGCCATCAGCTTGGGGCTCCTCACCGAGGCCGACGTTCAGCGGGCACTAGCCGAACAGTTCGACTATCCCTACCTGCTGCCCGGGGAAGGCGGCTTCAGCCCGGAGGTGATCGCGGCCTACCAGCCCTTCACGCCCCAAGTGGAGGCGCTGCGCGGTCTGCGCACCCAACTGCAGTTGCGCTGGTTCCGCGCCGTGCCCCCCCACCGGGGTCTGGCTATCGTTAGCCCCCGCCGTGGGGATGGCAAGAGCTACACCGCGGCAAATCTTGCCGTGGTTTTCTCACAATTGGGACAGCGCACGCTGCTGGTGGATTGCGACCTGCGCAACTCTCGGCAGCATAAGGTCTTCGGAATCGACAACCGCGTAGGGCTGTCGACGCTGCTCTCGGGGCGATCGGCCGAGGCGGTGCAGAAGATCCACGGCTTGGTGGACCTGTCCGTGATCACTGCCGGTCCGGTCCCGCCCAATCCCCAGGAACTCTTGGAGCGGCCGGCCTTCGCCCAGTTGGCCGAGGCTTTTGCGTCGCGCTTCGAGGTAATACTCTATGATACGCCCGCCGGTGTGGAGAGCGCTGACGCGCAGCGCGTTGCCGGCGTGGTCGGTGGCGCACTCCTGGTCACTCGGCAGGCGCACACTCGCACCCGCGACGCCCGGCTCCTCCTGGAAAACGTGGAACACGCCGGGGCCAAAGTCGTCGGGGCCATCACCAATGATTTTTGATCTCAGCCAGCGCCTGGGCGCCCGCGCTCGCCTAGCGGCCGCCCGGGCGGACCAGGACCAAAGAGGAAGCGTGGCATGTCCGACGTGATGCCTGGCAGCGCCCCCGTTCGTAGCATGCCGCAGGATCTGATCCGCTGGCTCCCGGTGTTTTTCGGGTTTATCGCGATGTACGCTCCGGTGTATTTCCACGCGGCGAAGAACTTCTGGTCGGGCGACTCCGACACGCACGCCCCTGTGGTACTGGCCGTGTGCGGGTGGATCCTCTGGACCAATCGTAGCCTCCTCCTGCAATCCGACGACCGCCCCTCGCCGGTATGGGGCGGTCTGTTCTTCGCCTTCGGTGCCATCGTCTACGTCATGGGTGTGGCGGCCAACGTCGAGATCTTCAAACTCGGCTCCGTGGTGCCGGTACTCGCGGGCCTGGTGGTCGGGCTGGTCGGTTTCCCGGTGGCGCGCAAGCTCTGGATCGTGTTCCTTTTCTTGCTGTTCACCGTGCCCTTGCCGGGTTTCATCCTGGAAGGACTGACCAGTTCGCTGAAGGAAGGCATTTCCGTGGCGGTGGAGCAAGTGCTCTATCGCCTGGGTTACCCGATCGCACGCTCCGGGGTGACGCTGAGCATCGGCAACTACCAGTTACTCGTGGCGGATGCCTGTTCGGGCGAGCGCTCGCTCTACTCGCTGACGGCCCTCGGGCTGCTCTACATCTACCTCATGAAGCACGGCAACTGGGTTCGCAGCGTGCTGCTCATGGCGAGTGTGCTGCCCATCACCTTCCTCGCCAACTCGCTGCGGGTCATGGCGTTGGTGCTCATCACCTACCACCTTGGCGATGCTGCCGGGCAGGGCTTCCTCCACGAATTTGCCGGCATGGTGCTCTTCGCGGTGGCCATGGGCCTGTTCTTCCTGATGGATACCCTGCTTGGCAAATTCTTCCCAGCCGCCCCTCGTCCGGAGAAAGCCGATGCCGCAACTTAGTCTCCCGCACGCCCTCTTCGGGCTCTGCATGTTGCTCAGCATGGGAACGGCCTTTGGCCTCTCGCGCCACCTGCACGCGCCCATTGAGGGCGCGGCTACTGCGCACCAATTCGTGCTCGGCGACGATGTCCCTGAGGCCTTCGGTGACTGGAAGGTCGACCCTTCCGTGTCCCCCCTGCGCCCCGCCGGGGACGTGGCGGCGGAGTTGAAGCACATCTACGAGCAGTTGCTCACCCGCACGTTCGTCAATCACAAGGGCGAGCGGATCATGCTCTCCATCGCCTATACCGGGCATATCGATTCCGCCATGAATATCCACCGGCCGGAGACGTGCTATCCAGCGCAGGGCTTCGAGGTCAACAAAATCGAGTGGCAGAAGGTGCAGAGCCCCTTCGGTTTCATCCCGGTCAAGCGCATGGTGGCGCGTGTGGGCAGCCGGGTCGAGCCGATCAGCTACTGGATCACCGTTGGTGAGAATGCGGTCAGCACGGGATTTCGCCGCAAGGTCGCCGTCATCGTGAATAAGCTCACCGGTCAGGTGACCGACGGGATGCTCATCCGGGTCTCCAGTCTGGAGCGCGACACGGCCGTGGCCTACCGCAACCATGATGAATTCATCAACGCCATGCTGGCCGTCGTTCCCGAGCGGGACCGTAAGCGCTTCACCGGTACCCTCTGATCGTCCCTAGGCTCGAGGATTTCTCCATGACCGCTGCGCGCGCTTTCCAACTGGGCTTTGATGCCAGGATTTTTGTCGCCGGACACCGGGGCATGGTCGGCTCGGCCATCTGCCGCCGCCTGCAGGCGGCCGGGTACGGGCGCGTCCTCGTGCGTTCGCGTGCGCAACTCGACCTGCTCGACCAAGCGGCCGTGGCCCGGTTCTTCGACACCGAAAAGCCCGACTACGTGTTCCTGGCCGCCGCCAAGGTGGGCGGCATCCAGGCGAACAACACCGCGCGCGGGGATTTCATCTACCAGAACCTCACGCTGCAGGGGAACGTCATCCACGCCGCCCGATTGAGCGGCGTGACGGGTCTCCTCTTTCTGGGCTCGAGCTGTATCTATCCGCGCGACTGCCCGCAGCCCATCCGCGAGGAGTACCTCCTCACGGGTCCGCTCGAGCCGACGAACGAGCCCTACGCCATTGCCAAGATCGCCGGCATTAAGCTTTGTGAGTCGCTCAACCGCCAATACGGGACTCACTTCGCTTCGGTGATGCCGACCAACCTCTACGGGCCTAACGACAACTACGACCTGAGCAGCAGCCACGTGCTCCCTGCGCTGATCCGCAAGGCACACGAGGCCCGGGAGCGTGCGGACGCCACCTTCCCCATTTGGGGAACGGGGTCTCCCCGCCGCGAGTTCCTCTACGTGGACGACCTGGCGGACGCCTGTGTGCGCCTCATGGAGATGGGCGTGGGCGAGGGGCTCTACAACGTGGGTACGGGCACCGACGTGACCATCCGTGAACTAGCTCACTTGGTTATGGATGTCGTGGGCTTCCGGGGTGAACTCGCCTTCGATGCGAGCAAGCCCGACGGGACGCCGCGCAAACTGCTCGATGTCTCGCGCATGCGCGAACTGGGCTGGAGCGCCAAAGTGGAACTTCACGAGGGGGTTGCGCGCGCCTACGCGGACTTCCTGTCCCGGGTCCCCGCGGGGCCCAACGCGGTGCCCGCTCCGGCCTGAGGCCGCGCAGCCGATGATGGGCCTCCCCTCAGACCGCCGCCCCGAACCTCGGCCAGGGCCCAGCTTGGCAGAGCGCAGCTTCTCCGCGCTCAAGTGGAACTACATGGGGGCGCTGGTGCGGGTGCTCTCGCAACTGGTGATTGGCATCGTGCTTGCCCGGCTACTAGGGCCGGAACCCTTCGGCTTGGTGGCTATCGCCTGGGTGGTGGTGGGCTTCGGCGGTCTGATCGCTGACCTTGGCTTCGGCAGCGCCCTGGTCCAGCGTAAGGACATCCACGAGCGCGACGTGCGGTTCGTCTTCACCTTGCTGGTGGGCATGGGAACCTTGCTCTTTTTGGGCGTCGTCGCTACAGCCCCGCTCATTGCCGCTTTCTTTCGTCGTCCGGACGCCGTGCCTGTGCTCCGTGCGCTGGCCGTGCTGTTCATCTTCCAGGCCATGAGCCAAGTGCCGGCCAGTCTGCTGCGCCGTGCGCTCAACTTCCGGGCAATTCAGACGGCACAGGTGTTTTCTTACTTGGCGGGATTCCTTGGCCTCGGCGTGCCCCTGGCCTACCTGGATTTTGGCGTCTGGAGCTTGGTGGGCGCCGCCGTCGCGCAGTCGGTGCTGAACTTGGCGCTCCTGTACCGGGCCTCGCCTCACGCCCTTCGCCCGTGTTTCAGCGCGCAGCAGGCTGGATTCTTCCGCTTCGGTTCCAACGTCACGCTGAGCAATCTGGCGAATTTCACCATCAGTAATACGGACACGGCGGTGGTGGGACGTGCCTTTGGCGCCTCGGATCTCGGGCTGTATAACCGGGCGTTGCAGCTGGTGAACACACCCATGAACGCCTTCATGTCCAACCTCCAGGCCGTGCTGTTTCCCGCCTACGCCCGAGCCCAGGGCGATGTAGAGGGACTGCGGCGCTGTTACCTGGCCTCCGTGGGGGTGATCGGGCTGCTCCTGCTGCCACCCTATCTGGTGCTGGCGGCCGTACCCGAGACGGTGGTCCTCGGACTCTACGGTGAGAAATGGCGCGCGGCGGTACCGCTGCTCGTGCCGCTTGCCATCGCCATGCCCCTGAATGGACTGCTCGCCGCCACGGGTCCCCTGTCCATGGGGACCGGGCGGGTCGAGCGCGAACTCTATCGGCAGGCCCTTATCGCCGTGATCATGATCCTGGCGCTGTGCTTGGCTAGCCTCTACTCTTTGCTCGCGCTCTCCTGGACCCTGGTCCTGGTTTTCCTGCTGCGCTTCATCCTTGTGGCTGGCGTGGCCCTCTACTTGGTGCAGGCGCGCTGGACCGAGCTGTGGCAGGCCTTGCGCTTGGGAATCCTTCTGGCCCTTGGCTGCGCCGCCGTCGTGCGGCTGCTCGACGCCCTGGCTACTGCGCACGCTGTGCCCCCCGTGGCTCGACTCGCCCTTGCGGGACTTTGCGGCGGCGCGGGGTGGGCGGCGGGGGCGTTCTTGCTGCGCCGGCAAATCCTGGGCGGCAGCATTGGCTGGCTGCTGGGCAAGCTACAGGGGCGGCTGCCGGGGTTCTTGAAGCCCATGCTCGCCGTCCCCGGGGCCGTCCCATGAGCGCGCCGCGCGCCATTCTGGTGCTGACCCAGTTGCTGGCCCAGGGTGACACGGGCGTGCAGACGCACTTCAACGTCTTTGGCGACTACGCCCGTTCACAGGGCGTGGCTGTGGGTGTGCTGAGCGCGCAGGATGATCGCACTTGGCGACGGCGTGCGGCCAACCTTGTCACCCGGGTGCTGCGCAGATTGGACCGGGAGTCGAGCGTCCTCTGGCACCGGGGGGTCCACCGGTATTGCCTCGAGCGCCTGCTGCGGGCCGAGTTGCGCCGGCGTCGCGCGCAGGCGGTGGTGCTCTACGCTCAGGACCCGCTCTCGGCGCGGGCCGCGCTTGCGCTTCGCGATGAGGGTTACGACTTCCGGCTGGTTGCGATCTGTCACTTCAACATTTCCGAGGCCTGGGAGGCATCGCTCGCTGGGCTCACGCGCGAGGGCGGCAGGCTCCATCGCCGGTTGCTCGAGCAGGAGCGCGCCGTCCTGCCACGGGTAGACGCGCTGCTCTTTCCCACGGAGTTTCTGCGCGCCGAGGTACTGCGCCGGGTTCCGGGTGTGGCTGCGGTGCCCGCCCGGGTGGTTTCCAACCTGCCCCAGCCCGTCCCTGCGGCGGGACCCGATGCACCCACTGGCGACATCCTCTCCATCGGCACTTTGGAGCCGCGCAAGAACCAGGGGTTCTTGATCGAGGTGCTGGCGCAGGCGCGCGTGCGCGGCCATGTCTACAGCTTGACACTAGCCGGCAGCGGGCCGAGCGAGGGGGCGTTCCGGGCACTCGCCGAGCGGCTGGGCGTGACTGCCCAGGTCCGCTTCCTCGGGCGCGTGCCGCACGCGGCCTCGCTGCTGGAAACCCATCGGGTGTACGCCCATGCCGCACGCATGGAGAGCCAGGGTATCGTGCTGCTCGAGGCGTTGCGTAGTGCCCGCCCCGTGCTGGCAGCTGCGGTGGGCGGGATCCCGGAGACCTTCACCGACGGCGTCGAGGGCTTCTCCTGGGATCTCGAGGACGTCTCCGGCGCGGCGGACCGGTTGATCGCCTTGCTGGAGTCTGAGCAGATCTATGCGCAGGCCAGTGCGGCTGCGCGTCGGCGCTATGAGGAACGATACCGGCCCGATTTGCTTGGGCCGCGCTGGCTCCAGGCGTTGTTCGATGTGCGCGACGAGGCCGAGCCAAAACTCGGAGCCGAGTTCGGGTCCCCACCCCGTTGCGCCGCGTCAGCGGCCGGAACGGTCAATGCTTGCTAGGCGACGGTCCTTGCTGCCGGAATACGGAACTTCCCCATGCGTGTGCTGCACATACTGAACGAATTAAAGCCCTCGGGCGCCGAGGTGATGTTGCGCTCTGCAGCGACGGAGTTCACGGCACTGGGCGTTGAGGGGACTATCCTTGCCACGGGCGCGCAACCCGGCATTTTCGCCCCGGAACTGGAGCGCGCGGGCTACCGCGTGCTACACCTGCCCTTCAGGAAATCCCCCGCGTTCTTTTTGGCGCTGCGCCGGCTCATCCTGGACTCCGGTTGCGACGTGGTCCACAGCCACACGGAGCGCGCCAACTTTTGGATCGGGCTCACGATCCTCTCCACCGGCCGAGTGGGCGCTCTGCGAACCTTCCACAATGCCTACCCCTTCGAGGGCCTGCTGCGCCGGGTGCGCGGTTTTGAGAGGCGCCTGCTGGGGCGCTTGGGTGTCCTGGGCGTTGCCATCAGCCCCTCGGTCAAGGACAACGAAAGCCAGCGCTTCGGCTGTGCCTCCGAGGTGGTCAACAACTGGTACGACAGTCATCGGTTTCGCCTGCCCACGGCGCAAGAACGTGCCGCGGCGCGGCAGGCGGTCCTGGGCGCTGACGAGCGCTTCGTTGTGCTCTCCGTGGGCAACTGTTCGGCCGTGAAGAATCACGGCGCGCTCGTCGACGCGCTAGGCGCGCTTCCCGCGGGGAAGCCCTTTCTTTACCTGCACGCGGGCACGGAGACACCCGGGCGGGAGGAATTGGCCGCGGCCCGCGCGTTGCGCCTGGAGTCCAGCGTGCGCTTCCTGGGCCCGGTCATGGACGTGCGCGAACTCTTCTTTGCCGCTGATGCCTACGTCATGCCCTCCATCTACGAGGGTTTTGGTATCGCTGCTGCCGAGGCCCTGGCCTGTGGCGTGCCCTGCGTATTTGCCGACTGTCCCGGGCTCAAGGACTTCCGCCAATATGGGCTGCGGGTCTGGTACACTGGAATCGATTCGGTCAGCATCCGCGCCGCTCTGGAGGACTTGATGGCGCGGCCCGCGGGCTCGCTCGCCGAGCCCCTGGAGGCCAACGCCGTGCGCACACGCGAGATGTTTGGCATCGAGCAGGGCGCGCGCGCTTATACACACTTATACGAGCGGGCCGCGGCTGGGCAGGCACGTGCGCCCTCCGCCGTCGTCGGCCGCTAGGGGCGCCACCCGTGTACGAGGCGATAGGAATAACACTGAGCGTCGCCGTGGGGCTAGCGATCGCCGTGTGGGTACTGATTGGGCTGACGTCCCTCTATGCCGAGGTGGGCCTGATTATTGTCGTCGCCGATGCGTTCCTGTATGCCTGTTTTCCGGATCTGCCCGCCATGCGCCTTGGCCTCACGGTGCACATGAGTGACGTGTTCTACGGCCTGATCCTCGGGGGCGCCGGGATGCGCAGCCTGCGCCGCGGCGCGCTCGCGCGGATTCCCTGGCCCATGATGGGCTTCTTCTTCATGATGGTGTTGAGCCTGGTGATCGGCGTGGCGCAAAGCGGCGTGGGCGGCGCCATGGAAGCGCGCGGGGCCTTCTACTTGGCCATCACCATCTACTACTTCCTTACCTTCGACGTGGACCGCGGCTTTGTGCGCCGCGCGGCCAACATCTGGCTCGTGGGCGCCGTCCTGCTCGTGGGCCTGTGCGTCTACCGCTGGACCAACATGCTGCTGGACATCGACGACTACGCCTGGCTCGACAACACCGGTATCAAGGGCCGAGTGCTGCCGGGTACCTACGCCCTCATGCTGGGTCAAGGGCTCGCGGTCATTCTCTTCGCCTTCACCCGGGGCGTGGGGGCGCGCGGCTGGATTTTCTTTTTCCCCGTGCTGCTCGCCACCATCATCGGAGCGCAGCAGCGCACCGTGTGGCTGTGCACGGTGCTTGGCATATTTCTCGTCTTCGGCCGCGCGCGCGGGGGCCGCGGAAAACTCCTGGCTACCGCCGGTGCGGTGGCGGTTTTGGCCGCCTCCGTCGCCTTGCCCTTCCTCAGTTCGGGTAAGGGCGAGCAGGTGGCCCAGGAAATCTCCAAGACCGCCGAAGCGGGTTCGGCCACCTCGGGTGGAACCTTCGGCGCGCGCGTGGGCAGTTGGGGTAGTTTCATGACCGAGTACGCCAAGGCGGGTCCCATCTACCAGGTGATCGGCAAACCCTTCGGCAGCAGCTACGAACTGCACTTCGATACCGGCGCGCGCCAGACCTTCAGCGTGCACAACGACTACCTCCAACGGCTGCAGCACATGGGAATCCTCGGGTTGTTGGCTTGGCTCGCCTACTTCGTTTGGAGCTTTCGGCGCCTGTTGAGGGGCGCCCGGGAGGAACTCGGGGCCGAAGCGGACCTGCTCATCGTGATGCTGGCCATACAACTGGTGTTCTCCATAACCTACGGCCTGCCACCACAGCAGGGCGTCTGGCTGGGCTTGGCGGGCGCCCTTTGTCGGCCGTTGTTGATGCGCCGAGCGGGGCGTCGCGGCCGGGTGGCTCCCGCATGAGCGCCACGCGTATCGCCGTCCTGCTGAGCTGCCACAATCGCCGTGACATCACGCTGCGCTGCCTGGGCGCGCTGCGCGAGGCGTCCCTGGAACCCGGCCTCGGCTTGCAGGTGATCCTGGTCGATGATGGGAGCACCGATGGGACTGCCGAAGCGGTGCGCTTGCAGTTCCCGCAAACCGAGATCCTGTCGGGCGACGGATCCCTGTTCTGGGCCGGCGGCATGCGCAAGGCCTTCGGCCATGCGCTTGCTCAGGGCTTCGACTTCTACCTCTGGTTAAACGACGACACCATCCTCGACGCCGGTGCCATCTCCAGTCTCGTGCGTACCGCGCGGAATTTGCCCGACGCCGTGCGTGGGGTTCTTGTCGTGGGCAGCACACGCGACGAGCGCACCGGCGCACTGACCTACGGTGGGCAGCGACGCGGTAGCGCGCTGCGCCCCATGCGTTTTCTCAAGGTCATGCCCGGGAGCGAGCCGCAGCGCTGCGATACGGTGAACGGAAACTGCGTGCTCATTAGCGCCGCGCTCGCGCGCGCCATCGGCAACATCGACGAGGGCTTCGTGCACGGGCTGGGTGATTTTGACTATGGCCTACGCGTCACCCGCGCCGGCCTTGGCTGCTGGGTCATGCCAGGCTACGTGGGGACCTGCTCGCACAATCCCCTTACTAACACCATGCACGATCGGGAGCTGCCACTGGCGGTGCGCTGGCGCAAACTCGTGCACCGCAAGGGCCTGCCGCCGGGGCCTTGGGCGCTCCTCGTGCGGCGTCACGCCGGCGCACTCTGGCCACTCGTGTGGGCCTGGCCCTACCTGAAGGTTCTGCTCACCACGCGGCGCATCTTCCCGAGCCGGGCCCACAAGTCCGCGCAGGGTTCCTGATGGCGCGCACAACGCCGGTGATCGTGGCGACGATCATGCGTCCTGAAGGCGAGACTGGGGTGCAGACCCACTTTAATGCCTTCGCAGCGTACTTGGCGGCGCGCGGCGATCATTGCCGTGTAGTGACACCCTTCGACCTTCCCAGGGCCCTGGTCGTTCCAACTTTTGGCGTGCGGCGAGTCCTCGACCGGCTCTCCGGTCCGGCAAGCGTCTGGTGGTACCGCTTCTGGCACGCGCTGCTATTGTGGGCCGCCCTGCGGCTTCGCCTGCGCGGGGATGAGGTGATCTATGCGCAGTGTCCGCTCTCCGCCGCGGCTGCTCTGCGCGCCCGACGCTCGGCGCAGCAGCGCGTGTGCATGGTCGTGCATTTCAATGTCTCCCAGGCCGATGAGTGGGCGGAGAAAGGCAAGATCGCCCCAGGAGGAACCCTCTACCGCGGGATCCAGGCCCTGGAGGCACAGGTCCTGCCGCGGCTTGACGCACTGGTCTACGTGTCGGCCTTTATGCGGGAACGACTGCAGGAGCGCATACCCGCGCTTGCTCAAGTCCCGTCAGCGGTGATTCCCAATTTTGTGCGTGCGCCGCAGGCGGAGTCGCAACCCATGGACGCCCGCCAAGCCGCCGATCTCATCAGCATTGGTACACTCGAGCCCCGGAAGAACCAAGCCTACCTGCTGCGCGTACTGGCCGCGGCCAAGGCCTCCGGGCGGCAATATAGTCTCACCCTGGTGGGCGATGGACCCGATCGCGCCACGCTCGAGGGGTTGTGCGCCCGGTTAGGTCTGGCCGGACAGGTCCGCTTCCTCGGGCGCGTGCTGCACGCGGCCTCGCTGCTGGAAACCCATCGGGTGTACGCTCATGCTGCACGCATGGAGAGCCAGGGTATCGTGCTGCTCGAGGCGCTATCCTACGGCCTACCCCTGCTGGCGGCGCCCGTGGGGGGAATCCCGGAGGTGTTCTCCGATGGCGTGGAAGGGTTCTTCTGGCCGCTCGATGACGCTGAGGCCGCGGCGCGCTACCTGATCGAATTGCTGGAGGACGACACCCTAAGAGCGCGTATGAGCGCAAATGCGCGCAGCCGCTTCAGGGAAGCATTCGATGAGCCAAAGGTGGCGGGGCGCTTGGCGGCGTTCTTGACCGGTTAAACCCCCGCGGGGGCCAGGCCCAGCCGGGTACGGAACTTGCAGCATGTGTCACCAAAGCCGCACGAAGCAGGACCCCGTCCGATTCGTCGCCGCGCCAAGGGAGCTGGATGCACCGGCTGGCGTGGGTGGACGCTGGATCGCGGGGGGTCAATAAAATAACAGCGGCTTGTTCCGGTCGAGAAGCAACTTTCGTTAAAACCTCGCCTAGGACGCTGCGGGCCGGTCAGCAAAGTTCGAGCGCTGAATGGGGCGCGCGCCGACAGCGATGAGGAGGTTAATCTGCCATGAAACGTACCGTATTCTTGTCCCTGCTAACCGGGGTGATCTTCCTGTCAGGGAATGCCGAAGCCATGCTGTACAAGTGGGTCAGCCCTGACGGCACCATCAATTTTTCGGACAAGCCCCCGCCTGGCGTGAAACCAGCGCCGGCTAAGCCGGCTGCTGCCACACCGACCCCTCCGCCCGCACCCGCACCGGCAGCACCCGCTGCCGCGTCGACGCCCACGCCCCCGCCGCCACCCAAGGCGAGTGCGGCCAGCACGCCTACGCCGCCCCCCCCTCCCAGTAAGGGCCTGCCGCAGGTGCTGGCATCGAGCTTCACCTTTACCGATAAGCCCGTCGGACCGGTGAGCAAACGCTTCTTCGGTGTTCATATCCACTACGCCGACAAGCTCGCCAAGTGGCCCTCCACCGTTCCGATCGGGAGTTGGCGGACCTGGGACAGTGGCACGACCTGGGAACATCTCCAGGGAAGCCCCGTGAAGCGCGCCACCTGGGACTTCTCCAAGCTCGACATCATGGTCAATGACGCCGTGGAACACGACGTCGAGATGCTCTACACCTTTGGCGTGACGCCCACCTGGGCCTCGGCCCGACCCAAGGAGCGATTCGTCTACGGTTTCGGCGCCGCGGCGGAGCCCCACACCCTGGCCGATTTCTCCGCCTATGTCACCAACGTGGCTTCTCGTTACGTGGGCAAGATCAAGTACTACGAAATATGGAACGAGCCCACCTTCACCGACATCCCCGGTGGCGGCAAGGGTTACTTTACCGGCAGCAAGGCCGCGCTGATCCAGATGACCGCTGCGGCGCACAAGGCATTGAGCGCCGTGGATCCCACCGATCAATTGCTCTCACCGGGTTTCACCGGGGACTTGGGGCGAATGAAACTGTACATGCTGGATCCGGTGGCGCAGAAGTCCCACTCCGTGGTGGCCTTCCACGCCTATGCCAACCCGCCTGAGGACCTGTTCGACTACTACAAGCGGCAGGTGACGTGGGTGCGCAACTTCACCGAAACGGTGGCGAATGGTGGTGCTGCCAATGGTCCGCTCAAGCCCGCAACCAAGGGCTCCTGGATGACGGAATTCGCCTACACCACGAATAACACCGGCGCCTACAACGGCTGGCAGGAAGTGGTGGCGAACACCGACGAGGTGGGAATCCGCACCGCGCGCTACCTCCTCATCGCCGCGTCCCTGGGCATCGAACGGGTGTTCTACCACCGCTTCGACCGACCCGAGGCCGGCATGATCGGCCAGGACGGAAACCCCACCCGGCCGGGCCAGGCGTGGATCCAAATGGCACGTTGGATGAAGGACGCCACCATCGACGGTTGCAAAACCAATGACAACGTGACCTTCGCCTGCAAACTAGAACGCACCGGTCGCGTGGCCTGGGTTGTCTGGCAGGTCAATGACACTGCGGGCACCAAAGGCGTCAACACCGCAGCGAGCTTCGTGTCTCCGGACGCCGTTGAGTACGAGACCATCTACACCCCCGGGGTTACGCACTTGAGCGCGAAGGGCAGTGGCGTGCCGATCGGCCGCTACCCGGTGCTGGTGAAGACCGATACCTCCGCCTGGGGTGCTGACTGGGCCCGCTGATCCGTACAACCGCTTGCCAGGAGCGGACGCCGGCACGGCGGCCCCCGACGGGGGCTGGCCGTGCCGGCGTCCGGGCGTCTAGGCCCCCCGTGGGTTCGGGCATGCGTCGTCGCACCTGGGTTGCCTCCACCGGCCGCGCCGCGCGCCTCACCTGGAGTCTCAGACCATGAACCTCCCTGCCGCGCCTGACTTGAGGCAGGAAGGCCCTCCAGAACGTGTGCTGGTCGTGCACAACTACTATCAGCAACGTGGCGGCGAGGACGCTGTCGTTGCCTCTGAGGTGGCTCTCCTGCGCGAGCGCGGCCACGCGGTTGAGACCTACACCCGACACAATGACGATCTCGCGGGGATGCCGCGGTTTGCTGCCGCGCGCGATACCCTTTGGTCCTCACGCACCGCGCGCGAACTCGATGCCTTGCTGGAGGCCTACCGGCCCCAAGTCATCCACGTGCACAACACCTTCCCGCTCATCTCGGCATCACTTTACTGGGCCGCGGCGCGTCGGGGGGTCCCCGTCGTGCAGACCCTGCACAATTTCCGCTTGTTTTGCGCCCAAGCCATGTTCCTGCGGCAAGGCGCGGTGTGCGAGGATTGCCTGGGCCGTTTGCCCTGGCGCGCCGTCGCCCGGCGTTGTTACCGGGATTCCACCGCCCAGTCCGCAGTCCTTGCCTCCAACCAAGTCCTTCACCGGGCGCTGGGCACCTATCGCAAGCACGTGGCCCGCTACATCGCCCTCAATGAATTCTGCCGTGCGAAGTTCATCCAAGGCGGCTTGCCCGCTGAGCGCATGGTGGTGAAACCCAATTTCGTGGATCTTCCCGCGCCCCCCAGCGGTGCTCGACGCGGCGGACTGTTCGTCGGGCGACTCTCGGTGGAGAAGGGCGTGGCGACGCTCGCGGCTGCTGCGGCCGCGCTGCCCGGACAGACCATCGACGTCGTGGGGACCGGTCCACTGGAGCCCGAGGTGAAGGCCGCGGCGAATCTCCGCTGGCTTGGCTGGATGGACGCTGCGGCGGTCTACGAGCACATGCGCGCGGCAGCCTTCCTGGTGTTGCCGAGCATCTGGTACGAAAACTTTCCGCGCACCATCGTCGAGGCGTTTGCCTGTGGGCTGCCCGTGGTAGCCGCGCGCATCGGGGCCCTGGCCGAACTGGTCGAGGACGGCGTCACGGGACTGCTCTTCAACCCGGGCGACGCTCAGGACCTTGCCCGCCAGTTGCAATGGGCCTGTAGCAATCCCGCGCGCATAATCGACATGGGACGGGCGGCGCGGTCGCGTTACGAAGCGCTGTACACGCCGGATCAGAATTACCTGCAATTGCGTACCATCTACCGCCAGGCGATTGCTTCAGTGCAGAAGTGACGCCAATGGTATCTTTCTTGCATGTTGAGCACCTCGCGAGCACATGATGTCCTTGTCAACGCCCACAAAACAGCCCCACGAAACCTTAGAGCAACGTCTGAGAGCGCCAGCTGGGATCATGGAAACGACCCGCACTCGCCAGGGCGCACGCGTCCTGGGGACCTTCATCGACGCGCTCACCTGGGAGCAGGCGCTAGCCTTGGTTGGGAAGTGGGCACAGAGCCGGCAGTCGCGTTATCTTTGCGCTGCAAACGTGCATGTGGTGGTCACCGCATCCACGCTTGCCGCCCTTCGTAACGCGGTCAACCATGCCGATATGGCGGTGCCTGACGGCGCCCCCGTCGCCTTGGCCCTGCGCCTTCTGGGCTTCCCCGGACAGCGGCGTCTGGCGGGCCCCGATCTCATGTGGAATTACTGCGAGATGGCCGCCGCAGCCGGTCAGCGCGTGTTTCTTTATGGCAGCACGCCCGAGACGCTGGACAAACTCCAGGAGCATCTGCGTGCCGGCATACCCGGCCTGCAGATCGTGGAGGCCTATTCGCCGCCGTTCCGTGAGTTAACGGAAGCCGAAGACCAGGCCGTAGTGGAACGTATCAACGCCTCTGGCGCCCACGCGGTGCTCGTTGGCCTGGGCTGCCCGAAGCAGGAGATCTGGATGGCGCAGCACCGCGGGCGGGTCAACGCGCTGATGCTGGGCGTGGGGGCCGCCTTCGATTTCCACGCGGGAGTGAAGAGTCGCGCACCGCTGTGGATTCAGAACCTGGGTCTGGAGTGGCTGCACCGCCTGTTCTCGGAACCGCGCCGATTGGCGCGACGCTACTTCGTCACCAACACGGTCTTCTTGGTGAAGATGACCTGGCAGTTGCTGCAGAACCGCCGCTAAGGCTTAGTCCTGCCAAGAAGAGCGCTGTGACCCTCGCCCCAGGTCCGAGCGCCCCCGCCCTATACCCTCGCGTGCCCCGCTGTCGTTGTTCCGCTTCGCGGTGGAAACACGCTGCGCAGGTAACTCAGCGTCAGCAGACCCAGCAGCAGCCAGTTGCCGATGGCGCCGAGACCGATCAGCACGCTGAGAAGGGTGTCGGTGCGGTGGATGTGGAATAGGGTCGTAAACCACAGAGGCGCGAAGGCTGGTGGGTGGTCACCGAGCAGGAAGGGTAGGTAGCCTGCCAGGGAACCTGCCTGGATGACCAAGGGCGCGAACCAATAGCGCGGGAAAACGCAGGCCAACACCACCGCCAGGCAATCCGCGCTAAAAAAGTAGCGGTCGTGCATCTTCGGCAGTAGGCTGGGCATCATGAAGGCGGACAGCAGGGCCGCCTGCAGCAACTCCTCCGGGCGCAGGCGCCGTCCGACCATCCATCCCGTGGCGCCCAGCGCAAGGGCTGCGAGGGCGGCGGTCGCGAGGCCAACGGGAAGCATGAGGTCGTAGAGATTGGCCGGCATTAGGAAATACAGATTGGCGATGCTATGGGCTAGGCTGTGCGTCGTGGTTGCCTGCTTCATATAAACCAGTAGGACGCTGTCCCAGGCGCGGCCAGCGATGAGTTGGGGCAGCGCCAGCAGTACATAGAGACCTGGTATCAGGAAGAGGTGGCGCAGGCGCACGCGCCCGTTGAGCAGCAGGAGCAGCAGGAAGGGCGCGAGCCACATGGACTGCAGCTTGAAGCAGAACGCGCCGCCAAAACACAGCACGGCCTGCACCGGTTTGTCCTTGCAGGCGAAATAAACAAACCCTAACAGGAACGTTGTGTAGATGACGTCGGATTGCCCCCACACGGAACTGTTGGTGACGACCGTCGGCGAGAGGAGGATGCCGAAGAAGGCCACCCAGCGGGCGATGCCCGCGGGACGCAGGAAGGCAACGAGGTGGAAGGCCACTGTCGCCGCCGCGAAGTCGAAGGCGATGGAGATCATCTTGATGGCGGTGAGTTCCACCACCCAACCGGCATTCAGGTGCGTGGCCAGCATCAATAGGTAAATGAAGGCCGGCGGGTAGTTGCTGTATTCGTCCACCAGGGCGTGGTAGGTGCCGTAGTCGACGATGTAGCGATACCAGGGGATCTCCCAGATGATCATATCGAGATTCGTGCAGCGCAGGCAGGGAAGGCGGACGGCCACGGCCAGCGCAAGGCCGGCGATGAGCAGCCCCAGTTGTAGCGGGGTGAGGCGCCTCGCGTTACTCAGTATCCAGGCGATCACCGAGGAACTCCGGCGCGTAACTGCCCTGTACCGTCACCCGCGTGCGCAATTGCGCGCCCCGAGGAGTCGAGGGTGTCGTTGGTGATGTCCATCGCATGCGCGACTTCGCATGCGCCTGCCGCGGCGCTGAGCTCGGTAGCCTGATTCGGCGGGAATAGTTGCATCGAACATCCGGAAAAAAATAAAGGGTAGCCCGGTTGTGGGAACTGCTGGTACCAATGGGGCCGATGGTACCTGCACCCCGATAGGGGGCCACGGCATGCCTGTCGGCGTGCGAAGCGTGCGCGCGTCGTGTCACCGCTGCAAGCATGTGGCCGCGCGAGATAACGGCGTCCACCTCGCTGGCCTGCATTATGCACTATCCATGCCAGCGCCCGGACCTGGAAGGCCCGTGCAACGGGCGCCACAGGGATTTCGCGGCGACGGTATGTCGCCGGGAATCAGGGTACAATCTCGCGCCGTCGGCCCATTCCCTCGGGCCGCTGGGGCGGCGCGGCACGCGTCAGGGAGCGATGTTATGAAGGTACTGGTAGTAGGAGGCGCAGGCTACATCGGCTCGCACATGGTCCAGACCCTGCTCGACGCGGGCCATGCGCCGGTGACCCTGGACAACCTCAGCAGCGGGCACCGTGATGCCGTGCCTGGCGGGGAGTTCATCCTCGCTGATCTCGCCGACCGCAGCGCGCTCGATGCAGCCCTCGCTGCCCAGTCCTTCGATGCGGTGATGCACTTCGCCTCCTTTATCCAAGTGGGCGAGTCTGTGCGTCGGCCGGACCTCTACTACCGCAACAATTTCGCCCACACGTTAAATCTCATGGATGCGGCAGTGGCTGCTGGCGTCAAGCGGTTCATCTTCTCTTCGACGGCGGCCATTTTTGGCGAGCCCGTAGCCGTGCCCATCAACGAAGGCCACCCGAACGCGCCCATCAACCCGTACGGGGCATCCAAGGCCATGGTGGAGCGCGCGCTAGCAGATTACGACCGCGCCTTCGGGTTGCGCTCCGTGTGCTTTCGCTACTTCAACGCGGCAGGCGCCCATCCGCGCGGCCACCTCGGTGAGCGCCACGACCCGGAAACCCACCTGATCCCTCTGGTGCTGCAAGCCGCCGCCGGGCTGCGGCCAAACATCCAGGTGTTTGGCAACGACTACCCCACGCCCGATGGCACCTGCATCCGCGATTACATCCACGTCATGGATTTATGTGCGTCGCATCTGCAGGGATTGGAATGGCTAGAACAGGGCAAGCCCAGCCAAGCCTTCAATCTCGGTAACGGCAGTGGCTTCTCCGTTCTGGAGGTGATCCGGGCTGCGGAGGAGGTCACGGGGAGAAGCGTTCCGGTGGTGCATGCGCCGCGGCGTGACGGCGACCCCGCGCGGCTCGTGGCGGACGCCGCCCTGGCACGGGATCTGCTGAAATGGGTGCCCCGTTATCCCCGCATCGAGGCCATCGTGGCGGACGCCTGGCGGTTTCACCAGGCCCACCCGGCCTCTCGCTGATTGTTCCGGCCCGTCGGCCGGATTCCTGTTCACGGAGAAGGACCCATGGCGATATTGATTCGTTTGATGGTGCTGTGCCTTGCGCTGGGAGCGCCCCTGTTTGTTCACGCCCAGACCAAGGATGACCCGGTGATCGCGAAGATGGGTGCGCTGGAAATGCGATCGAGCCAGATACAGCATCTTATCGATGCCCTCGGAGCTGACGCGCGTAAGCAGCTCGCCGCAAGCCCCCAGGAACTTGACCGCCTGCTGCGGCAGTTGATGGTGCGCAACGCCGTCGTGGCGGAGGCGCGCGAGAAGGGCTGGGATAAACGCCCCGAGGTCGTTCAAGCCGTGGAACAGGCGCGCGAGCAGGCCCTCGCGCAGAGCTACATGAACAACGTGGCGCGCCCCCCCGCCACCTACCCCAGTGATGAGGAAGTCAGAGCACTCTACGAGGCCAGTAAAGCTCAGTTGATGGCGCCTGCAGAGTACCAACTCTCGCAGATCTTCGTGGCGGTTTCTGACGACACGGACAAGAGCGCGGCGGCGGCTCAGCGGAAACTGGCCGATCTCAGCGCTCGGCTGCAGAAAGCGCCCCAGGACTTCGCCAAGCTGGCCCGGGAACTCTCCGACAACAAGGAAGTGGGCGCCAAGGGCGGCGACCTGGGTTGGCTTCCCGAGGACCGCTTGGTACCGGAACTGCGCACGGCGGTTCTCAAGCTCGCCAAGGGGGAAATCAGCGCCCCCATCAAGGCCAACGGCGGCTACCACGTGATCCGCCTAGCGGACCGCAAGCCCTCAGTGGTGCGGCCTTTGCCCGAAGTGCATGAACTCCTGTCGTCCAACCTTCGCTTGCGCCGCGCCCAGGAGACCGAGCGTAGCTACCTGGAGGCGGTCATGGCGAAGACGCCGATCAGCGTCAACCAGATCGAACTCGGACGCTTACAGGGCATGGTCAAGTAGGCGAGCCGCCCTCCCGGTCACTCTGGGCGGGGTGGATTGACGATGCGGAAAAGGGGTCGTAGCATGCCCGAGAAATTTGTCGCCGTGGATTTAACCCAGTTCGACGGAGGCCCCATGATGTCCTTCAAGCAAGTCGTGGAACGTATTCGCGCCAACCCGGACGATCCAGGGCTTGCCGTGCTGCGGGACTTGGTCATCGCCCTGGATACGGACGCCGCCTTTGAATTGGACCGGATCTACGAACTCAAGCACGCGGATTTTGATCTCGCCCTCTGCCTGCTGAAGGATTGGCGCATCGTTGGCTTCCTGCAGCCACGTGGAACGCTGACCCGTTCCCTCGCCGAGCCCGCGCGGGAGGTTTCCCTCGGCGCGTAAGGCGAGGGGGTGCCCCTCTCGGGAAGTGCTTGACGCGCGCTCCGCGATCCCGCACTCGCCCGTCGCTGTGAGGATTCCGGGCTTCTAATGCCTTGTCAAGCCCTTGCACTTATGCACAATCGGGTTGACTTCTGCGCGGTTTTTTTTGGTGCCCGCCACGGGGTGTCCGATATTCTCGTAAGCCGTTGAATATAATAAGCCAATCGGGCTCCTGCAACGTTTCCTCAAGTATCTGGATAGGGCTTTCCCGCAGCCGGGGGAGGGGCTGCGGCGCAAATTGATCACAGACTTATCCACAGCCCCGGCTGCCCTAACCCGAGTTTGTCATCACGCTCCGTCAACCCTAATTAAAGCAACAACGTAGAGCGTTATTGCCGTGCGTATGGCACTACATTTTTGCAGCTGCCCATCCGCTTGTCGCGACGGCCCGCGCGGGCGCGGTCAGACC
>JANXRW010000163.1 GCA_025356655.1 Betaproteobacteria bacterium | reverse complement strand
CTGGTCTGACCGCGCCCGCGCGGGCCGTCGCGACAAGCGGATGGGCAGCTGCAAAAATGTAGTGCCATACGCACGGCAATAACGCTCTACGTTGTTGCTTTAATTAGGGTTGACGGAGCGTGATGACAAACTCGGGTTAGCATAGCAGCGCAACCCCGCCCGTTAGAGGCTCGGGTGCGCGTCCGGGCAGGTAAGATCGCCCCGGCCCTGCGGTCGGTGGGATTTTTGCGGGGGCGACATGGCCCGGATGCGGGGGGGTCACGCGGTGGCAGCGGCTTTGAAGGCCGAAGGGGTACAGCACGTGTTCGGCATCGTGGGCACCCACGACAGCCCGCTTTTCGACGGCATTCACGCCGACGATGCCTTCCGGGCCGTGACCGTGCGCCATGAACAGGGCGCCACGCTGATGGCGGCGGGATATGCCCGTGCCTCGGGGAAGATCGCCGCCTGCTTCGTCGTACCGGGGCCGGGGCTCACCAACGCCCTCACCGGCATGGCCATGGCCTACGCCGAATCGGCGCCAATGCTGGTGGACGGGGGCCAGAACAGCCTGGCGCAACTCGAGCGCGAGGGTGGGCAATTTCATGAGCTCACCAATTCCGTCGGGGTGGCGGCGTCTGTGTGCGGATACGCGACCCGGGTGAGCGCCGTGGCAGACATTCCCCGCGTGGTTCGGGAGGCCATGCGCGCCATGCGCTGCGGCCGGCCTACATCGAGGTGCCGTTGGACGTTCAGACCGGCGAAGCGGACATCGGCAACCTGGGACCGGGGGTTTTCCCGCGTCCTGGGGCAGACCCGCGCGGCATTCCCCAGGCGGCGGCCGCGCTGCGTTCGGCCCGAGCGCCTTTCATCTTCGCGGGCGGCGGCGTGGAAAGTGCGAGTGCCACAGCACCGCTCGCACGGCTCGCCGAAGCCCTGGGCGCTCCGGTGGTCACCAGCGTCTTCGGCCGGGGCGCGATTTCTGACCGACCCCCGCTGGCCCTCGGGGATGGCTGGGGCCGCCTGTCGCTCTACGAGGAACTCTTCACGCAAGCGGAATTGGTGCTGGTGGTAGGCTCGCGGATCGACGTGGTGTCCGACGCGAATCTGGGGGCGCGCTTCCCGGCGCGCATGGTGCAGGTGGACATTGATCCGCGGGTGATCGGACAGCGGCGCAGGGTGGAGGTGGGGGTGGTGGCCGATGCCGCGAGCGCCCTCGAGGCATTGTGCGCCGAACTCGCTGGCGATGCCGCGCGGGCCTGTTGGTTCGACGTTGGGGAATTCCTCGCGCGCAAACATGCCGTGCTCCGTGATCATGCCGGGGAGGTGGTCCCGATCATCGAGGATCTGCGCGCGGCGCTTCCCGACGACACCATCTTCGTGGATGACTTGACCTTGGTGGGTTATTGGATGCCGCTGCTTATGCCCACCTTCGAGCCGCGCACGCTGATCCACCCAGGTACGTACGGCACGTTAGGTTACTCACTGCCGGCGGCCATCGGCGCCAAGCTGGCATGCCCAAAGCAGCTGGTGGTTTCCCTTTCCGGGGACGGTGGCTTCTTGTTTACGGTGCAGGAGCTAGCCACCGCACGGTCGCTGGACCTGGGCCTCATCGTCGTGGTCTTCAACGACAATGCCTGCCATCCGCACCTATCAGGACCGGGTCTTCAGCGGGCGGCACATCGGCTCGGATCTGGTGAACCCGGACTTCGTAAAGCGGGGCGAGGCCTTTGGCGCGCACGCGCTCCGCGTGGCGCCGTCCGAACTGAGGGCGGCTGTGCGCCGGGCGCACGCCGCCGGTGGGTTGTGGCTCCTCGAAGTGCCCTTTGCTCCGTCGGGGTCCGCCAACCAGGTTCCCTGGATGCCGTGAGTCAGGCCACCTGGCCCCAGCGCCACCGGCGGATCTCCGGCATGTCCTCGCCGTTTTCGGTGATGTAGCGCTTGTGTTCGGCCAGTTTGACGAGCATCCGCGTCTTTAGCACGGTGCCCGCGGCTGCCGTCTGCGGCAGGCGATCGACGGTATCCATGACTAGGTGGAAGCGGTCCAGGTCGTTCAAGACGGTCATGTCGAAGGCCGTGGTGATGGTCCCTTCTTCCTTGTAACCCCGGACGTGGATGTTGGGGTGGTTGAAGCGCCGATACGCCAACTGGTGCACGAGTCGGGGATAGCCGTGGAAGGCGAACACCACCGGCTTATCGCGAGTGAAGAGCGCGTCGAAGGCGTCGTCAGTCAGGCCGTGCGGGTGCTCGCTGTCGGGGTAGAGTTTCATGAGATCCACCACATTGACTACCCGAATGCGCAGCGCGGGAAGTTCGGCGCGGAGGATGGAGACGGCCGCCAGGGTTTCCAGCGTAGGCACATCACCGCAACAAGCCATCACGACGTCGGGTTCGGCATCTGCGTCGTTACTGGCCCATTCCCAAATTCCGATGCCGGCCGCGCAGTGTTGGGCTGCGGCGTTGGTGTCCAGCCACTGCGGGGCGGGGTGTTTGCCCGCCACCACCACGTTCACGCGGTTGCGGCTTCGCAGGCAGTGGTCCATGACATAGAGCAGGCAGTTGGCGTCGGGCGGTAGGTAGATTCGTACGATTTCGGCCTTTTTAGTCACCACCACGTCCAGGAAGCCAGGGTCCTGGTGAGTGAACCCGTTGTGGTCCTGGCGCCAGACGTGCGACGCCAAGAGGTAGTTCAGCGAGGCGATGCTCTTGCGCCAGGGAATCCCGGCGCATACCTTGAGCCACTTGGCGTGCTGGTTGAACATGGAGTCGACGATGTGGACAAAGGCCTCGTAGCAATTGAACAGGCCATGCCGACCGCTGAGCAGGTAGCCTTCGAGCCAGCCTTGGCACTGGTGCTCGCTTAGCACCTCCATGACCCGGCCGGTGGGGCCGAGGAAGTCGTCCTGGGGGAGAATCTCCCCTTCCCACTGCCGCACGGTAACCTCGAAGAGGGCTCCCAGACCGTTCGACAGGGTTTCGTCAGGGCCGAACACGCGGAAATTGCGTTGCTTCTCGTTGAGCGCGGCCACGTCCCGCAGGTAAGGTCCTAGCACGTGGGTGTCGCCGATACCAGGCGACCCCGGGTTGGGGAGCGCAACCGCGTAGGGGGCCAGCGGTGGCAGGCGCAGTTCGCGCAGCACCAGGCCGCCGTTGGCATTCGGGTTTGCACCCATCCGGCGCTCTCCCTTCGGCGAAAGCTCGGCCAGGTCCGGAAGCAATTCCCCTGCCGCCGTAAATAACTCCTCTGGCCGGTAGCTGCGCATCCACTGCTCCAAGAGTGCCCGGTGCTCGGAATTGGTGCCGGGGTTCGCCACCGGGACCTGATGGGAGCGGAAGCTCCCTTCGACGGTGTGCCCATCGACGCTGCGCGGGCCGGTCCATCCCTTAGGCGAGGCCAGGACGATCATGGGCCAGCGCGGACGCTCCCGGCGGCCTTCGGCGCGGGCGCCGCGCTGTGCGCCGTGGATAGCCGCCAGCGCTTGGTCCAGGGCTGCGGCCATAGCCTGGTGCATGAGACCTGGGTCGGAGCCTTCCACGAAGTAGGGCGTCCAGCCGTAACCGCGCAGGAGTTGTTCCAGTTCCTGCCGGCTGATGCGGGCGAGCAGCGTAGGGTTGGCGATCTTGTAGCCGTTGAGGTGGAGGATGGGCAGCACGGCGCCATCAGTGGCAGGGTCCAAGAACTTGTTGGAGTGCCACGCGGTGGCGAGGGGGCCAGTCTCCGCCTCGCCGTCACCCACCACGCAGGCGACGATGAGATCCGGGCTGTCAAAGGCGGCACCGAAGGCGTGGCTGAGTGAGTAGCCCAGTTCGCCGCCCTCGTGGATCGATCCTGGGCACTCCGGGGAGGCGTGGCTGGGTATGCCTCCGGGATAGGAGAACTGCAGGAACAACTTGCGCAGGCCCTCCTCATTTCGGGTGATTTCCGGATACACCTCCGTGTAAGTTCCCTCCAGGTAGGTGTTGGCCACCACCGCGGGTCCGCCGTGGCCTGGACCACAGACGTAGATCATATCCAGGTCGTGTTGGGCGATGAGGCGGTTCAGGTGCGCGTAGATGAAGTTCTGCCCCGGAGTGGTACCCCAGTGTCCCAGCAGGATGCGCTTGAGATCGGTGCTGGCGAGCGGGCGTCGCAGCAGCGGGTTGTCGCGAAGGTACATCTGGCCGACGCACAGATAGTTGGCCGCACGCCAATAGCCATCGATGCGTCGCAGTAGTTCAGGTGCCAGGGGCTGGTGGCTCATGGTCCAGAGGCTTCCTACAGTGGGGAGTGAGTGTCCAAGGCGCGATACAGCGTGCGGGCGATCATCAATTCCTCGTTGGTGTGGATCAAGTGTACGGTGACGGTGGCACCCGGCGTGGAGAGCACCGCCGCCGCCGCGGTGTTGGACGCCGGGTCCAGGCCGATGCCGAGAAAGCCCAGGTGCTCACAGATACGGCTGCGGATGGCCGGGGCGTTCTCGCCGATACCGCCCGAAAAAACCAGCGTGTCCAGACCCCCCAGGGCCGCAGCGTAAGCGCCGATCCACTTTCGCACCTGATAACAAAAAAATGCCACGGCCTGGGCCGCGAGCGGGTCCCGCGCCTCGCGCTCGAGCAGGTCCTGCATGTCGGCACTGCTCCCCGAGAGGCCGAGCAGCCCGCATTGATGGTTGACCAGGCGGTCGAACTGCTCGGGGGACAGGCCCTCGGTGCGGCCCAGATAGGCGGCCAAGCCCGGATCCAGGTCTCCCGTGCGTGTCCCCATGGGGAGGCCGCTCGCTGGGGTGAATCCCATGCTGGTATCCACGCACTCGCCCCCGCGCAGCGCCGCGAGGCTGGCCCCGCTGCCCAGGTGAGCGAGAATCACCCGTCCCAGGGACGCGGGTATGCCCACCACGCGCCGGAGTTCCTCCAGCAGGTACTGGTAGGACAGGCCGTGAAAGCCGTAGCGTTGGACGCCGGCCGCGCGCAGCCGTTGCGGCACGGGAAGCAAGGTTGCCACGGCGGGCATCCGGCGGTGAAAGGCCGTATCGAAGCAGGCCAGTTGCGGCAAGCCGGGCAGGCGTTGCGCAACGGCTTCCATCAGCGCGATCTCCACCGACAGGTGTTCCGGCGCTAGTTCCTTTATGCCCCGCAAGGCGTCGAGCAGCCCGCGTGTCACCTGCTCGGGTTCGCTGCGCTGCAGGCCGTGTACCACCCGGTGGCCCACGCCGAGCAGGCCCGAGAGGTGGCCTGAGGCCGCGAGGTAGTCGAGCAGGAGTTGTGCCGCAGCGGCGTGGGTGGATGCCTCCGGGGCAGGCCACTCCAGCGCGGGCGCTGCTGCCGCGCGTACGCACAGCCGGGGCAGGGCTCCGCCGATGCGTTCAACACGGCCCTGTAACAGGCACTGTAGCGTCGCCGCCCGCCGGTAGAGGCCAAATTTGATGCTTGACGAGCCGGCGTTGAGCGCCAGGACGTCCGCGTTGGTAGGGTGCACGGGCATGAGGGCGGGTTCCATGCGACATAAGCGCGGCCGATGGGCACGAGGCGGACCCGCCGGAGATGTTAACAGCCCATAGGCATTGCCCGCCGGCGAATCAAGCGCGAATCGAGGGCCGGCCGCGGCGGATGGCGTATCCTAACGGCCTGGGTTTCTGCGGGCGGCCCGCGCGGCCACTGCCCCGGGAACCGCCCGCCAGGAGGAGGTTAAGGTGCCGGTCATCTGTCAGAGCTTCGATCTTGAGCGCGTCGAGTGGCGCCGCGTCACGGACGCGTCCTGCAAGGGTTTCCTGGTGGACTTCGAGTACAGCCTGCTGGGTTATGACTTGCCAAGTTCTCGCCTGGACATGTTACTTCGCTACCTTCCCGGCGGGCACTGCCGCCGCCATCGACACGTCGCCTGCACTGCCACCTTGGTGCTCGAGGGGGAGCAATTCCTCACGGAAACGCTCCCCGACGGCACCACCCGATCAGTGCATCGTAGGAAGGGTGACTACGCGATGGCTGCCGCCGACGCACATCCGCACGATGAGCACGGGGGAGAGGAGGGCGGGACGGTCCTGCTGTCCATGACCGCGAGCGCGGGCATCCTCTTCGAGTACTTCGACGAGAACTGGGAGAATGGCTGGGTGGTCTCCTTAACCCAGTATGTGGATAGCTGGGAAAGGGGGGTTATCTACGGGTCCAGGCCTGCCGGCTAGGCGAGCAGAAGGGGGAGGTCGAGCCGCGACACGCCGGTTTAGGCGCGCGCCCCTGTCGGCTTAGTCGGCCGGGACCAAGCCGGTGGCGACAGCGGCGTCTCCGGTCGCGTTGCCGACCGCCACGCCCTCGGGCGAAGCGCCGGGGCCGCCGCAACCTGCCCTGGAGCCCGGCGATGTGCGCGTCACCTACTTACCCCAGGCCGTGCGCGAGGAGATCCGCGAGGAACTGCGCAAGGACGTGATGACGCAGGCCAGGGCCGAGGGCTGGGCACTGCCCGGTGCGGTGCCGCCATGGCTCGAGCGCATAAGTCTGAACGCCGAGATGCTTCTGCGCCTGCAAGCGGACCTGTTCCAGCGCGGCAACTCCACGCAGTGGCTCAACTACCAGGCGATCAACGCCGCCGGCTCCCTGAATATCCCCAACGCCAGCCTGTACACCAACCCCTCCGACCCAAGCGCCGCCGCCGATAACCGCCAGCGGCTGCAGGTGCGCACGCGGCTGGGGCTGCAAGGCCGGATTTCCGAGGAGTTCAGTGCCGGGCTACGCCTCACCACGGGGAACACCTCGCAGCCGGTCGTCACGGTGCAGACCCTGGGCAATACCGCGAACCGGTACAGCGTGGTGCTCGACCATGCCTACCTGAAGTTCTCCCCCAGCCCCTGGCTGGAACTGGCCCGCGGACGAATCCCCAACCCCTGGTTCGGCAGCGATCTGGTCTGGGGCCCGGACTTGGCCTTCGAGGGCGTTGCTGGGACGCTGCGCCGGCCGGGCAAGCATGCGCTCGCCCTCTGGCTCGGCGCGGGCGCCTTTCCGCTTCAGGAACTGGGTTCGGCCAGTCGCGACAAATGGCTCTACGGCACACAGGCCGGGCTGGACTGGGACCTGGGCCGAGGGCTGAGCGGGCGGCTCGGGTTGGCTTATTACCAGTACACGCATCTCACCGGCGTAGCCAACCCCGCCTCAGGGGATTTCAACGTCAATGACTACACAGCGCCGCAGTACCTGCAGAAGGGCAACACGGTCTTCAACATCGCCGACACCATGCTCCACGCCGACGCCGCGCTTTATGCGCTGGCCGCCGACCCGCTGCATGTCACGGTCCTTGGGGACTATGTGCGCAACGTGGGTTACCACCCAGCGGAAGTCTTGGCCCGCAGCGGTCTGTCATTGGCCCCTCGGGTCAGTGGCTATCACCTGCGCCTCAGCTTCGGCGCCGCGGAACTGGCCAACCGGCGCGACTGGCAGGTGCAACTGGGCTACCGCCACCTGGAGCGCGACGCGGTGCTGGACGAATTCACCGACCCGGACTTCCACCTCGGCGGCACTGACACGGGCGGCTAAAGCTTGAGCCTTGCCTATGCCCTGGACCGCAACGCCACCGTGAACCTGCGCTGGATGAGTGCAAGCGCGATCGACGGCCCGCCTTTAGCCATCGACGTGCTTCAGCTCAATCTCAACCTGCGCTTCTGATGCACCCTGGCACTGGACGATAAATCCCCTGCGTTCGCCTTGATGGTCGCTAGCTAGCCCGAGTTTGTCATCACGCTCCGTCAACCCTAATTAAAGCAACAACGTAGAGCGTTATTGCCGTGCGTATGGCACTACATTTTTGCAGCTGCCCATCCGCTTGTCGCGACGGCCCGCGCGGGCGCGGTCAGACCAG
>JANXRW010000160.1 GCA_025356655.1 Betaproteobacteria bacterium | reverse complement strand
GTTCTGAGCGACCCCCAGTCTCGCTCTACTCCCCCGTCTCACATTGCCCCACTCGGGGACGTAATCCGCGACCACGCTCGCCAGCACTCGCGGATTACCGTGCGACGGAAGCAGTGGAATAAAGTGAGCCCCAACACCCGGTGACGCGCTTGCATCGGCGAACGCTCGCGCTGCTGACCGGCGGTCTCGGCGTGGCCGTGCTGGGCGCAACGATGTGGTCGTTGCAGCCGACGCGTCGGCGCGGCGGCAACGAGCCTGCCGAGCTTTACAACGTCGATCGCGTCTCGCGCTGCGAAGGACTGGACCAGGTTCCCTCCGATTACTCTAAGCTGCCGCCCAAGGTGCCAGAGCTAGGGCCGCCGTTGCCCGGCGACCTGGGGCCGGCCATCGTAAAGTCTCAGCAGCCCACCGTGGCCCAATACTCGCCGCCCGGCCAAGACCCTGGCGCCGCCGCGCGTGACGCACGGCGCAAGGAAGCCGAAGCGGCAGCGGGATCGTCAGTGTTCTTCCGTTCCAGTAACCAGCGCACCGCCACCGCGCCGGCGCAGGCGGCCGCTGCCGGCCCGACATCTGGCTTGACCGGCTTCGATCCGCAGGCCGCCGGCCCGGCCTCGACGGCGGCCTGGCCCGCAGACCCGACTGCCGTGCAGAATCGGCAAGACCAGAAGGAGGTGTTCCAGAAAGCCGGAACCACGGAAACACGTAATTCCGGCAATCTGCAAATGCCGACCTCGCCGTACCAGGTGATGGCTGGCACGGTGATCGCGGCAGCGCTGGTGACGGGCATCAAGTCCGACCTGCCGGGCGACGTGATCGGCACAGTGACGGAGCCAGTCTATGACACGGCGACCGGCCGCTATCTGCTGATACCTCAGGGGTCGCGGATCTTCGGCAAATACAACAGTCAGGTCGCTTATGGGCAGAGCCGCGTGCAGGTGGTGTGGAACCGCATCATCCTGCCGGACACGTCCTCGCTCACGCTGGACAACCTTGCCGGAACAGACCCGGCCGGCTACGCCGGACTAGAGGAGGGCGTCGATTGGCATTGGGATCGCATCTTCGCTGGCGCCGCACTGACGACGCTACTGGGTGTCGGTGCCGGACTGGCCGCGCCGGAGAACCGCCAGGGCGGTGATCGCGTCATCGTCGCCGGCCGCGACAGCCTGCAGGACAGCGTGAACCAGGCCGGGCAGAAGATGACCCGGCGCAATCTCAACATCCAGCCGACGCTCACCGACCGGCCGGGGCTTCCGGTGCGCATCATCGTCAACCGCGACTTGGTGTTGCGGCCCTACCAGCCGCTGTTCTTCAATCGGGGGACTTCGCAATGAGTACGACGCGCAAGCTACGACTGGGGCCGTTGCCCAAGACCGAGAGCGTCAAGCTGACCTTCGCTTGCCCTGCCAGCCTCAAGATTGATCTCGACCGCTACGCCGCGCTGCACGCGCAGACCTAGGGCGAGGTGGTTGATGCGACCACACTGATCCCTCACATGCTTGAGGCGTTCATGGCAGGAGATCGAGGATTCAGGAAAAGCGGCGGGGCCAAGGTCCCGCCCCAGAAACCTGGCTGACGACGCTTCGACCATCGGCGGCATGAACAACGCGCAGCCCAAGGGCTGCGCGTTCGCTTTCAGCAGCGAGGAGGGGATGAGATAATGCCTCACCGGGTGCTTTACCGCCCGCCATGACGCGATAAGGCTTTCTACCGCGATGCTCCTATGCGGCTCCTAGCCCGTAAAGCTGGAAGCCCTAAAAGCAACCTCAATCGGGTCTAACTCGTTGTCCTGTATAGCCTTCTGATGCGACCTGCATTCAGTTAAAACGCTTGACACAGGCAATTTTTTATGGGGTCGCGCCCTGCCTGCGGGAGGCCCTGGCTACGCCCGCCTGGGCAGGGCCCCGGGCAACACTCATGAAAATCATGAGCCCCCTTTCAGTATTCCTGCCTCGCCGCGCACCGGTTGGCGGTCCATAGTGAGGGCCATTCCAGGGGTTGAGGTGGCCCACCCGGCGACCGCAACCACTGATCTGGAGCTGCAGTGCAGCATCTCTTAAACAACCATCCAAGGAGAATTACTATGTGGACCAAACCCGCCGCCACCGAAATGCGTTTTGGCTTTGAAGTCACGATGTACATCGCCACCCGCTAATTTAGCGGTTGGTCCCGATCCGGGGTAACCCGGTGCGGGTTAAAAGGGCGGTCGGGGAAACCCACCGCCCTTTTTGTATTTCAGTCGTCGCGGTCGGCGCCGGCAGTGCCCTTACGCGCGGGTGTGCCAAAGTCGTAGCGCACCCCCACGTATAGGGCTCGGGGTGTCCCCGGCGTGCGGAACTGTTCCGCCGCCGCCCCCCCGAAGTTGTAGGCGAAGCCTGGCCCGTTGAAGAAATTCTGGCCCAGTGCGCCGAACGTCTGGTAGGTCCGGTCGAAGGCATTGTTCACCCGCCCGAAGAACTCCAACGCCTCCGTGACCCGCCAGCGGGCGTCCAGGTTGAGGAGGGTGTATCCCGGTAGCTGCCCGTTGACGTCCTGATTGTTCTCGTCGCCGCGCGCATATTGCCCGCCTGTGCGCAGCAGGGTGAACCCCAGGGTGACGCGCTCTGTGGCGTTGTATTCTCCGCGCAGCTTCAGGTTGCTGCGCACGATACCGGGGATCCGGTTGCCGGGGTTTATCCCGATGTTGCCGTTGCCATCCGCGCTGGAGTTGTTGGGGCTATTCACGGTGAACGCCGACTGGTAGGTGGCACTGATGAGGCTGTAGCCCAGCTTGAACGTGAATCGGTCCCAACTGGGCTCGAGGGACGCCTCGAGGCCTTGGCGCCGGGTCTTGGGCACGTTCTGGAAATAGCCCGCGGTGCCCGTGGCATTGGCGGAAACGAACTCGATATCGTCGCGCAGACCGGTGCGGAAAGCAGACACACTCCAGCGCGTGGTGGCGCTCAGCCGCCCGCGCAGCCCCGCCTCCATGGTGCGCGCGATGACCGCCTTCAGCGGCGGGTCGGAGAGGAAGGCGTTGGGCAGCTGGCAGGGAGCACCCGGGTCGGCACAGGTCAATTCCACGGGCGTAGGCGCGCGCATGCCTTCGTTGTAAGCAACGAAAGTGCTGAGCGCGTTGTTGGGGTTGTAGTTCAGGCCTACCGCAGGGTTGAGCCGATTGAACTGGTTCACGCCGTTGATGCCCGGGGCGGAGCCCGTCTTATCCGTGAGGTTGATCTGGGCGCGGTTGTAGCGCCCGGAGAGCGTCAGGTGGGTGCGCGGGGTGAGCGAAAAGGTGTCGGTGGCGTAAAGCCCGAGGTAGCGGTTGATGGCGCGTACGCTGGTGATGGTGCTGAAGTCGTCGATACCGATGGTGTTGCGGTCGGCAGTGAATACCGCGTCCTGTGAGGCCTGGGAGAAGTCCGTGCGTCCGTTGTCGTAACTTGCACCGATGGTCCACTTGTTCTCATGACGTCCCACGGGGGCTAAACCGGAGTACTCCACCGTGCTGCCCAGTCCCCGGGTCGTGGTATTGCCGATCAGATTGCTCGCCGGACAGTCCGCTGGCGGGGCCGGGGTGCAGGGGCCGCCGGCGAAGTTGTTGTTCAGGTTGCTGTTGAAATTGGTGCTCTGATACTTCCGGTAGTAGACGTTGCCGCTCAGGATCCGCTCTCCCTCCAACACGCGGCTCGCCCGCAGGTTAAGAAAGTCCACCTTGTTGCGTGTGTTGTCCGGATAGGTGTAGGCCTGGGCGGGGTTCACCGCAAGCAGGGACAACGGCGAGAGTTGCGTGCCCTCCAGGTGGTTGTTGGCAAAGTTGTAGGACAGGTCCAGGTCCACCCCTCCCGTCTCATAGCCTACCTTGCCGAAGAGTTGCTGCAGGCGTGAGGCGGAGTGGTCGCGCCAGCCCTGCTCGGACAGCCCGCTGGCGGTCACGAACACGTCCCAGGGGCCCTTTTGGCCACCGAACTGCGCGTCTGCCTGCCTGCGCCCGAAGGACCCGCCCTGGGCCGACACGGATGCTCCCGGGTACTCGCGGCCGCTTTTGGTATTGACCGAGAGTGCCCCGCCCAGGGTGTTGAGGCCGAAGACCGGGTTCGACCCGGGGATGAGGTTGACCGAGGAGATGGCCGTGTGCGGGATCAAGTCCCAGTTAACGACATCACCGAAGGCCTCGTTCACCCGCACCCCGTCGATGTACACGGAGATGCCCTGTGGAATACCCAGCAGGGGCGAACCGGTGAACCCTCGATAGTTGAGGTCGGGTTGGAACCCATTGGCCAGCCCGGAGTTCAGGTTAACGCTGCTCAGCGTCTGGTCGAGGAACTCCGACAGATCAACCGCCTGTTGGCGCTGGATCTGCTTGCCCGTGACGGCATAGACGTTGGCAGGGACCTGGTCCACCGGCACACCCACGCCGGGCAAGGGCGTCGTGCCCACCACTTCGACGGTCGGCGTTTCCAGGCGCACGGGCTTCGCGGGAGCGTCGGCCGCCTGGGCCCCTGCGGCGATCATCGCCCAAGCGCCCGCGGCCAGGAGCCACCCTATTTTGTGCTGCTTTTCCATGCTGTACTCTAACCTCCAAAAATTTTCTTGTTTGGCGCTTTCCGTGCACAGCCTAGGCGCTTCAAACCTAACCTTGGCTACTCGCTTGCGCGGTCCTGGTGGTTGCCTACGACCAAGGTGGCTGTTTTAAACCAGTGCGGCGGTTCGCGCCGCCGGCTGCTCAGGCCGGGATTGTCTGCGAGATGTATCTGTTTTAAAACGAGAAGGTCTCCGCCCGATGGCCGGTCCCCACACGGGACGGGGCCTGCACTCAGCCTGGGCTCTTACCTTCTATTCGCAATTGCAGTGCCAGTGCTGCGCAGAGCGCGCGCTACTCGGAGCCGGCGCCGCGCAGTTGGTGCTTCTCCATGCGATAGCGGAGGGTCATTCGGCTGACCCCCAGCCGGCGCGCGGCTTCCGAGACGTTGCCCTGGGTCTGCGCAAGCACCCGCTCCATGAGCAGGCGCTCGGCCTGATCCAGGGTCAGGCCGGTGAGCGCGTCGAGTACCTGTGCCGATTCGGGCGCAGCGGTGGGACCCGGCGTGCCGGCCAGCCCGAGGTCGCCGGGCTCCACGGAGCGTCCCGCGCAGAGCATCACGGCGCGCTCGACCAAGTGACGTAACTCGCGCACGTTCCCCGGCCACGGGTAGGCCGCCATTGCGGCCATGGCCGCGCTGTTGAAGGGCGCCTCACGGAGCCCATAGCGGCGGGCGGTGCGCTGCGCGAAGTGCGTCGCCAGCGGGGCTACGTCCTCTGAGCATTCCCGCAGCGGTGGCATCCAGAGACTAAGCACGTTGAGTCGGTAGTACAGGTCCGCGCGGAAGGCACCGCGGGCGCACAGGTCCCGCAGGTCGCGGTTGGTCGCCGCGACGAAGCAGGCCGCCACCGCGTGCTCCCGGGCTGAGCCCAGACGGCGTACCCGGCGCCGTTCCAGGACATGCAGAAGCTTGGCCTGGAGATCCAGGGGCAATTCACCGATCTCGTCGAGGAACACGGTCCCGCCCTCGGCCGCCTCGATGAGGCCGGCGCGCGACTGGGTCGCACCGGTGAAGCTGCCGCGCTCGTGGCCGAAGAGTTCGGCCTCCATGAGATCGCGGGGAAGGGCCGCGCAGTCCACCTGTACGAAGGGCCGCTCACGGCGTCGACCGGAGAGATGGAGCAGGCGTGCCGCCACGTCCTTGCCGCTGCCGGTCTCACCGAGGATGAGCACATTCGGCGGGTCGTCCTGCGCCAGCGAGGTGAGCTCTGCGACCCGTAGCAACTGTTCGCGCAGCCGAAGCATGGGTTGGCTCTCGCCCAGCAGCGCGGCCCCTTCCACCGCGTGCGTCTCGCGCTGCCGGGAATAGTCCAGGCGGTCACGCAACCGTTCCGCTTCGAGCACCCGCTCCAGCGCCAGCACCAGTTCGTCGAGGTCCACGGGCTTACGCAGGTAGTCCGCCGCACCCTGCTTCATGGCGGCCACCGCGTCGCGTACCTCCGCGTGCGCCGTGAGTACGACGACTGGCGGCGGGTGGTCGGCCAGGGCCCGCAGGGCGGGCAGCAGGTCTAGGCCGTTACCGTCAGGCAAGCGCAGGTCGAGGAGCACCAGGTCCGGTGTCTCCGCTGCCAACGCCGCGCGCGCCTGGGCGAGGCTGGCCGCCAACCGACTCTGCCATCCAGCACGCGCCACGCGCCGCATAACGGCCTGGGCGAAGAGGGTCTCGTCCTCCACCAGGAGCAGACGGGGGGCCAGTGCCGGGGAGGTGGGGGCCACGGAGGTCGGGTCCAGGGAATGTGGCCCCACTACGCGGGAAGTACGAGGCGCACACGGGTTCCCGCGGGTTCCCGGCGCAGGAAATGCAGGCTGCCGCCGTGAACGTCGCAGACCTTGGCGGCGAAGGCAATGCCCAGGCCCGTGCCCAGCGGCTTCGTGGTGGGCCCAGGGGTCAGCCCCTGCGGGGTAGGCTCGAAGGGCATCCCTGGCCCCGTATCGTCGATGTCGATCTGTATCCCGCCCGAAGGGTCGCGGCGCAGGCCCAGCGCCACGGTCGCGCCCGGCGGCGAGGCCTCCAAGGCATTGGTGACCAGCCCGTGCAGCGCTTGCTCCAGCAGCAGCGGGTCAGCCCACAGGACAAGGTCACGTTGCCAGTTCGAGAGGTCCACCTGCACCGGTTTCTGGCTGCTGTGTGCGTTCAGCAGGGGTAGCAGGGTGTTGGCCAGTGTCCCGGCGTCGAGCGCAACGCGCTGCGGCTCAAACGGGTTTAGATAGGAGAGCAGGGAGTGAGTCCAGCGCTCGAGCCGATCCGTCGTGGCGATGATGCCGCGCAGCCCGTCCTGGAGTTCCCGCTCGAGCGCACCATCGCCCAACACCTGGGCCGTGGCCCGAATGCTGGCCAGCGGATTGCGGATGTTGTGGGCGAGCACTGGCACCAGAGCACCGAGGCTCTCCTGCTTTTCTGCTCGTACGAGGGAGTTACGGCTAGCGGCGAGTTCAGCTGCCATCTGGTTGATGGATCGGGCCAACTCCGCGATCTCGCGCGCACCGCGCTGCGGCGCACGGTGCTCCAGGTTGCCGCGACTGATGATCCCGGTGGCCTCGCGCAGGTCCACCAGTGGGCCAAGGATGTACTTGCGCAGGATGAGCCGGGACCACAGCAACACCAGCAACATGCCGACCACCGGTAACGCGAGGAGCAGCGTCCACAGCCGCCGCACTGCGGTGTGGCGGTGCTCGAGGGCTGTACGTTTCTCGGACACTTGTTGCTCGATCTCACCAAAGGCGGTCTCGAACCGACGCATGCTGCCCTGCTCGAGTTCGGTCTCCAGCAGTCGGCGTTCCTCGGCCGAGGAGTGCGTGCGCGTGAGCACCAGCAGTGGGTCGGTATGGGCACGCAGCGAGCGGTAGGCGCTGGCTAAGCGGTTCAGCGCAGTTTGTTCAGGGCCCGGACGAGCCATAGTGTCGAGGTTCTCTAGCCGAGCCTCCAGTTGTCGGGACAGGGCGAGGTACTGCCCCTGGGCCTCCCCGTCTTGGAGAAACGTCGCATCGAAGACTTCCTTCATTTGCCGGTACAGGCCTCCGCGTACGCCCTGCATCTCCTCGACCAGCGCGGTCAGGCGGAGCGATTCCTGCGTGGACTGGTGCCACAGGAAGAGGCCCACGCCGCCAAGGGCTACGGTGAGCGCCACTAGTAGCAGTGAACCCGCTGCGAAGGCGAGCGCTAAGCCGCGCAGCGAGGCGTAGGGGGGGAGGGCGGGTTCCAGGGTCGTCGGCATCGGCGGGGCACTGCTGCCCATTATAGGCCCGCCCGGCCCCCCGTCTAAGTGCGCGGCTGCGGCCGTGTCAGCCAATAGCCACCGAGGATGACCAGCAACACCAGCGCCTGCAACGACACGCTCTGCAGGTTGGGGTAGACCCCCAGCATGGGGATGGACGGCATGCTGGCCAGTGGGGCGACGGGCAGGCGCCCAGCCGCCTGCAGCGCAGCTACCCCTTGGCCAGCGAAGACGACCGCCATCAGTGCCAGTAGGGCAGAACTCACGCCGAAGAACACGTTCAGCGGCAGGCGTACGCTCGAGCGTATGACCAGCAGGGCCACTAGGACGAGGCTGGCCAGTCCGCAGCCCAGTCCACCGAGCACTGCCAGGCGGCCGACCCCCTCCGACTGGGTCCACAGCGTCTGGTAGAAGAGCACCGTCTCGAAGACCTCGCGGTAGACCGCCAGGAAGGACACCAGGCCCACCCCGAACCAGGCGTTACCCTTGGCCGCGCCGGACATCTTCTGCCGGATGAAGGCGTTCCACTTGTCCGTGGAGGACTTGTTGTGGAGCCAGAACCCCACATAGAGCAGCACCCCGGACGACAGCAGCGCCGTCACGCCTTCGGTGACCTCGCGCTGGGCTCCACTGATTCTAAGCAGTGCACTCGAGACGGCCCAGGTGGCTCCACCCAGCAGCAGGGCAACGATCCAGCCCGCGTGTAGCCACACCAAGCCGGCTCTGCGGTTCGTGCGCACCAGGTAGGCGGCCATGGCGGCGAGCACCAGAATGGCCTCCAGCCCCTCACGCAGGACGATCAGGAGCGAACTCAGGAAGTTCGTCGTGGGCGAGGCCTGGCCGGTACTCAGGCGCGCCTGCGCCTCGGCCAGCTGCCCCAGGGCGGATTGGTAGGCGGGCTCCACCAGGCTCGCGCTGGCGCCGGCCTTCACCGCCGCGCGGTAACTCATCATCGCCTCTTCCGCGCGGGTGCGCAGACCGTGATCGACGCTATCCAAGCTCTTTTCCACCAATTCGAAGCCTTCCAGGTAGGCGTCCACGGACAGGCGGTAGGCCTGCTCCATGTTGCCGGCCTGCCAGGCGCTGTGGCTCGCCTCCAACGTGGCGCGGCTGAAGGCTAGGGGCGAGTTACCTTGTGCCGCGAGTTCGCCGGGGTTGCGTCGCAGGTAGGCGAGGACATCGGCGCCAGCCGCGCCGCGCGCCGCGGCCTGCGCAGGCGTCAGCGTGGTGAGGGCCGCCAGGTCCGGCACCAGGCTTTGCCCCTGCCCGGACTTCCAGGCGCGCTCGCCAAAGGCGCGCTGGGCGTCGTCCGCCGAAAATCCGCTCACATAGAAGGCCAACTGCCAGCGCTGCTCCGTCGCAAGGGCGGGGAAGCCCGCCATGGCCGTTCCGCTGACCCCAAGGGTGATGGTGTTGTAGAGCGAGAAAACGCTGCGACTCGCTTGACGGGTAGGATCCTGGAAATTTGCCGGCTTCGGCGAGAGGGTCGCGGCTAAAGGCCCCGCGCCATTGCCCGCAGCGCCGTGGCATCCGCCGCACTGCGCTTCGTAGAGGGTCCCCGCCTGGGACAGGTCCGGCACGGCGCGCGGCGCCACGCTGATGGCGTAGGCCTCGATGAGGCCGCCCTGCAGCGCGCGTGCCGCAGCGGCGACGGCGGTGGCGTCGGCTTTGTTGGCTACCTGTTGGGCGAGCACGTCGGCGGCGCGTGCGAGGCGCTCACGTGCCGCGTTCGCAGGCAGCCCCGCCACCATGGCACGCGCCCGTTGGCTGAACTCCACCTGCTCCTGATACTCGGCCGGGTTCACTACCCGTCCTTCCTTAACCCACTGCGGGTATTCCACGGACACGTAGTCGAGCAGGTGGACCAGTTCCCGCCCTGTGTCCGCGTTTTGCTGTGCGCCCGCGGCAAGGGACAGGAGTAACGAGAAAGCCGCCAGCGTGAGGCAAAGCGGCCGGCGGAAGTGTCCTGGGCGTGGCACTGGGTACATCGCGCACTCCTTGAGTCGGACCCGGCCGCAGAACCCAATGAGGAATGAGGAGCGGCCAAGTCGTATTGACAATCGTTCTCATTATCGTTTAGCCTTGGATCCACTGCAAGCCCGGCGCACGAGATTTGTTTGATCCAGCGCAGGGGTGTCGCAAATTGACCGCGCAGAATAACGGCCGAGAATTCCCTGGACCCCGCTGCACGCGCTGGCAGGTCCAGGGTCGAAGCCAAGGCCCAAGCAGCGAAGGAGAAGCGTTGTGTTCATCTGTCTTTGCAACGGCATCCCCGAGGAATCCATCCGCCAGGCGGTCAGGGAGGGGGCCCACACGCTAGAGGACCTGTCTGCTCGACTCGGGGTCGCCACCGGCTGTGGCGGTTGCGCGCTGCTTGCCGAGGAAATTATCGACGAGGTGCGCGCTGAGATGGCCGCGGCGCAGCGGCGGGCGGCCTGAGCGTCGCCCAGGGGTAGAATTCGCCCCCAGGGCCGGCCGCGTGCCGGCCGACCCGCGGAGAACGACTCTGTACGCCTTGCAGCATTTCCAGCGCCGCCTGAGGCACCTGGGCGGTATCCTGCTCATCCTGGCCAGCGCGGCCTGTGCCACTCACCCGCGCGCGCCCGACACCCCGGCGCCCGTGCCCGCAGCGCCGAGCACCCCAGCGGCGCCGCCGCCGCCGTCGCGGATCGCCCTGGTGCTCGGTGGTGGGGCGGCCAAGGGCTTCGCCCACATCGGCGTTATCAAGGCCCTGGACGCGCAGGGCCTCTCCGCGCAGATCGTCGTCGGCACCAGCGCCGGGAGCGTCGTGGGTGCCCTCTATGCCGGCGGGCTCGACGGCTTCGCCCTGCAGCGCCTAGCGCTGGACCTGAAGGAATCCGTGGTGAGCGACTGGACCTTCCCCGAGCGCGGTTTTCTGAAGGGGCAGGCACTGGCCGAGTTCATCAATCGGACCTTGGCCAACAAGCCCATGGAGAGCCTCCCGCGCACGCTCGCCGTGGTTGCCACCGACTTGCAGTCGGGCGAGGCGGTATCCTTTCAGCGGGGGGATACGGGCATGGCGGTGCGCGCCTCGAGCAGCGTGCCCGGGGTATTCCAGCCGGTGCGCATCAACGGCCGCGACTACGTGGACGGCGGCCTGGTGAGCCCGGTCCCTGTTCGGGTGGCACGGCGCCTGGGCGCGGAGATCGTCATCGCCACCGACATCGGCTCGCCTCCGGAGGGCAATAAAGTGAGCGGCACGCTCTCGTTATTGCTGCAATCACTGAACATCATGGGCCGCGCCTTGGCTAACGAGGAGTTGATGCTGGCCGATGTCGTGGTGCGCCCCGACGTGAGCCGCCTGCGCCAGGCCGCACGCTAGTGGCCATCGAACCCTGGGACCCACGGACGGGAGCACGCAGATGAAGGAACTGGATTTCGGGCTGGGAGAAACGCTGGAGATGCTGCGCGCGAGCGTGCGCGAGTTCGCGCAGCGCGAGATTGCCCCGCTCGCCGCGCAGATCGACAGCAGCAACGAGTTTCCGACCGACCTGTGGCGCCAGTTGGGCCACCTCGGTCTGCTCGGTATTACAGTGGACGAGGCCCATGGTGGCGCCGGCCTGGGCTACCTCGCCCACGTCATCGCCATGGAGGAGATCAGCCGCGCCAGTGCGTCCGTGGGCCTGAGCTACGGGGCTCATTCCAATCTATGCGTGAACCAGATCTTCCGCAACGGGACCGACGCGCAGCGCCAGCGTTACCTGCCGGGCCTGCTCTCCGGCGAGGCGGTCGGGGCGCTTGCCATGTCGGAGCCCGGGGCCGGTTCGGACGTGGTTTCCATGCGCCTGCGCGCGCGCCGCGAGGGCGCGCACTACATCCTCGACGGCAACAAGATGTGGATCACCAACGGACCCGACGCCCAGACCCTGGTGGTCTACGCCAAGACCGATCCGGCCGCGGGCCCGCAGGGCATCACGGCCTTCCTGGTGGAGCGCGGCATGCCGGGGTTTACGACCGGGCCGAAGCTCGACAAGCTGGGCATGCGCGGATCCAACACCTGCGAACTGGTTTTCCAGGGCTGCCGGGTCCCCGAGCAAAACGTGCTCGGGCAAGTGAACGGTGGCGTGCGGGTGCTCATGAGTGGCCTGGACTACGAGCGCTTGGTGCTCTCGGGCGGGCCGCTGGGGATCATGCAGGCCTGCCTCGACACGGTACTTCCCTACGTACATGAGCGTGAACAGTTCGGCCAGCCCATCGGGCAGTTCCAACTCATGCAGGGAAAGCTCGCGGACATGTACACCACCCTGAATGCCTGCCGTGCCTATGTTTACGCGGTGGCACGGGCCTGCGACCGCGGCGACACCACGCGCAAAGACGCCGCCGGCGTCATCCTCTACAGCGCCGAGCGAGCGACGTGGATGGCCGGCGAGGCCATCCAATGCCTGGGCGGCAATGGCTACGTGAACGACTATCCCACCGGCCGGCTCTGGCGTGATGCCAAGCTCTATGAGATCGGTGCGGGCACGAGTGAGATTCGCCGCATGCTCATCGGCCGCGAACTCTTCGGTGAAGGGAGCTGAGACGGGCGGCGCTCCGCGCTTCCCGGCTTGCGGGAACCCGGGAGCGCCTTTCCTGTCTGCCATGAGATGCGGCCCCATTCCGGGCGCCGTCGCAAGGAGCACTGAGCATGCATGTTGTGGGAGTTTTCCTGCTGATGGCCGCCCTGGGCGGAAACGGGGCCGCAGGCCCGGATGAGGACGACCTGCGTCGTTGCCTGGACGGCACGGATGGCGACCTCAAGCTGCATTACTGCGGGCGCGTCCTGGCGGGAGCGGAACTCTCGCCCAAGGACCGCGCCCTCGTGTTGCGCACGCGGGCGCTGGCCTGGCAGCGCCAGGCGGAGCCGGTGCGCGCCGTGGCCGATTACAGCGCCGCGTTGTCGCTCGAGCCCGACGATGCGCAGGCGCTAGTGGGCCGCAGCGTCGCCTGGGCCATGGCCGGCGAGTTGCCGCGGGCGGTGGAGGATGCCACCCGTGCGATCGCGCTTGCCCCGGCGTCCGTGGACGCACACAACGTGCGCGGGGTGGCGCTTCGGCAATTGCGCGACTACCCCGGGGCCATCGCCGAGTTCGATGCGACGCTGGGCATCGACAGCAAACATGTCCCCGCACGGGTGAACCGCGCCGAACTGCGCCGCGCCACTGGCGACGATCAGGGGGCCATCGCCGACTACTCCGCAGCACTGCGCCTGCGCCCGCAGTTGTGGGAAGCCTATGCGGGTCGCGGTGGTGCTTGGCGCAGGCTGGGCAATAGCGAGGCCGCACTGGCGGACCTGAACGTGTCCCTGGAACTCAACCCGCGCAGCGCGCAGACCCTGCAGGACCGCGGGCTTGCACACTTCTTTCTGGGCCATTTTCCGCCGGCCGCGCTGGATTTCACGCGGGCCAATCGTGTGGAGCCGGATGCCTACCGGGTCATCTGGTCCTACATCAGCCGCTCGCGTGCAGGCGTGGACGCGCGCGTCTCTCTGAGCAAGGAGGCGCAGGCCCTGAAAGCGGAGGGATGGCCCGCGCTGCTGCTGGGTGCGCTGAAGGACGAGGCCGGGGAGGCAGCGCTACTCGCCGCCGCCGAATCCACGACCAACGATGCGCTCCACACCGAGCGTGCCTGCGAGGCGCACTTCTACATCGGCCAGGCGCGCCTCATTGCGGGCGCGGGCCCGGCCGCTCGGGATCACCTCCAGCGGGCGCGCGAGCTGTGCTCGCCCAGCTTTCTGGAGTTCGAGGCCGCCGGGGTGGAACTCGCACGGCTGGCGCCCTGAGCCAGCAGGGCGGGTATACTGCGCCCTGTGCCGCAGCCCCTGCGGCATCGGATCACTCTCCCGCCCCCTGACCCTCGCCGCGGATTCCCATGCCTCTGGACGCGCTGGAAGACGAGCCCGACGGCCGGTCCGGCGAGCAGACCTTCAAGAAGGTGCGCAAGAAGGTCCTCGCCGCACTGCGCGGGCTCAATATCTACTATCACGACGGCGTACTGGTCCGTGAGTTCTCGCTGCGCCTGGATCGCCTGGGGGCTAGCCTGCGCCTGCGCGCCCGCGTCCCGCTGCCGCCGGGCTTTCCCGAGATCACGCCCGCAAACGCAGCGGTTTACGTCCGCGAACTGGAGACTTGGCTAACCGCACGTTCCCTCAAGGAGCAGGCAACCCAGGTCTTCGGCGCGCTGCTCGATCTGCGTTTGGCCCAGGTGTGCGAGCGCTCCGAGGCGCTCGCGGTATTCTTTTTGCAACAGTTGAAGGCGGCGCTCGACGGAGCGCTTTCCGTCGAGCAGCTCACTGTACTCCTCGACCGGGTGGGCGCGCGTTGGCTCGACCGCGTCGACACCATGGAGCGGGCGTCGAGTCTGGAGAAGGCGCTGGGGCTGGACGCCTATCCTTCCATCTTCGGCCTCGCCCGATCTTTCGGCCGGCGCCACACGCTTTTCATCGGCCCCACCAACTCCGGCAAAACCTACCAGGCCCTGGAACGGCTGGCGGCGGCGGAGTCTGGGCTGTACCTGGGCCCCTTGCGGCTGTTGGCGCTGGAGGCTCAGGAGGCGCTGCTGGGCCGGGGCGTGAACACCTCACTGCTGACCGGGGAGGAGCGCGACCTGCGCGAAGGCGCGCGCCACGTGGCCAGTACGGTGGAGATGTGTAATTTTGGGCAGCGCTTGGGTTGCGCGGTCATCGACGAGATCCAGATGCTGGCCGATCCGGACCGAGGCTGGGCGTGGACCGCGGCCATCTCGGGGGTTCCAGCCGACGAGGTGGTGCTGGTGGGCTCCTACGAGGGGTATGCGCTGGTCAAGCCCCTGTTGCAGCGTCTAGGCGAGCCCTTCGATGTGGTGGAACTGGAGCGCAAGAACCCCCTGCACCTGATGGATCGCTGCCTGGGACTGCAGGATGTAGAAAAAGGTGATGCACTAATCGCCTTCAGCCGCCGCGACGTGCTTGCCTGGCGCGACGAGTTGTTGAAGCGCGGGCGCAGCGTAAGCGTTGTCTACGGCGCCCTCAGTCCCGAGGTGCGCCGAGCGCAGGCGGAGCGTTTCGCCAGTGGCGAGGCCGAGGTGTTGGTGGCGACGGATGCCATCGGCATGGGGCTGAACCTGCCCATCGCACGCGTGCTCTTTACGGACCACATCAAGTGGAACGGTGTCTCCGAGGAGGCCCTCGAGGCGGTGGCGGTGCGCCAGATCGGCGGCCGCGCGGGGCGCTTCGGGCACCACGAGGAGGGCCGCGTGGGGGCGCTCTTCAGCGACACGCTGGCGCACCTGCGCGACGTCATGGAAGAGCCGGCCCAATTGCCCGAGCGGCTCGCCGTGGCGCCCAGTGCCGCGCATCTAAGCGCCATCGCCCAGGGGATTCGCACCGACAGCCTGCCCAAGGCCATTCGCTTCTTCACCGACAACTTCATCGCCTCCGATCCCTTGTTCCGCGCAGCGGATCTCGAGGATGCGCACGAGCTGGCCGTCATCTTCGAGCGCCGCGCGGCGGACCTTCCGCTGGAGGTGCGCTATGCCTACGCCTGCGCGCCCATCGATCGTAAGACCGAGTCCATGGTAGGGCAGGTACGCATCTGGGCTGGCGAGCACGCTGCCGGGCGTTCCGTCGATTGCCCACAGGCCCCGGGCTACTTGCGCGCCCGGCCGGACCTGCGCTGGCTGGCGGAGGCGGAGTTCGAGCAAAAGCTGCTCAATTGCTACTGCTGGCTGGCCTACCGGCATCCGGGCGTCTATCACGGGCTGGAGGCGGCGCTGGAATTGCGCCGCGAGTTGTCCTATTACATCGACCGGGTGCTCCTCACCCGGCACCGCCATGGCGACCTCAAGACCTCTCGTATGTACCGGGAGAACTGGAGCCGGCGCCGCGGCGAGTGAGTCCTTGCATGCAGGCCAACCCCTGGTCTGAGAGACCTTTGGGGCAGCCCCCTTGACCCTTCGGTCGTCCTGACACAGGTTCACGCTGAACAAGGCCCCGCGCCCGCGCGCCGGGCACTTCGCCAGCGCGACGCCAAGCCGCTTCGGGAGGACTTCCTAGCCTGGCTCGACAGGACCCGCCAAGTGGTGACGAAGGGTAGCGGCGCGCGGAAGCGGCAGAAGGCCCTGGCGCCCTTGGTGTCTGGCATCCTGCCCGTGGACAACAACCCGGTGGAGCGCGCGGGGCACCGTGGAGCGAACATCCAGAGCCGGATGGAGACGGCCAGGGTTGGCGGGCTCGAACCCGATGCTTGGCTGAAGGACACCCTCGAGGGGCTGCCGGTGTGGCCGAACAGCCGCATCGGCCGGTGGCCGGGGTGGAGGACTCTCCCCATCGCCCATGGCAGAGCCGGTGGCCACCCCGGGGGAAGTTGCTGCCCCCCGTGCAGCCGCATCTTCATCGGCGATCGGCCCGTCGGCCGCAGCGGCCGGTGGCCGGGGTGCGGGATGTTCCCCGCTGGCGCCACCAGGACTGGTGGCCACCTCGGGCGCATCCGCCTGCAGGCGCTGGATGCGGCGGATGGTCTTGCGATCAACACCCAGCAGGCGGGAGATCTCCCGCTGGCTGGCCCCACCCGGCAGCAGCGTGAGGACGCTCGTACGTAGATTCGGCTTCAAGACGTTCACTCCTACTCCCCCCAAGGTGGACAACAGGGGGAACGGTAACGTCCTGGCGCCTTGCGCAGGGGCGCTTCAGGCTGGGGGACTATCCCCCATCAGGTGGGGGATTTTGAGGTGGCCACAGGTGGGGGATTTTGGGTGGCCAGCAGGGCCCACTCTCTACTTTCGAGTTGTCGACCGACAGCCCTTGACCTCGCGTTGTGGAGTTGAACGTTCGTAACCGCTTCGCCTCCCGTGATCAGCGTATGAGTTTTGTTGTTTTCGCTGTTCATCGAATAGGGCCGGGTAACACCTTCAAACAACATTGAGCACTTCGCGAACAGCCTTTCGCGGCTTTTGCTTCCAATTGCCTTCGGCCGGATAGCCACAGTCACCGGGGTCCCCGGCAGTGCCTACCCGTCAGGTCGGTCGTCGCCGGCATTGCCGTGGACCCCTCGTCCCGGCTATGCTAGGAGGCTACGGTGTCTTTCGCGGTTTGCGTGGCCGGATCTTCCAGCAACCCGATAGCCTCTCCCGGCGGGCCATTCATTCATTTAAGGCCGCCTTAAGGAGCCGTCGGTACTGTGAACCTGCCGCGCGACGGGGTCTTGCATCTTGGCCCTGGCGCATCTGTGCCCGCTTCGTGTCCGTTGACCAGGGAAGGAACCTTGGGGCGGCCGAGCCGGTCCTACCGAGTGCCTGTTCGCAGAGGAAACTGCTGATGACAACCCCGCTCAGACCCAGGAAATGGAAAGCTCCCCTCCGCCGAGGCGAGAGGATCGTGGCGGGTCCTCGTGGCGCATTCACGCTCCCCGAGGCGGCCAGCTTTCTTGAAATCACGGAGAAACAGGTCCTTGCACTGTTCGCCGGTGGCGCACTGGTATCCGAGGGCGGGCCTGAATTGGCCTTCCCGCGTGCCTACGTGCTCGCCTATTCGGAGCACCGAGCCCCCCTAGCCGAAGAAGTGGGGTCCGAGAACCGCGAGCCCGAACTCCTGGAGCGCTAGCCGTGCTGCGTCCCGGCGCTGGTATGCGCAGGGGTGCGGGCCTGTACCGGACCCCATGACCTCCTCACCCATGGCAGCGCCGGTCTGGCCATCGCCGGCGCGCTTGGTCCTAGGAGTACTCCTCTCGTTCACCCTGACTGGCGCCGCGGCCTGGCTCTGGGGCCGCGCCTGCGTGGAGGCAACCCTGCCCCTAGCGCGCCACGTCCTTCAACTGGTGGACCATCGCTTCACGGTGCTGTTCTTGGGCACCGACCTCAGCCACCAAGACACGGTCGTGCGATTGCGGGTGAACTTTGCCGGACCCACGGTGGTGGGCTCCCAGGTGGTCTTCCCCCACCCGCGCGGCTGGCTGGACGTGAGCACCCCCGTGGGCAGCCTGCTGCAGCCGATCCTCATCGGTTGCGCGCTCGCCGGCGCTTGGCCCGGGGCACTGCGCCAGCGGGTTCTGCGGGTGGCTGGGGCGGCCGCCCTGGGCGTCGCCTTCTTGGTGGTGGACATCCCGATCACCCTGAACACCTTGGTTCGCGACTACGTGTTTCATGGCGCGGAGCGGTTCTCCGCTCCCTCGCTCTGGGATGCCTTCCTTTCCGCCGGCGGGCGGCTCGCCCTGGGGGCGGTGTTCGCTGTCCTGGCCTGTGCGCCGTGGTGGCCGTCGCACCCGCGCACTCGGCCCGCCTGAGCCCCTCCGGCCGCCCGAATCATATGCAAATGGAGCAACTCCGGGAAGACGTGGCCGGCGCTGGCGGCAAAGCCTGTCACCAGGAGCGTGTGCTCCGCGCCTGGCTTTGCGGCTTGCCACTCGACAGCGGGGCTCCCAAAGGGGACCCTGCGCGCTATTTCCCGCAGCGGCTGCGCGAGGCGCTGCCGACGCTGAAGGCACGCTGGGATGCTATTGCATCGGTGCGTTCCGAGGCCAGCGGGGAGGACGACGCGGTGCGCTTGCTCGTGGAACTCCGCGACGGGCAGACGGTAGAGAGCGTGCTTTTGCCGCGCGAGGGGCTATGCGTGTCCACGCAGGTGGGGTGCGCGGTCGGGTGCACCTTCTGCATGACCGGACGCGGCGGCTTGCTGCGGCAGTTGGGCAGTGCCGAGATCGTGGCTCAGGTGGTCCTGGCCCGAGCGCGTCGGCCTGTGCGCAAAGTGGTCTTCATGGGTATGGGTGAGCCTTCGCACAACCTGGACAACGTCCTTGAAGCTATGGACTGGCTGGGCACAGACGGCGGCATCGGCCACAAGAACCTGGTCTTTTCCACCGTGGGAGACCGGAGGGTATTCGAGCGGCTCGGTCAAGGACGCGTGAAACCAGCGCTCGCCCTGTCCCTGCATTCCACGCGCCCCGGCCTGCGCGCCCGGTTGCTGCCGCGGGCCGCGCGCTTGGACCCAGAGGAATTGGTGGCGAGCGCCCAAGCCTACGCGCGCGCCACGGGCTATCCCGTGCAGTACCAGTGGACGCTCCTCGAAGGCGTGAACGACAGCTTTGACGAGATGGATGGCATCCTGCGCCTGCTGCGCGGTCAGTACGCGGTGATGAATCTCATTGCCTTCAACCCGGCCGAGGGCCTGGGTTATGTCCGACCCACGCAAAACCGCGTGCACGAGTTGCTTCGTTACCTCAACGAAGGCGGCGTTCTCGCCAAGCTGCGGGAGTCAGCGGGACAGGACATCGACGCGGGCTGCGGCCAACTGCGCGCGCGCTCGGCGGGGCAAACCGCCTGATGGCTCCAACATCGTTGCGGGGGCTTCAGGGCTGGCCCCATCTGCACTAGAATCGGCCCCCTCGAACCCCGCGCCTTGACACTAAAGGAACCAGAAATCATGCAAACGCGCCCCGTCCGCCGCTTCGTCTTCCTGCTGGCCCTCCTCGCCTGCGCCGCCCTGCCGGCTCTCGCCGATGGCACCGCCGCGGCCCAGTATCGCTCCGGCACGCTCCGCGTGGACCTGTCCGCAACCGAGGTGAGCCTGCAGTTGCGCCTTCCCATGACCCGGGCCGACGCGGCTAGCGCCGGCAAGCACCACCTCAGCCCGGCCGAGGTGGTGGCGCGACTGAAGGCCGGGGATAAGGTGTTCACCTTCCCCCCCGAGGGCCGATGCGTGGTCGAGAATGCCAGCGCCTTCGTGGTCGACGGCCAGGGGCGCCCCACCACGGGCGACGGGAACATTCAGGCCATGTACCGGTTCAACTGCGCCGGTGCCGCGTCCAGTCCGCTGACCCGCCTGTCGGTCAGGCTCTTCGAGGAGCTTCCCGGGCTGGAGAAACTTCGCCTGCAACTCGACACGGGTAAGGGCGAGCGAACGGAGGACCTGAACCCCGCTGCAGCCGAGATCGCGCTCTAGCCCGGCTGCTGGCAACACGGGCTCAGGACAACAGCAGGCGCACTAGAAGGCCGGTCGCCGCGCAGGCGCCGAGTACCTCGATGACCCCCCGCTTGAAGCGCAGTAAGGCGACGGCGGCGCTCGCCATAATGACCAGACTGGCCCAATCGAAGCGCGCTGCGAGGCCCTCTGGCCAGAGCACGTGCTGTGCGAAGAAGAGGGTGAGACTGCCGATCACACCCACCACGGCGGCCGAGACGGCGGTGAGTGGCGCGGTGAGTTTCACTTCCCCCCGGGTGGACTCGACCAGGGGCCCTCCCGCCAGGATAAAGATGAAGGAGGGCAAAAAAGTGAACCAGGTGACCACCACGGCGGCCAGCGCTCCCGATGCGAAGAGCGCCTCCGGTCCCAGCACCGCCTTGCTGTAGCCTCCTACGAAGCCCACGAAGGCGACCACCATGATGAGCGGACCGGGCGTCGTTTCACCCAGTGCGAGGCCATCGATCATCTGTGCGGGAGACAGCCAGCCAAAGGTGCTCACGGCCCCCTGATAGACGTAGGGCAGGACGGCATAGGCGCCGCCAAAGGTGAGTAGCGCCGCCTTGGTAAAGAACCAGCCCATCTGCGCGAGCGTGTGCTTCCAGCCAAAGATGGCAGCCAATAGCCCCAGCGGGATGCTCCACAGCAGCGCCCCGGCGCACCCTACACGTGCCATCCGCGACCAAGCGAACCGCGCGTGTTGTGGCGTCGGCGTGTCGTCGTCGATCAGCGCGGCACCGAAGCTTTTGGCCGCCTTGCCTTGCCCGCCGTTGGGATTGAAGGCGGTGCTGCCTAGGCGCGTACCCAGATAACCCACCAGTGCCGCTCCACCGACGATGGCCGGGAAGGGGAGTTCCAGGGCGAAGAGGGCTACGAAGGACGCCACCGCCACTGCCCACAGTGTCGGATTTCGTAAGGTGCGTGAACCGATCCGGTGGGTCGCCTGCAGCACGATGGCCGAGACCGCCGGCTTGATACCGTAGAACAGCCCCGCGACCAGGGTGAGCTGGCCGAAGGCCACGTAGATCCAGGAGAGCGCGATCAAGAGGAGCAAAGACGGAAGCACGAAGAGCACTCCCGCCGCCACGCCACCCCAAGTCCGATGCAGCAACCAGCCGATGTAGGTCGCCAGTTGCTGTGCCTCCGGGCCCGGCAACACCATGCAATAGTTCAGCGCGTGAAGGAAGCGCCGATCGGAAATCCAACGCCGCCGTTCGACGAGTTCCTGATGCATGAGGGCAATCTGGCCCGCAGGTCCGCCAAAGCTCACTAGGCCAAGGCGCAGCCAGAAGGCGAAGGCCTCCCAGAATCCCACGGGAGGGGGGGCGAGGCTGGGCTCACGGAGTTGCGCGGGTGCGGTCGGGGTCATGGCAGCACTCAGTCGGGCGGTGAAGGAAGCGCGAGGGTAGACCGACCGGCTCTGGGTGGCAAGGTGGCGGGAGTCGCGGTGCACCGCGCGGTGTTAGCCCCGGCGCTTGCCGGTGATGACGACTCGGACTGTCTTCGGGTGGAGTTTCAAAAGGGGGAACGAGCGGCGCTCCTCCATTGCAAGAGACCGAAGGGAGGCAGCATGCATCGATAGTTCAAGGCGTTGATTCTTATGACCATGGGGTTCTGGACCGCGGCGGGTACGGCGGCGGAGCGGCCCCTACACCCCGCCAACGAGAGCGCCCCGCCCCTCAAGCCCAGAATGGTGCATGCCAGTTGCCCAGACATGATGCCTGCCCCGATGATCCAACAACCGGACGGCTGGATGGTTGAGGTCCCCCAGGGCTGGCTCTATTCCACGGGTGTGATGAACCCGGCGAGCGGGCCGGCGGTCATCGTTTGCAACTTCGCCAGGCAACAGCGCGCAGACGTACGCAACGACTCGACCCACGTCTTTCAGACCAGCCGCCCTCTGGGTCAAGGCGTGCGCGCCGAGCAGTGCTCTGTGAGCGCCAATTCAGTCGTCTGCCGCTAGGGCCGTGCGCGAGCGGCCCTAGCGCCGATCGAGCAACAGTGCGCCCAGATTGATCTGGGCCGGCCGGGGTCCTGCGCCGCCGGCGTCAAAGAATGCGATGCGGATCTGTCGGCCATCGTCGTAGCGGAGGATCAGCGTGTAATTGGAAACCTCGTAGGTACCTTCGCCGAGGTTGGCGTCCTGGCGATCCTCCGAGTAGCCGCGGACATGGCGGATCCAGTACAGCGCGCCCTGGTCGGAGAAGCGCCCCTCGGCGGTGAAGCTGATCACCGGCTCGCGTCCCATGTCTCGCTGGTATACATCCGGCCGGCGCTCCGCCGTGTAACTCCCGTCCACCCGCGTGCCGTCCAAGGGCCGAGACTTAGTGAAGTCGCAGCCGTCGAAGATTAATTTTTCCCCCTTGTGAGTAAAGGCCAGGCGCGTGGACGCCCGGTCCAGCTTCACGGAGCCACCGCTGGCGCCCGCCTCCCAGGTACCCCAGTAGTCGGGTTCCCGGGCGCGCGTCTTGGCCGGTTCCGAGAGCCCCTCGCGGGGCACCACGGCCGTGAACGTGCCGTCGGCAAGCAGGGCGATGCGGCGTACGCGGAGTTTCCCGGTGGTCGTGGTGATAGAGGAGAATCCGGTGCCAGCGGCGTTGGTGATGGAAGTGATGTCCGTCCCCGTGCAGATGCCGGACCACAGGCCGACCGCGCCCGTGCTGCCCGGTGCCGGTGCGCTCGGGGCTGCGCTGGTCGCCGTCTGGACAGGTACCGGGGGCAGGCCAACGGCGGCAAACGGTATCTGCGCCAGGGCCAACTGAGCCTCGTCGGTGCCGCGCAGGAGGATGGTTGCAACCTTGCCGTTACCCACATAGGAACACACGATGGTCTGCATCGCGGACACGCGCGCCCCGCGCAGGCAGTGCGGCCCGCCCGGAAAGGCGCTTCCAGCCGCCGGGGAGCAGCGCCTGCTCGATGTTTACGGGCGGCGGCACGCCGGTGGATTTCTGCACAAAATCGACCCACTCCGCGCGAAACTCCATCAGCGGGTCACCGGAGCCAGGGCGACTGGCAACGAGTCCGAATTGGGCGAAGCCCTTCCCGCCGACATTAAACTGGGTATAGAGCACGTGCTCAGTAGCCTGCTCCTTTTTCCACCCCGATGGCGCGGTATAGGTGAAGATGTCCCAACGGTCCTCGCCCAGAGCGGGAAGGGCCGCCAGCGCGAGCAGGCAAAAAGCAAAGCTGCGTAAGCTTGCGGTGAACGTCATGGCGGTCAGCTCCTCTGTCACGGGCCAGGCGGCCGGCGGGGGAATCCGGCCCTCAGCTTCCCAAGGCCTGCGGCAAGGCACGCCTAGTCGCGTCCTCAAGCCTACCACCCGGACGGGGGGCGTTCACGGAGCGCCAGGGCTGAGCACGCCCGGGCCGGCGTCAGGGTCCGCGAAGCGGACTCCCGCACACCCCACCCGCAGGGGTCAATCCATGGTCCTGTCAGCCGGTGCACTGTTGGCAGAGCGCAGCGCCGCGTTGCGTGTTGACCCAAGCAAGATTCTGTAACGAAAAATCGCCCCTACCGGGCGGCTCGGCAGGGCGCTGTGCTCGCCACCGGCGAGCGCCCGGCGGCTATGCCTGCCGTGGCTTTGGCGGTCGTTCGGCGCTCGCCGCTTGGGGGTTTGGCCCGGCGAGTCCGCCGGGGGCTTTCTGCTATGATCCACGGGTTCCCGGGCGGCTCGCGCCGACTGGGACGGAGGGAGAATGACCTTCTGACGCGTGGGTCCCTGGACGCTGCGGGGACTGACCCGGGGCTTCGGCCCCAGGGGTGCCCCCGGGCGCCCGATGCCTTCCCCAAGCACCCCTCCCATGTGGATTGTCCAACTCGCGCTACGCCGCCCGTACACCTTTGTGGTGCTGGCGCTGCTATTGCTGATCATCGGTCCGCTGACCATCCTCAGCACGCCCACCGATATCTTCCCCAACATCAACATTCCCGTCGTCAGCATTATCTGGCGCTACAACGGACTCGCGCCCGAGGAGATGGAAGGGCGCATCGTGTCCGTCACCGAGCGCTCGCTGACCACCACCGTCAACGATATCGAGCACATCGAATCCCAGTCGCTCAATGGTGTGGGCCTGATCAAGGTCTTCTTCCACCAAGGCGCCAACGTCCCCATGGCGCTCTCGCAGGTCGTCTCCATCTGCCAGACGGTGCTCTCCGCTTTTCCGCCGGGGGCGACGCCGCCGCTCATCCTCAGCTATAACGCGTCCACGGTTCCCATCCTGCAACTGGCCCTGTCGAGCAACCGGCTCTCCGAGCATGAACTCAACGACATCGCCAACAACAACATCCGAACGCAGTTGGCCACGGTGCAGGGAGCGGCGCTGCCCTCGGCCTATGGCGGCAAGATCAAGCAGGTGATGGTGGACATCGATTCGCGGGCCCTCCAGTCCAAGGGCCTGTCCCCGCTTGATGTGGTGAACGCGGTGAGCGCGCAGAACCTGGTGCTGCCCACGGGGACCGTCAAGGTGGGCAGCGTCGAATACGACGTGGACCTCAACGGCAGCACGCGCACGGTGGCCGAGTTGAACGACTTGCCGGTGCGCACGGTGCGCGGCGAGACCGTGTACATCCGCGACGTGGCTCACGTGCGCGACGGCTTCCAACCGCAGATCAACGTCGTGCGGCATGATGGCCAACGGGCGGTGCTGCTGACCATCCTGAAATTCGGCCATGCCTCAACCCTCGACGTGGTGGCGCGGGTACGCGAGGCCATGCCGGCCATCAAGGCGAGTCTCCCGCCGGAACTTACCGTTCAGACTGCGCTCGACCAATCGGTCTTCGTGCGCGCGGCGGTGGACGGTGTGGTGCGCGAGGCGGTGCTCGCGGCCTGCCTCACCGCTCTCATGATCCTGCTTTTTCTGGGGAGCTGGCGCAGTACGATCATCATCGCCGTTTCGATCCCGCTGGCCATCCTCACCTCCGTTGTTGCGCTATCCGCGCTCGGGGAGACCATCAACATCATGACCCTGGGGGGCCTCGCGCTCGCCGTCGGAATCCTGGTTGACGACGCCACCGTTGCCATCGAAAACATCAGCCAGCACCTGGAGATGGGAAAGGACCTGGAGAGCGCCATCCTCGACGGTTCAGGCCAGATCGCCATACCGACTTTCGTCTCCACCCTGGCCATCTGTATCGTCTTTGTCCCCATGTTCCTGCTCAGTGGCGTGGCGCGTTACCTTTTCGTGCCGCTGGCCGAGGCCGTGGTCTTCGCCATGCTCGCCTCCTACTTCTTCTCGCGGACCCTGGTTCCCACCATGGCCAAATACCTGCTGCGCGCGCATGAGCCGCACGAGGCGCGGGTCGGCAGGCGCAACCCCTTCGCGACCTTTCACGCGGGCTTCGAGCGCGGCTTCCATCGGCTGCGCAACGGCTACCAGGGCGCGCTCGGCGCTGCCCTGAGCCACCGGCGCGTGTTCATCCCACTCTTCCTGCTGGGTTGCGTGGCCTCCGGTGCCCTGTTGCCACTGATTGGCCGGGACTTTTTCCCGGCAGTGGACGCCGGTCAGATCAAGCTGCACGTGCGTGCAAAGACTGGGACGCGGATCGAGGAGACCGCCCGGCTCTGCGACTTGGTCGAGCGCGAGATCCGCCGAGACATCCCGGAAGCGGAACTGGAGACGGTCCTGGATAACATCGGACTGCCCACCAGTGGCACCAACCTCTCCTACAGCAATTCGGGGACGATCGGGCCAGCGGACGCCGACATCCTCGTGTCGCTCAAGCCGGGCCATGCCCCTACCGAGCGCTACGTGCGAGCACTGCGCCGGCATCTGCCGGAGAGCTTCCCCGGGGTGGGTTTCTACTTCCTGCCGGCCGATATTGTGAGCCAGATCCTCAACTTCGGCCTTCCGGCGCCCATCGACATCGAGGTCGTCGGGCGCAACGCGGAGGCGAACCGCAAATTCGCGCTGGGATTGCTCGACCGCCTGCGCCAGGTTCCCGGGTTGGCCGACCTGCGCCTGCACCAGCCGGCCGACCAGCCGCGCATCCACGTGGCGGTGGACCGCACGCGTGCGCAACAGGCCGGCCTTACGCAGCGTGAAGTGGCAAGCAACCTTCTGATCACCTTGAGTGGTAGCTTCCAGACCACACCGAGCTTCTGGCTCAACCCCAAGAACGGGGTGAACTACAACGTCGTCACGCAGATGCCCCAATACCGGCTCGACTCCTTGGAGGCACTGGGTAACATCCCCATCGCGGGGCAGTCAGGAGCCCGTTGGCAGACCCTGGGAAGTTTGTCGACCATGCGGCGCGAGGTCGAGCGCGCGGTGGTGAGCCACTTGAACGTCCAGCCCGTGCTGGACCTCTACGGGTCGGTGCAGGGCCGGGATCTGGGCGGCGTGGCGGACGACGTGGCCAAGATCGTCGAGGCGAGCCGCAAGGACCTGCCCAAGGGCGCGCGTCTGGTGACCCGTGGCCAGGTGGAGACCATGGCTACTTCCTTTGAGGGGCTCTTCTACGGACTGATTTTTGCGATCGTCCTCATCTATCTCCTCATGGTGGTGAACTTCCAGTCCTGGCTCGACCCACTCATCATCATCACGGCCTTGCCCGCTGCCCTGGCGGGCATCCTTTGGATGCTCTTCCTCAGCCAGACCACCTTGAGCGTGCCTGGCCTCACCGGCGCCATCATGGCCATGGGCATTGCTACCGCCAACAGCATCCTGGTGGTGAGTTATGCCCGTGAGCGCCTGCAGGCAGGCACCCAGGCCCTGGAGGCTGCGGCGGAGGCGGGGTTCACTCGCTTTCGGCCCGTGCTGATGACGGCTCTGGCCATGGTGATCGGTATGGTGCCCATGGCCCTGGGGCTAGGTGAGGGCGGCGAGCAGAACGCGCCTCTGGGCCGTGCCGTCATCGGCGGGCTGATACTGGCCACCATCGCCACTTTATTCCTGGTGCCGGCGATCTTTGCGGGCATCCATGGCGCGCTCGCCCGTCGGCGCGGCGCCGGCGGCGGCGTCGCGGCCGTGCCTGCCTCTTGACCTCGGAGCCCTCCATGCGTACTTCCCCGTGGTGTTCGTCCCTAGGTGCGCCCAGGTCCCAGTTGGGCCGCATCAACGCTCTGTTGGCCGGCGCCATCTTTGTGGCGGTGATCGCGGTGGCAGTCGTGGCCGGGTTGAAGCCTCGCCTCGACGCCCGCGCGGAACTGCGCAAGGACGCCGAGGACCTGAATATCCCGACGGTTTCCGTGATCGTGCCCAAAGCGAGCGCGGCCGCGCAAGAACTCGTCCTTCCGGGGACCATCCAGCCCTTTCTGGAAACACCGGTCTACGCCCGTACGTCCGGCTACCTGAAGGCTTGGCACGCGGACATCGGCACCCGTGTGAAGCTAGGCGAGGTGCTGGCCGAAATCGATACCCCCGAGGTGGATGCCCAGTTGCTCCAGGCCCGCGCCGATCTCGCCACGGCGGAAGCTACTCACCGGCTCGCGCGTATTACCGCTGATCGCTACGCGGCGCTCCTACCCAGCGAGGCCGTCTCGCGCCAGGAGGCCGACGAGAAGCATGGCGATGTGGAGGTGCGCAAGGCGAACCTGGACGCTGCGCGGTTCAACGTCGTGCGTTTGGCCAAGCTGCAGTCCTTTAAACAGGTGCGCGCGCCCTTCGCGGGCGTCGTCACCGGGCGCAACACGGACGTCGGCGCGTTGATCGACGCTGGTGCGGCAGGTGGTTCGGGCAAGGAACTCTTCCATCTCGCCTCCACGGGGCGCGTGCGCGTCTTCGTGAACGTGCCGCAGAGCTACTCGCGCGAGGCCGTGCCCGGCGTGGAGGCGGAGCTGGGATTGGCGGAGTTTCCCGGGCGGCGCTTCAAGGGGCTGCTCGCCCGAACCTCCAAGTCCATCGACGCGGCGTCGCACACGCTGCTGACGGAACTGGAGGTGGACAATCCAGACGGCGAATTGCTGCCCGGCGCCTACGCCGAGGTACACCTGAAGATCAAGGCGTCGCATCGCGGGCTGGTCGTGCCCGTGAATACGCTCCTCTTCCGTGCCGAGGGTACGCAGGTCGCGGTGCTACGGGGGGAGCAGGCGTTCCTCGTGCCGGTAGTCATCGCCACTGACTACGGCACCGAGGTGGCGCTGAGCTCAGGCTTAAAGGGCGATGAGCAGGTCATTCTCAATCCCGCCGACTCCCTGCTCTCCGGCGCGCGGGTGCGCCTGGTTAAAACACCGCCGCCTGCCACCGGCAAGGCGGGCCCGGGTTGATCGTGGGCCAACGACGCGCCCCAGCGCTGGCGCTCCTCGCGGGGCTGCTCACGGCTTGTACCAGTGGGCCAGATTACCGGCGGCCGGCCGTGCCGATCCCGATCGCCTTCAAGGAAGTGGATCCGGCAGCGGGGGCCTGGAAACTGGCGCGACCCGCCGATCGGGCTGTCCGCGGCGCTTGGTGGGTGGTATTTGGCGACGGGACACTCGATGCGCTTATGGTAGATCTCGCTAAGGGAAACCAGAATCTGGCGCTGGCACAGGCCCGGTTCCTCGAAGCGCAGAGCTTGGCCCAGGCATCGCGCGCAGCCCAGTTGCCTACCCTGGGCGTTAGCGCGTCGGCCGCTCGTGTGCGCAACTCAGCGGACGTACCGGGTCGCAGCGCGCTCACGGTCGGTCCCAACAGTGACTTTGTCCTGCCGCTCTCCGTATCCTGGGAACTTGATCTCTGGGGACGGGTGCGGCGCTCGGTGGAGGCGACGGCCGCCAGCGAACAGGCCGCTGGCGCGGACCTCGAGTCGGCGCGCTTGAGCACCGCGGCCGAACTGGCCCTGGACTACTTTGAATTGCGTGCCCTGGATCGGCAGCGCGCGCTCGTCGAGCGCACGGTCAAGGCCTACGAGCACAGCTACGCCCTGATGGGGGAGCGGCTCCGTCACGGGATAGCCACCCCGGCGGACTTGGCGGTGCAGGACACGCTGCTCAAGAGCACTCGGGCGCAACGGGTCGACCTAGACATCGCGCGCGCGCAGTTCGAACACGCGATCGCGGCTTTGCAGGGGAAGCCTCCCGCGGATTTTGCGCTGCCTGAAGCCGAGACCGTGTCCCCTTTGCCGCTCATCCCGCCGGGTGTACCCTCGGCGCTGCTCGAGCGGCGTCCGGACGTGGCCGCCGCGGAGCGGCGCATGGTGGCGGCCAACGCGCAGATCGGTGTCGCCAAGGCTGCGTATTTCCCCGTGGTAAGCTTGGGCGGCGGCTTTGGCTTCGAGGGCTCGGGCCTCGCGAGTTGGTTGCAATGGCCCAGCCGACTCTGGTCCTTCGGCCCAACCGCCGCCCTCGGCCTGTTTGACAATGCTCGGCGAGAGGCGGGCGTGCGTGGAGCCCAGGCGGCCTACGACGGCACCCTAGCGGCCTACCGGCAGACCGTGTTGGGTGCGTTCCAGGAGGTTGAGGACAATCTGGCGGCACTGCGTCTGCTGGGGGTCGAGGCCTCCCTACAGGGGGAGGCGGTGGCGGCTGCACGGCGCTCCCTCGATCTGGTGACGCGGCGCTACGAGGCAGGACTAGCCAGCGCCCTGGACCTGGTCAAGGTGCAGGTGGACGCGCTTGCCAGCGAGCGGGTCGCGGTGGATGTCAGCCGGCGGCAATGGACCGCCACCGTGAGGCTGATCAAGGCACTGGGGGGCGGTTGGGCGGAGCCGTAATCGGGGCGCGGCGTAAGGCCCTTGCCAAGGCCTTGTAAGGCGCAGGTAACGCGTGCTAAAGTCGAAGAAAATGTCCGCGGCGGTTGTTTGTTGTTGGTGGCTCGTTTCCTGCTTACGCTACGGATATGGAAACTAAGGTTCTCTCGGGTTGTCCGGGCCGGGGAGAGCCATCCCATAATGTTCGGGCCAGAACCCCTCCCAGGGGTGCGGTTAGGACCCATCCGGGCTGGAGACTAAAAAAATGTTAAAACACAAAGCCGCACGCCTTCCTAAGGCGTTCGTGCTGGCGGCCCTCATGGGGATTGCTGGTACCGCGTCTGCCTTCGAAATCACCGTTGCCAGTATTGCTGAGACGTCCTCTAAGCGCGTTGGCGACACCGTGACCGTGTTTGGCGTGGTCAACAACGCGTCGGGGTTCGACCTTGCGACCTACCTGAGTAACACGATCACCCTCAACACGAGTCCGGGTGGTTACGATGCGCCCCATTCCGGCCCCTCCCCTTCGCCCGATCCGATGGCAGCACCGGAGCCTGTTGGCTCGAACTCGATCAGCGCCCCGCCCTTCATCCTGGCGACCTTTGACGTTTCCGGCGTAGCGCCGAACTTTGGCACTTATGTGTACGATGAGGTGCTGCATTACCGCGACGTGGTCGGTTTGCCGGTCGCCGCTGCGGGACAGATCCACTTCAACGTCGCTCCTAGCGTGCCCGAACCCGCCGAGGGACTGCTCGCAGCCCTGGGGCTGGGCGGCTTGGCTCTCCTGCGTCGCCGCGCGACGAACTAAGGACCGGGGAAGGTCAGACCCCCTGGACGAGAAAAAGCCCGGCAATTGCCGGGCTTTTTTTGGGGTTCGTCAGCAGAAACTGTGGGCCATGGGTGGCTCGGGCAATTTCCCAAGTACATGATAAAGCGCCAATTCCGTGGCTTTGAAGGTGCGAAAGCCGTAGGATCTTCTCAGTGTGACTTTAACCTTCCCATTCAGGCC
>JANXRW010000159.1 GCA_025356655.1 Betaproteobacteria bacterium | reverse complement strand
TCCGCTGCTCTGGCCACGGATCACCGAAGAGGAACAGAACTCCTTAGACGCCACCTGCCGCAAGCTCTACAAGTACCTAAACTCCACTTCAGCACCTGCTCCGTAGCCCCAAAACCACCCACAGATTCCGCCGAGGAGCCCTTTTTTTCAAATAGGGTCGAGATAAAAATCGACTTGTCTGATCTAGGGCCGCCATCTAGCATTTGCCACCATCGTCGCATCGAGCACGCGGTGGCAACCGGCTGCCAACTCCATGCCGTTCGAACCTGTCATCTGGTTTTTTCTGCTGGGCCTACTCGCCGGGCCCCTGCGCTCGGACCTAAAAAAATCCCTGCCCTGCTCTAGGAGTCGCTCAATATTTCCCGGTTGCTGGCAATTGGCTTGCGCGGCGGAGTCGAACTGGCCCATCACACCTCCCCCCGCGTGGCGCTTCCAGCGCTTGCGGTGGTGGGTGGCGGCGCGCTCATCCCACTGGTGGCCTTCCAGGTGTTACATCGCCTTGGATGGCTCTCCCGGCCGGATTCTGCTTCGCTGGCAGCGCACTACGGGTCAGTCAGCGTCGTCCCCTTCGCCGTAGCCACCACCTTTTTGGCAAGGGCGAAGCAGGTACCTGAAGGCTACCTGACCGTATTCCTGGTGCTGCTGGAGTTCCCGGCCCTGATCATCGGTGTGCTGCTCGCAGGGCGTAATCGCGCCGGTATGGCCTGGGGACGGATCCTGCACGAGGCGTTCGCCGGAAGGGGCATCGTGCTGCTGCTCGGTGGGCTTGCCATCGGCGCGGTGGCGGGAAGCGAAGGCATCAAGCCCCTCGACCGGGCTTTTTCGATCTGTTCAAAGGTCTGCTGGCGCTGTTCCTTCTGGAGATGGGGCAGGTCGCCGCGGGCCGACTGGGCGACCTGCGGCGGGCCGGCCTGTTCCTCAGCGTCTTCGCCACCCTGATGCCTTTGGCGGCGGCCGCCTTCGGCGTGGGCCTGGGCAGCCTTGGGATTTTCCGTCGCCGGCATCACCCTGCTCGCCACGCTCTACGCCAGCGCGTCCTACATCGCTGCGCCGGCAGCCATGCGCATCGCCATACCGGAGGCAAATCCCGGACTCTCCATCGGCGCTGCCCTCGGCGTCACTTTTCCCTTCAACCTGCTGCTGGAAATCCCCGCGTACCACTGGCTCGCTGGCCTCGCCCACGGAGTATCTTCAGGAGCGAGTCGCACGGCAAGGTCAAGACCGTTAACCGTGGTGTGCGAGGCGAAACTCGAACGCCTGGTGCCGCAGGATGTCCTGCGCCTCGGTGCCCGCGGTCACACCCTCAGCGATGCACGCGGCGGGGGAGCGCGGGGGGTGCGACGCTCGCTGGTGCTCGAGCGCCAACATTCGCCTGGAGGTGCTTTGTGAGGAAGCAATAGCCACCCAAATCGCCGCGCACCTGCAGGCCACCAACTATGCCAACTACGCTGTGGTCTTGTTTATCAGCGACGTCACCGTCCTTCGGCCAGGCAATTTCTAGCACCGCGCCCGCAGAAGCGCACGATCAGGGCGAGCAAGGCGAGCGTCAGCAGCGCCACGCTTGCCGGCTCGGGCACGGGCTGGGCCTTCGGCTGGTCCACCCGCAGATTGTCCACCTGCAGCCCCGGGGTGTTGCCAAAGTCACTGGCGATGGCCTCGCGCAGAATCAGCCGCTGTATCCCGATGAACCCGCTAAGCGCGTACCCGCGGAATCGGTCCGCCAGCGCCAGCGTGGCGCTCACGCTGCCACCCCCGGCCAGCGTTGCCTCCAGCAGCAGAAGGCCTGAGGTGTTCGGGAATACCGTGGCCGCATCCAGCGCGTAGAGGGAGAAGCTCCGACCGTTCTCGCGCGCCATGACGACCGAGCCCGGACGCGCCGCATCGGTCTGGGAGGCGCCGGCCAACAGCAGACGCTCCGTGCCGTCATGCACATAGGGGCCGCCGCCGCCATCGAAGCTATCGGAGTAGATGCCCCAGCCCGCCGCGTCGAAATTGAAGGAGAACCCGGTCTGCATAGCCACCTGGGCGCCGTCATCCGGGCTTCCACTTCCGTCCACATGCCCCTCGAAGCCGAGGATCATGGCGCCGGCCGGAGCGCAAAAGATGAAGGCCAGGGCGCAGAGCACCCAGAGAAGGTATTTGGTCATTCCGACTCCTGGTCAGGTGAACCGGGCCCAGGCGCCGCGTGGCGCGGCTCGCCCGTCATATAAGCCCCTCCCAGGGAATAACGGCAGGATGGCGCGCGGCTTTACGAGCGGGCGCGCGGGTCGGCAAAGCCCCGATTGTTTTGGACCCTGGCCTTGTCCGGGGACTTGCGTGCCGTGTCCTCCCACGGCGCGACCTCACTCGCATAGTCGGCATTGCGCGCGGGCAGCCGCACCCATAACCCGAGGGGGGCCCAGCAGGGCCAGGTAAAGCGCCCAGTCATTGGCCGGATCCGGCCGCGGGAGAATCGAGTTCGTCGGTGCCAGGCAAACCGCCATCTATCGAGTGCCAAAGGCCGCCGGTCGCCCGCGCCGCCAGGCCAGCAGCGCAACAGTCCAGGCCGCCGCCAACTGAAGGCCTGGATCGATGTTCAAGCCCAGGGCAAATAGCCGCGCGCACAGCAGACTAGGACAACGATTCTGCCTGCACCCTCAGATGGTCCCAGAGCGAGCGCAAGCCGAGGCTGGCTCCCGCGAGCCGCCAGCAGGCCGGCGGGAAGGAGGATCCAGTGCCCGCCGCTGCCCTGCCAACTCGCGATGTAGCTCAGTTTGAAGAGCGGCCGGATCCCGGGGCAGTGACTACGACCCGGCGGAGAGGGAATGCACACCCGGATTGAACACGATGACGCTATAGTCGTCGAACTCGAAGGGTCCTCGGCCCGGAGCGTAGGCGGCAACCACCACGAGGGCGCCCAGCAGGCGGCCGCGCCACCTGCTCAGAACTTCAGAAATTTCCTCAATTTGCCCGCACCGTCCTTGAGCTTGTCCACCGTGCTGGGCGCCGCCGGCTCAGCCGGTACGGCCTGCGCTGGGTCAGGCTTCTTCGCGGTGTAGGAGACCCCCCCGGTCTGCGAGCACATGTCGCGCCAAGCGGGCTCCACTTGGCTGTAGACGCGACCGTCGCACCGCGCCTTTCGCAGCGCCTCCACGTCGGGCCCGCACTCGGCGGTGGCAAAACTCCAATCCGCGCGATCCACAGCCGCCTTGCACACGGGCGCGATGACGCTGGTGGGGTCGGTCCCGCAGGCAGTCATGGCGGCGCGCCATTTCCGGTATTTGCCGTTGGCGGCAGCGTAGCCCGCCGGATCGCGCAACTGCTGGGCCACCCGGGCGGTGGACGCGCAGAATTCGGGGCGGCGGTCCTTGCAGAACTGGACACCCGCGGGAATGCCCTCGGCGCCGAAGAAGGTCCTAGGATCCAACTCCGCCAGGAAGCGGTCGCACTCCTTGCCAAGCGCTGCCGCACCCTGCGCTTGCATCTGGCGCACGCGCTTCGCCGGGTCCTCCCAGGTGCAAGTCCCCACGCGCTGGCCCGAGTACTCCATGTTCATGTCGACGTTCTCACCCGAGCGCGTTCCCGTGGTGTGCATCTTTCCACGGTAGCTGTCCTTGCTCAGGAGCTCGCTTTCCCCGTTACCCGTCAATTTTCCTTCGCGACTGTCGCAGACGAAGGAGAAGCTCATCTGGCTGCCGCTGCGCTTGGAGTCGAGGAGCTTGCAGTCCTTGTCCATGGGCACCTGGCTCTCCTCGGAAGCCCCCGCCTTCTTGCAAACTTTCTGAGTCATTGCGGGCATGCTCATGCCCTGGGTCTGCACGCTCATGGTCATTTCCCACTGCTCATCCGGGCCCTCAGCCCAACTGGCAAGGGGCAGGCAGAAGAAGGCGACAGTGGCGACAAGCTTGCTGCAAGAGCGCATGGTAGGTCCTGGTGTTGGCGGCACGCAATGGTTCCACAGCGGACGCCGATCCGCCGGGGCGGCCGCCCGCGAAGCGAGCGGCCTGACCCTCAGAAGCAGTATTCGGGGGAGGGGAAACTGCCGTCCTTCACCTCGCGCACGAAATTCGCCACCGCCTGTTGGTTGCTGCCCGCGCCAGTCATGTAATTCTTCACGAAGCGCGCTTTCTTGCCGGGAAATATATCGAGCATGTCGTGGAGGATAAGGATCTGCCCGGAGCAATGGGGGCCGGCGCCAATGCCGATCGTGGGAATGGTGAGCTCATCGGTGATTTGGCGGCCCAGTTCGACGGGCACACACTCGAGCACAAGGGCGCAAGCACCTGCCTCCTGCAACAGTCGGGCATCGGCGCGGATGCGCTCTGCGCCCTCGTCGGTCTTGCCCTGAACCTTGTACCCGCCCAAGGTGTGCACCGATTGGGGTGTGAGGCCCAGATGCCCGAACACGGGAATGCCGCGCGAACTCAGGAAAGCCACCGTCTCGGCCATGACCGCGCCGCCTTCGAGTTTCACGGCTTGGGCGCCCACGGCCATGAGGCGTGCGGCGTTCTCGTAGGCCTGCTGCGGGCTTATCTGGTAGCTTCCGAAGGGAAGGTCGCCCAACACGAAGGCACGCGAACTGCCGCGAACCACACAGCTCGTGTGATAGACGATGTCCTCTATGCTCACGGGCAACGTGGAGTCGTGCCCCTGCACCACCATGCCCAGGGAGTCGCCTATCAGAAAAATCTCCACCCCGGCATTCTCTGCAAGGGCAGCAAAACTGGCGTCATAGCAAGAAAGCATGACGATTTTTTGGCCCTCTTGCTTCATCTTTTGCAAGGTACTGATGGAAAGTCGCATAGTCGTCCTTTTGAGGTGGAATAGTCGGTCGCAGGGGTCCGCAGGATCGTGTCGCGCGGCGCCGCGCAAGGGGCCTTATTCTAGCGCGCGAGCAGCCGGGGATGGGACGCACGCGTCCGCCCGGGCGCGCGCGCAGATCTGGTAATCTGCCACCCAGATTGCGCGGACCGCCCGGGGCTCCCAAACGCATCGAACACAAGGCAAGCAGGCACCCCGAACGCAGGGGCCACACAAGGACTAAGGAGGAGCAGCGATGAATTACATCCGTCTAGGCTCGACCGGCATGAAGGTCTCGCGGATATGCCTGGGTTGCATGACCTACGGCGATCCCCAGCGCGGCGCGCACAGTTGGACCTTGCCCGAGGCGGACAGCCGCCCGCTGATCCGCCAGGCGCTGGACCTGGGCGTCAACTTCTTCGACACCTCCAATAGCTATTCCGACGGATCCAGCGAAGAGATCCTGGGGCGCGCGCTGAGAGATTTCGCGCCGCGCGAAGAAACGATCCTTGCCACCAAGTGCTTCTTTCCGGTCCCCCTGGGGGCGAAGGTGCCGAATAACGGCGGTCTGTCGCGTAAGGCGATCTTGCAGGCGGTCGATGCCAGCCTAAAGCGCTTGAGCACGGACTACATCGACCTCTACCAAATCCACCGCTGGGATTACGCAACGCCCATCGAGGAAACCCTGGAGGCGCTGCACGACCTTATCAAGGCGGGCAAGGTCCGCTACATCGGCGCCTCCTCCATGTTCGCCTGGCAGTTCGCCAAGTCGCGCTACATCGCCCAGAACCGGGGGTGGACACCCTTCGCCACCATGCAGAACCATTACAACCTGCTCAACCGCGAGGAGGAGCGCGAGATGCTTCCCTTTTGTGTTGACCAGGCCGTGGGGGTTCTGCCCTGGAGCCCGCTGGCCCGAGGCCGGCTGACCCGGGACTGGGACACCCCGAACGCCCGAACGCAGACCGACCAAGTCGGCAAAACCCTCTACAGCGCCACTGAGGAGGCGGACCACGCGGTGGCGAGCGCTGTGGCCGCCGTGGCGCAGCGTCGCGGCCTCCCACGGGCTCAGGTCGCGCTGGCTTGGCTGTTGTCCAAGCCCGTGGTCACAGCCCCTATCGTTGGCGCCTCCAAGGCCGCCCATCTCACCGATGCGGTGGCCGCACTCGACGTCACGCTCACGGGTGAGGAGATCGCCGAAATGGAAGCGCCCTACATTCCCCATCGTATCGTTGGATTTACCTGAGCGGGAAGCACCGCTGGGGGAAGAGGAGCCAATCATGATCCGACTCTCGGCTGTTGCGGGGCTTTCGCTGGCCTTGCTATTGAACGGCTCTGTGGGGCTGGCTCAACCCCCTTCCCCGGACGCGGCCGCGGCAGTACCACAGACGCGCCTCATCCAGGGGCAGAACTTCACCTACCTGCTGCCTGCGCAGTGGCGCCTAGCCGAGGAAGGCAACCACGCCCTGGTCCTGCAGGCCCAGGATCTTTCCGCGGCGGTCATCGTCTACGGCGTGAGCGGCTTCGCTCAGGACCTCGACCCGGCCCGCTTCGCTCACGACGTGATCACCAATCATCTTCGACTTTCACCGAACGCGCAGGTCTCGAACCCAACCCCGGTGCGCCCCTTACCGGGTTATACCGCGGCCGCGATCCTCGACATCAATTACTCTCGGGACGGTCCGCAGGGACCTAAACGCATCGTGGGCCTGGCACTGAGCAATGTGGTCTCAGTCTACGGCCGGTCGGACGCGGTGATGACCCTGGCCCTGGCCTTGGACACCGCTTGGCCATCGCTTCGCTCCTGGCTCCCGCAGTTGGCCCTGCAAGCGGTGAACACCGGCCCCAATCCCTTCGGCCGTACCAGCGTTTCGGGGAACATCCAGCGCGATGGCGTCCGCCGGCGCGAGGCCTACGGTCAATACCTCGAGTGGTCGCAGGCAAATTGGGCGGGCGTCGTCGCCCAGCGTGCGGCCTCGGCGGACCGCCAGGCCCAGGACCGCGGCGAGACTCTCACCGGGCAGTACTGGGGCCGCAATCCGTACACGGGCACCCAGGAGCGCTTTTCCACAACGCCCTCGGTCATTTGGGTCCACCGCGACGGGCGCCAGGCGCCCTCGGCGGATCCCTCCTTCGACCCACGAACCCCCACGGACCCGGACTGGCGTCGCGTGGTCCGCTGAGCAACTCCAAGGCAGCGAGCACCTAGGCGCGACCCACCGCGGCTGAATAAATACCCCAGGGCTCGCGGCACTCGTGCGGTGACAGACAGTTCCTCCTGGCAGTGCGGGCCAACAGGCCAGCCCTCCTGAAGTTCTGGTCTGACACAGGGCACGCACCTGGCAACGCGCAGCATCGCCCCCTTCATGAACACCTAGCTGGTCGAAGTGCAGGTAAGCGGTACCGCCTTCAGTTTCGGCTCCGACCTGAACGACCCCTTCTAACCGGTGCCTTCAGGCGTCTACAGAACCCCCTGCCACCCGTTGATCCTCAGTCCGGGTGCTCTCCCCCAAGCCCCGTTCATCGTGTTCGAGAACGGCGTGGGTTCCGTTTCGCCGACGGCCGCACCGCCCTTTACGGCCAGGCACGTCTACGACTGCATCGTCAGTCCGCCCGTCGCCAGGGCCAGCATTTGAGCTTTGGCGTGGGCGATGGGGCCTACTCGGAGAACGGAGGCCAGAACGAGACCACGGTGAGCCCAGTGGCTGGGGTAGCCGAACCTGGGTACTTTGCGCTGATCTTCACTGGACGGGCCACTCTCACCCTGCGTCGCCGCCGCACCGCCTGAGGCAGCCCGCCTGACGGCCAGACGCCGTTCGACGAACCGAGCTGAGGCCGCAAGCCTCAGCCTTTTTCTTTCTACTGCTGTCGCAGTCGATCGCTCGCACAGGCGGACAGTGCGGCCGCGTAGACGGCTTCGCTGCCCTCGAAATTGGTCACTGTGCTGTGCAGATCCCGCAGGATCCCATCGCTGACCCCGTACACCCAGCCGTGCACGGCGAGCTCCTGTCCCCGTTCCCAGGCGTCACGGGCGATGCTGGTCTGGCAGACGTTGGCCACCTGCTCGATGACGTTCAGCTCGCACAGCCGGTGTGCCGCTCCCGCTGCGTCGGCGGCACCGTCTAACAGGGCAGCGTGCTTCTGGCGCACGTCCTGGACGTGGCGCAGCCAGTTGTCGCTCAGTCCCAGGCGATCGCGGCGCAGGGCGGCGGAGACACCACTGCAGCCGTAGTGTCCACAAACGATGATGTGCCGGACCTTCAAGATATCGACCGCAAACTGCATAACCGAAAGGCAGTTCAGATCCGTATGCACCACCAAGTTTGCCACGTTGCGGTGCACGAACAACTCTCCCGGCAGCAGGCCAACGATCTGGTTGGCGGGTACACGAGAGTCCGAGCATCCAATCCACAGGTAGTCAGGGAACTGCTGGAGGGAGAGCTTGTGAAAGAACTCCGGATCCTGGCTGAGCACGCGCTCCGCCCAGGCCCTGTTACTCCGAAAAAGATGATCTAAACTGTTCAACGTCGTTGTCTCCTGGCAGGCGCGATCGAGGCTCACGGCCTGCGGTGCAGGAGCAGGGCAGCAAAGCCGCAGCGCAGCAGCGCGCAGTGTAGCGCGCCGGCCGGGCCCCGGGGGGAGGCGCTGCCGCGAGGGTGAGTGAGCGGGGGCAGACGCGCCGCGATGCGCCCGCCCCCGCTGAGTCGCGTCTGGCGGTCGAGGGTCAGCGGCCCTCGCCCTTCGGCGCGCCCAGGATGGCCACGCCATTGGCGAACGGGACACCGATGTCGATGGCAGTGCCCTTCGGGCTCAGTTCCCCGAACGCGTCGTAGGCCATGAGCGTCAGGTGGGAGTGGCCGCCCGCGTGATCGATCACCCCCAGCACGCCGCGGTCTGCGTCCACGTCGGTGGGCGCACCCGTGGAGACCTTCGCGGCCACGGGGTTATCGATGAAGATGTTTGTTCCGGTACCCACCACACGGCTGATGGTCTTGGCCGCTGTATTGACCGTGTACACGTACTTGCCGACCCGCGTGGTCCAGCAGGGGGCTGCCTGACCACCGGCGACTACGGAGCCGAAGGCACCGTCCCGGAACAGCCCGTCTTGACTGGAATGGGCCAAGGTGATCAGCGCCGTACCATCGGGGTAGACGGAAAAGCCAAAGGGCGTAAGCGTCCCATCCGGTGCCGACACGACCACCGGCGCGTCCCCGGAGACAGCCCCGCCTTCCTTGAGCGCCACCACATCGACGGAGCCGGGGACCGGATCGGTCTTCAGCGTAACGAGCAGGCTGTCGCGGTTGAGCACGCCCACTTGGGCCGTGCTTCCCGCGGAAGGAGCCGCGCCCCCCACTAGGACCAAGCCAACCGAACCGTCACGCCACACCACCTCGCCGCGATGCATCTCGAAGGAGTCGACCGTGGTGGCTCCGGCCACGTACATGTGGCCATTGCCGAAGTCGATGCTCACCGGCGCACTGGTGGTGCTCACCAGTCGATCGAATTGCAAGGCGTTGCCGTGGCGTTTAAACAAGGCCACGGTGCCGGAGCCATTGTTGACAACGGCCAAGAGATCCCCGTCGATCTGCTTAAGCCCTCGAGCGTTGCCACCCACCCCCCCTTTGCCCTGAGTGGAGAGCGTCTGCAGCAGCGCCTGTGTGCGCGTGTCGTAGACCTTGATCTGGTTGGTCTGCGCGTCATTGGTCATGACTACGGCCAGTGTTGCCTCCTCGTGGGCCGCATGGGCGCTGACCATGCCGGCCGAGAATGCGAGCAGGACGCACAGCCGGGAGAGTTTGAAGACTTTATTCATGGTGTTGCTCCTTGTATGAGATGTAGTTAGGTCGCTCGAGGTGACGTGCCCCAGGAGTTCCAGCCCCTGCAAACACTGTCCCTTGAAATGCCATAGGCAGTTTTTTTAAACACGATCAGAGAACGCCTGCGTCGTAGCGCGTCCGATTAAAAAGGAAGGTGGCCGGTTGGGTTCGACGCCGGGTCGGTGCGCATCGGCTCGCGGCACCCGACCGCCCCCACCCAAGCATGGGAGGCAGTAGTCAGGCGGCGCTTGCCTGCCTTGGTCGTCAAATCCCGCCAATCCTTACAAGCGCGTGCCCCTGACATTCGATGCCGCCCGTGACGCGCGTGGTCACCGGCCCGCGCTAGCTCCGGCGGCCGGTCGCCAACCGAGCCGCGGAGCACGATTGCAAACACCCCCGACCAGCTCCCCCGGATTTCAATCGCATGGAGCACTTCGCGTAGAATGAGAGGCTCCCAACTTCCCGAAAACTCCACCCATGCGAACTGCCCGAAGCTTCCTGTTCCCCCTCGTCGCAACCTTGCTTGCCCTTGCACCGAGCCTATCCTTCGCCGCCGATGCGTCCGTCGTCGGGACCTGGCAGTTGCAAAGCTGGGTGACCACCGACGCCGAAACCGCTGCCGTGACCAATGTATTCGGCGCGCATCCCTCCGGCTACCTCATCTATACGGCGGGCGGCCACATGGCCGTGGTGCTGGGCGCTGACGCCCGGCGGAACCTGAGCGGGGACCGCTATACCAGTCCTGTGGAGGAGCGCGCCCAGGCGTTCTCGACGAGCGTCGCCTACTCGGGGACCTATACGCTGACGGCGGACGGAATCAAGCATCAGGTCCAGACCGCGACCTTCCAGAACTGGGTCGGCACCGAGCAGTTTCGCTACGTCGACGTGAAGGGCGAGACGATGACGATCAAGACCCCTCCGCTCCAGGGGCCCCCGGATGGCCGGACGAAGGTGACCACACTGGTTTGGAAACGCCTGGATTAAGTGACAGCGTCAGCGTCACCATCCGGCAAATCACGTCGGCGCGTAACGCGGCGTGATTCCAAACCGCACCTATTTAAAACACCGCTCCACCGACGGACTGAGCCCGGTGTCAATCGATCGGATCGCTGATACTACCGACCCTCGAATCGCGTCATGAACTCTCGGTAGTCTCCCGTTGCCATGAGCTGTTGGTGCATCGGTTGTTGTGCATGGCACTCTAAGCAGAGCACGATCAGATTTTCATTGGTGTTGTTGGTTCGATCGCCATTTCGATGACGCACATGCAGATATTTCCTGTATTCGCCATCCAAGTGCACTAGGCACTGTTGGGCTCTATTGATTTCCGAGTGGGTGCTGGTGGCATGAATGCCTGAGGCTACGGCCGCCTCCTTGCCTGCCACAGTTGTCCGGCTGGGGCAGAATCGGGCTTTCAATTCTCGATTGGGAAGCCCCGCCATGAGCAACCAACTGTTCGCCGCCGCCCTCGGCATCTCGGAGCCCTGGTACGTCCGGGGCGTGGACTTCGACGCTGCGCAGAAGTCCCTGA
>JANXRW010000145.1 GCA_025356655.1 Betaproteobacteria bacterium | reverse complement strand
TGGGCCGGAGCAACGATCCACCGCCCGGGCATCAGGTCATGTGGCACGGCTACACTTACCTCCAGGCGATGTGCCAGGGCTACGCCCTGCGGCATCCCCAGGAGGATTCGTGAAACTTGTGGGGAAAGGGCAGGGCTAGGCGCCCCTCGCCGTCGTCGACCACTTCGTGGCTGAACCGGTCGGGTGCGTTCCAGGTCAGTGCGCGCTCCCATCCGTCCTTGTCGTAGCAGAGCTGAAAGCCTACCGGTGCCTCAGACGCCCCGTACCACACGAACAGGTCAAGCCGCGAAGATGAGAACCAGCGCCGATGCGCTTCTCCCTCGACCTGTCGTACGCGACGAATCTCTCTCAACATGGCGCGCTTTGGCTACCTCCGAGTCGTAAACGGTCCCCATTCTTTCGCGGCAGGCAGGCGCCGTCAAACAAGCTTCAAGATTTGCTAAATGCGGGAGGCGCCCCGGCTGGAAGGCTGACCTGGTAGGTGGCCGGGACGGGGAAGCCCGCTTCCTCGAAGGTGTCGTGGATCATTCGGTTGGTATCAAAAAACACCTGCAGGTAGTGCCGCTGCGCGCAGCAGGGGCGCACGGCGAGCAGCATCCCGGAGTTGTTGAATTCGGTGACGCCCACCAGCGGTTCGGGGTTCTGAAGCACGTTGGGTATCGCCGGCAGCTTGTCGCGCACCCGTGCGATGGCGTCCGCAAGGTCGATGCCATGGGCAATTTGCACGCGCAACTCCAGGCGGCGATGGGCGTTTGCCGAGTAGTTCAGGATGTTCTCGTTGATGACCCTCGTATTCCCGACGAAGGCACGCACGTTGTCCGCAGTATCGATGGCCGTGGCGAAGAGGCCGATCTCCTTGACCTCACCGGTAAGTCCCGCAGCCGATATAACGTCGCCGACCCGGAAGGGACGTAGTACCACCAGGAACACGCCGGCGGCAAGGTTCGAGAGCAGCCCCGACCACGCTGCGCCGATCGCCACGCCGGCGCCGGCGAGCAGGGCCGCGAAGGACGTGGTCTCGACCCCGAAGATGCTCAGCACGGCCAGAATGAGCAGGATTCGCAGGCTCACTCGCAGCGTGGCCTGTCCGTAGACCACGAGGGTCGGGTCGGCATCCTTGAGTAGCAGCGAGGCGCCCAGCACGCGGCTCAGCAGATTGATAGCCCACCACCCCACCACCCATAGGGCCAGCGCTCCTGCGAGCTTCCAGGCAAAAGGGAGCAGGTAGGTCTTGAGGAGGTGCTCCGGCATTTGCGCCAAGTCGGTCATGTGCGTCTCCATGCTTTCGGTCCCCTGGCGGGGGGGTGACTATACGATGGTTATTCCGTGCGGTGATTGGTGGCAAGCAATTGGTGGCAGTATAGCGGGCGGTATCCTCGTACTGATCCCCGCATGGCCTGGCAGGAAAGTTGCTCCGTCGGGGAGTAGGGTAGATGCGACAATCCAGACCAACGGGCACGCCCGCGGGTCCGTTTAGACCCGGGCCCCAGCGGGGTGGCCCGGCGGACGGACAACGGGGCGCGTAAAATGAACAGATGAGCGATGTACTTCCCCTGCGCATCCGCGCCTTTTCACTGAAGCTGACGCTTCGGCACGTGGCGGCGTTTTATAACGACCTGCGGCGTGCACGCTTGGTCGAGCGGTTGCCGCCCTTGGACGATCTCGAGTCCGCCATGCATCTGCGCCACATCTTCGAAGAATTCAAGGACGTCAATCAGCGCCTCGAGCACGTCGTGTTCGAGGAAGTGGTGCGGCTGTCCATCGAAGCGGAGAAGACGGTGAACAGCTACGTCCGGGCCCACTACGGCTTCGGCCCGGGGGACGTCATCAAGGTGCCCTTCCCGGCCGCGGACAACCCCACCCGGATGACGGTGCACAAGGTTTTTCTGCAAAGCGGCACGGAGAGCGATATTCGTGTCGACGGCAGCATGGCGGGCCCGGACGGACCCGCGGACGGCCGCTGGGACGTCCACCTCAAAGCGCCGGGCGTGTTTCAGATGGAGTTGCTCAAGCGCCGCGCCCCGCCCGCGAGCTAGGGTGCCCTACTGCTGCCGCAGGGCCTCGATGGGCCGCAGGCGAGAGGCCTTGCGCGCGGGGTAGTAGCCGAAGAAGATGCCGACGACGAGCGCGACGCCGAAGGCTAGCCCGATGGCGGGCCCGGTAATAATCACGGTGAGTTTTGCTCCGGCGGCCAAGGCCGCCGCGCTACCCACGCCGAGCGCCACGCCCAGCAGGCAACCCGCCACCGACATAGTGACCGCCTCCAGGAGGAACTGCATCAGGATGTCTCGCTCCCGGGCCCCGATGGCTAGGCGTATTCCGATCTCCCGGGTGCGCTCACTGACCGATACCAGCATGATGTTCATGATGCCGATACCGCCGACGAGCAGGGATACGCACGCGATGGCGCCGAGCATGATGGACATGACCCGCGTGGCCTCCGCCTGCGCCTCGGCGATGGCCGTGAGGTTTCGCACGGTGAAGTCCGAAGGACTTGCCTCCGGCAGTCGGTGCCGCTCGCGTAGCAACTGCGTGACGGCGTTCTGGGCGCGCAGGAGCAATGCGGGCGAGCGTGCCTGCACGAGGACGTAGCGCACGGTCCCAGGGAACGGCACGCCGAAGAGCTTCCGCTGCGCGGTAGTAATCGGGACCAAAACGGTGTCGTCCTGGTCGCGCCCCTCCAGGCTCTGGCCCTTTGCCGATAACACGCCCAGGATCAGATAGGGGCTGTCGCGGATGCGCAGCGTGCGCCCAATCGGATCGTCGTCGCCGAAGAGCAACTGGGCCACGGTGCGGCCCACCAGCGCGACGCGAGCCACCGCTCGCACCTCCGCATCGCCGAAGGCACTTCCCTGCGCCACGGGCCAGTTCCGCACCTCCAGGAAACTGGGGGTGATGCCGCTCACCGTCGTATTCCAGTTGTTCGTTCCGCTCATCACCTGGGTACTGCCCGGTTGCACCGGCGCCACACCCGTGACCGAAGGCAACTCGCCGATGGCTTGTGCGTCGCCCGTGGTGAGCGAAGGAACGTTACCCGCGCCCAGGCGCAGGCCGCCGGTGGTCGCCGAACCCGACACGACCATGATCAGGTTGCTCCCCATGCTGTCGATGGCCTGGCGCACGATGAACTGGGCGCCTTCCCCGACGGCCAGCATCAGCACCACGGCGCCCACGCCGATCACCATCCCCAGCATCGTGAGAAAGGTGCGTAGGCGGTTCGCCGCCATGGCGCGGAAGGCTTCCTGCAGCAGGGCCCCCAGCACCTCAGGCGGGTCCGGTTGGCGCGGGCGCGACGCGCCCGTCAACCATCTGCACCCGGCGGCGGCAATAGCCAGCGACCCGTTCGTCGTGGGTTACTACCACCACCGTGATGCCCTCAGCGGCATTGAGGTCCAGGAAGAGCGCCATGATCTGCTCGCTGGTATGGCTATCGAGGTTCCCGGTGGGTTCGTCCGCTAATAGCAGGCGCGGCTGGTTGGCCAACGCGCGCGCCACCGCGACGCGCTGCTGCTGCCCGCCGGAGATCTGTGTCGGTCGGCGCTGCGCCAGTCCCGACAGCCCCACGCGTAGCAACAACTCCTCGGCACGGCGCTCGCGCGCGTGGCGCGTCACGCCGGCATAAAGCATGGGCAGCGCCACGTTGTCGAGCAGGCTCTGGCGCGGTAGGAGATTGAAGCCCTGGAACACAAACCCCAGGTAGCGGTTGCGCAACCGGGCCAGCGCGTCGCCGTCGAGCGCGCCCGTGTCCTCGCCGCGCAGCAGGTAGCGGCCGCTGCTCAGGGTGTCCAGGCATCCCAGGACGTTCATCAGCGTGGACTTCCCGGAACCCGAAGGGCCGGTGATGGCCACCAAATCCCCGCTCTCGAGAACCAAGTCCACGTCGTGCAACACCGGCAGGCTGCCGGCCTCGGTGTCGTAGTGCTTGCTGGCTTGCTCCAGTCGCACCACCTCCTCGCCCATCAAAAGAGCCTCATGCGCAAGCCGGGCGGGCCCCCGGGCTTGCCCGAGTCGCCCAGGTCCTCGAGGACGACGCGCTCGCCCGCCTTGAGTTCGCCGCCGAGCACTTCCGTGTAGCGCCCATCGCTGAGTCCGCGACGCACGGGGGCCGGCACGAGGACGCCGGCTCGCAGCACCCAGGCGGTGGCGGCTGGACGCGCGGCGTCGCGGGCCCCGCGCGCGGGCGCCCGTGCCGCCCGCGGCCCGTCGGACGGCTGGAAGCGCAGCGCCGAGTTGGGAATGAGCAGAACCCGCTGGTGCGCGTCGATGCGGATGTTCAGGTACGCGGTCATGCCGGGGAGCAGCGCGAGGTCGGCGTTATCCACGTCGACCACCACGTCGTAGCTCACCACGTTTTGCTGCGTGATGGGGTTCAGCCGCACTTGCCCGACCTTCCCCAAGAAATTGCGGCCCGGAAAAGTGTCTACCGTGAAGCGCACCTCCTGGCCCACTTTGATGCGGCCGATGTCCGCCTCGCCGACGTTGGAGTCGATGCGCATGCGGGCGAGGTCCTGGGCAATCTTGAACAGCGTGGGCGTCTGGAAACTCGCCGCGACGGTTTGCCCGAGATCCACCTCACGGGAAACGACCACGCCGGAGACGGGCGAGCGGATGACGCTGTAGGCCTGGTTCGCTTGGTCGCGGCTGAGTTGGCCCCGCGCGGTCACTAACTGCGCGCGCGCGGCTGCACTCGCCTGCAGCGCCTGGTCCAGATCCTGCGCCGAGACGTACCCCTGGCCGAAGAGTTCCCGGGTGCGCGCCTCGCCGGCTCGGGCCAGAACCAGCGCTGCCCGCGCGGTCGCCACCACGCCTTCACTCTGGCTCACCTGGGCCCGGAACAGCGTGGGGTCCAGTTCCAGGAGCTTCTGTCCCGCCTCGACCTTTTGGTTGAAGTCTGCGTAGAGCTTACGCACCGTGCCCGAGACCTGGGTGCCGACGTTCACCAAGACCACCGGGCTCAGCGTACCGTTGGCGGTGACGGCCTGGGTAATGTCACCCAAGGCCAGTTCCTCCAACTGATAGCGTTCCTCCGGCGCGCTGCCGCGTCCTGTGTACCAGAATAAGGCGGCCGCGCCCCCTGCGGCCAGGAGCAGGACGGGAATGAGCAGTCGTAACCAGCGAGACGATCGGGCGGGCGGCATAGGAGGGGCCTCAGCGCGAGGGGACGGGCGGGACGTCCGCCAACAGCCCGGGGTCCAGGGTCCCCAAGGAGCGGGCAAGGGCAAACCGTGCGAGTCTGAGGGCAAGGCGTGCCTGCACGCGCTGCGCGCGCGCCTGGGCCAGGGCGCTTTGCGCGGAGAGCAGTTCGGTCACTGTGCCCACTCCGGCGCGGTAGCGGCCCTGCGCCACCGCGTGGGACTCCTCCGCCCCCCGCGCCAGGTCCTCAGCGGTCGCTAGCGCCTGGGCGTTGGTGTTGAGGGCCTGCCAGGCCTTCCAGAGTTCCAGCGAGACATCCAGACGCAACTGCTCGAGGGTAGCCTCCTGCTCGCGCGCCTGCTCCTCGGCGGCCAGCGCGGCGTAGCCGTAGCGGTTGCCATTGGCCAGTGGTACGCTCAGTGTGAGTCCCAGGGCCAGGGAACCGGGGTTTGGCCCGCCCTCCTGGCGCGCCGTGCTCCCCACCGCGGAGAGTGAAAGCGTGGGCTGCCCGGCGGCGCGCGCGGCGCGAGCCTGGGCCCTGGCCGCTGCCAATTGAGCCTGGGCTGCGGCGATCTCGGGCCGCTGTACCTGTGCCTGCTCTAGGAGTACGTGCACGCCGGCCTCGAGTTGCAGCGGTGGCTGTGACTCTTCCACGGCCAGCGGCAGTTCGCGGTCTGCGGGAAGCCCCACGGCGTTGGCCAGCGTCCCCTGTGTGCTCGCCAGCTCGCCCTCGGCCTGTGTCCGGGTGAGCCGTGCCTGCGACCTAGCTGTCAGTGCCTGCAGCAGGTCCGCGCGCGTGGTCTTGCCCGCCTTCAGACGCGCCCGTGCCGCCTCGAGGTCCGCTTCCGCGGCGCGCTCCGTGGCCCGCGCCGCCTCCAGCGCCTCGGCGCTCGCGCGTGCCTGATGGTAGGCGCTGGCCGTGGCCTGCAAGACGGTCTGGATGGTCGCGCTGCGGGTCCAGTCCGCCGCCAGGAGACTCGCCCGGGCAGCGTCGAGCGTCGCGTCTCGGGCGCCGGAGTCGAACAACAGGTAGCCCAGCGTCACTCCGGCGTTCAGGCCAACCGCGCTGGTGTTGGCGGTACCCGTTCCGTTGGCGTTGTTGCTCTGGACGCCCGCCTGCAGGTCTAGCGTGGGAGCGTAGGCCGCGCGCGCGACTTCCACCCGCGCCGCAGCCGCCCGCGCAGCCGCCCAGGCGCCACGGGTTTGCGGACTGGCGCACAGGGCCAGGTTCATGAGTTCAACCAAGCGCAGTCGCCCGGCGGTGGTCGGGGCTGTTGCCGCGTTCGGGGCACGGGGGCAGGGGCCGGTGATATCCGCGCCGGTAGCCGACGCCCCGCACAATGCCAGCCCCACTAGGGCCAGGCGCTGGGCCATAACCCGCATGGGGCGAGCGCCGCTGGTGGGCCGTCGCTTCAGAGGCGGATGCAGCTTGGCAGCGAGCTCAACGGTGCCTCCACTGCGCCGGACGCTTGGCTAAGAATGCATCGATTCCTTCGCCTGCATCATCCGCCATCATGTTGCAGGCCATGGCATCGGCCGCCATGTCGTAAGCGCTGGAGATCCCCACCTCCAGCTGCCGGTAGAAGAGCCCCTTTCCCGTGGCCACGGCGACGGCGGACTTGGCTTTGATGCTGGTACACAGCTCGGCCACCGCGGCGTCGAGCTCGGTGGCGGGCACGGCCCGGTTCACCAAGCCCCACGCTACGGCGGTGGGCGCGTCGATGAATTCCCCGGTCAGCAGCATTTGCATGGCGCGCTTACGCCCCAGATTGCGTGACAGCGGCACGGCGGGAGTGGAGCAGAACAGGCCCACGTTGATTCCCGAGACGGCGAAGCGCGCCTCCTCGGCCGCTACAGCGAGATCGCACTGAGCGACGAGTTGGCAGCCCGCCGCGGTGGCAATCCCTTGCACCCGGGCAATGACGGGCTGCGGGATGCGGGCGATGGCGAGCATCATGGCGCTGCACTGCGCGAACAGACGGTCGTAGTATTCCCGGCTGGGGGTGGCACGCATTTGCTTCAAGTCGTGGCCCGCGCAGAACGCCGGGCCTGCGGCTGCGATCACCACGACGCGCAGCGCCGGATTCTCACCGATGGCGTGGAGTTCAGCGCTCAGTGCGGCAAGCAACTCCTCCGATAGGGCGTTGTATTGCCGGGGACGGTTCAGTGTGAGTGTGCTCACACCATCGCGGTCCGCGCGTAGCAATAGCGGTTCCGTGGACTGGGCGGGCTCAAGCGTGTCGGGGACCATGGTTGCCTCGCGGAGTTGACCGGCCGCAAGGGCGCAGCAGCCGAGGGGGCCTATTATAGGAGCCGCGGGTTCGGCGCGCACGACATCACTCGAGTCACGCATGGCAGGTGCGCGCCTGCGCTACTATTGCACCTGGGTGCAGTTGAGGTTGCACCTTGGACACAGGCGCGGGCGGGCCTGCCGCACAGCCTGCACCGAACAAAAGCGGCGCCCTCCTGAAGGGCCCTCCCATGAAAACCAACACGCGCTCGACACCCTTTCCGTTCGGCCACTGCGCAGCACCCCGCTGGCGGGCGGCGGTGGAGAGTTGCCTGCAGCAGTGCGGACCGGCACTCAGCGGCATGAACCTAGGCTTTGCGTACGTTACCGAAGCCTTTGCCGCCGACCTGCCCCAGATCGTCGCGGCGCTGAAGGCAGCCAGCGGCGTCGCGCATTGGGTGGGGGCTGCAGCCGTGGGCGTCTGCGCCACGGGGCGGGGGTACTTTGACGAGCCGGCCCTGGTGGTCATCGGGGTCGCGTTGCCGGCGCAGGACTTTTGGATCCTGCCCGCGGACGGGCGCACCGACCCCACCGGCCGACGCGGTAGCGCCGAGCCTGCCGCTGGCTTCGGCATCGTGCACGCTGATCCATCGGCACCCGGCCTTGCCCGCCGGGTTAGGGAACTGGCGGGGAGAACCGCCCACGGCATCCTCGTCGGTGGCCTCAGTAGCGCGCGCAATCAGCCATCCTGCTACGCCGATGGCGTCCCGCCCCCCGGGCTCTCCGGGGTGCTGCTGTCCTCTGACGTCGTTGTCGCTACCCGGCTCACCCAGGGGTGTCAGCCGCTAGGCCCCCTGCACACGGTGTCCGAGTGCCAGGACAACTTGGTGTTGCGCCTTGATGGCCGCCCGGCCCTGCGGGTTTTCCAGCAAGACCTGGGGGGCTCCGTCGAGGACGACTGGCAGCGGTTCGGCTCGCCCGTGCTGGCGGGCATACTGCCGCCGGGGGGCGAGTCGGACGAACTCCTGGTGCGGCCGATCGCCGGATTCGACCGCGGTTCAGGAGCCATCGTGCTGCGCGAACGGGTGTCGCCCGGTTCGCGGTTGGCCTTCTGCCGCTGTGACCGTGCCGCGGCCAGCGACGACCTGGTTCGCATGCTCGCGAGCATCCGCAACGGGCTCTACCACCCGCCGCGGGGTGCGCTCTATTTTACCTGCGCTGGGCGTGGAGCGGGGCTGTTCGGCGAACCCTCCCATGAACTGGGGATGATCGCCGACGCGCTAGGCCCGGTGCCGCTCGTCGGATTTTTTGGGGCGGGTGAGATCTTCAGAGATCGCATCCACCAGTACAGCGGTGTGTTGACCCTGTTGCTTTAGGCGCTAAGGCGAGACCCTCTATGTTTCTTCGCAGCCTGGAATTCACGCAGATCGACGTAGTCGCCGTGGTCTGGTTCTTCGCACTTTGGATCGGCTACGCTCGCTTCGCCATCTGGAAGTCCGCCTTCGCTCCCAGCCTGCTGGGCGTCATGGCCGAGTACCGCCGGCGGTGGTGGCGCCGCATCATGGAGCGCGAACTGCGCATGATCGACACCTCCATCATCGCCAACCTCTCCAACACAGCCACTTTTTTCGCGTCGACCACGCTGTTCATCCTGGGGGGCCTGCTTGCCCTCATGGGGACCACCGACAAAGTGGTGGAGGTCATCGCGGAGCTACCCCTCAAACGCTGGGCCTCCGGTCCCCTCTGGGAGGTGCGCATCCTCCTGCTGGTGGGGATCTTCGTCTATGCGTTTTTCAAGTTCACCTGGTCCTTGCGTCTGTTCAACTCCGCTTCCATTCTCGTGGGTGCGGCCCCGCCGGTGCCGGACGATCCCGAGGACGAGCGGGGATTCATCGACCGTTCGGCGGCACTGTGCACGGCTGCGGCCGAGAGCTTCAACTATGGGCTGCGCGCTTATTACTTCGGCTTGGCCGCACTGGCCTGGTTCCTCAACGCATGGCTTTTCATGTCGGTGACCGCCTGGGTCGTGATCGTCCTGCATCGCCGCGAGTTTCACTCGGGCACGCTCGAAATGCTCTCGGCGGGGCAGTGGCCTGGCACGGCGACCCGCAGGCGCGACGCCGCGGGCATAACGACCACCCCCGAAAAACCGCCAAAGGGAAATGCCCCATGAGGAACGACCCACCGTCGGCCGAGGTCCTGCGGGCTCTCGCCCTCGCACAGGAGTATCCCTTCCCGGAACGTGCGCCGAAGTGGGCGGAGCGTTTGGCACTGCATCTGCCGGATCTCACCGCGCTGCGCGGCCTGCCGGTGTCCGCCGAGCCGGTGACACTTCCCGAGCGCGCCTTCGCGCGCGGTCCTGTCCCCCTGCCGACCCCTGCGCCGCTGGCGGGCCTTCCCGCGGGCGCCAGCGCCGCTACCCTCGCTGCTGCCGTGCGCGCCCGCCAGGTGAGTGCCCTGGAGGTGGCACGCGCCCACTTGGAGCGACTCGAGGCGAACCGTCACCTCAACGCCTTCATCAGCGTGGCACCCGAGCGGGTTCTCGCGGAGGCCAGTGCCGTGGACGCGCGTATTGCCCGAGGCGAAGCGGTGGGGGAATTGGCGGGCGTGCCGGTGGCGGTGAAGGACCTCCTGCAGGTAGCAGGTTACCCCTACACCTGCGGCACCAAGGCGCTTCCCGGGGCCCCCGCCACCGTCGACGCACAAGCCGTGGCCTGCTTGCGCGCCGCCGGGGCGGTCATCTTGGGTACGACGAACCTGCACGAACTGGCCTATGGCGTCACCAGCGCCAACATCCACTTCGGCGCCGTGGTGAACCCGGCCTTTCCCGCGCACATTCCGGGGGGCTCCAGCGGCGGATCGGCGGCGGCGGTGGCGGCGGGGATCGCCCCCCTTGCACTCGGCAGCGACACCGGGGGTTCGATCCGCATCCCCGCGGCCTGCTGCGGCATCGTCGGCTTCAAGCCGAGCTATGACGCGGTGAGCCGCGACGGTGTGGCCCCCCTGGCTTGGAGTCTGGACCACATCGGGCCGCTGAGCGGTTGCGTGGCGGACGCCGCTCTTTGCTTCGCGGCACTCACGGGGGTTGGCGTATCGCAGTCGGCTCCTACTCTCAATGGCGCCCAGCGGCTACTACGCCCTGCCGGCTACCTTACCGAGGTGCTCGACCCGCATACCCGTTACTGTTTCGAGGCGAGCCTCCAGCGTCTGGCCCAGGATGGCTTCCTGGTCGAGGAAGCGGTCATCCCCGGAATGGAGCAAGTGCCGCTCGCGCAGTTCCCCACCCTCTGCGCCGAGGCGAGCCAAGCCAATTGGCAGTTGCTGCTGGAGCATCCCGAGGCAATGGCGCAGGATGTGCGCCTGCGCCTGGAGGTCGGGCAGTTCATCTCCGCGGTCGATTACATAAAGGCTCAGCGCCTGCGCCGCACCCTGGGTGCGACGCTCAGTGCGCTGTTGGGTGAAGGTCGGCTGTTGGTGCTGCCTACCTTGCCCGTGCCGGTCCCCCATGTGGGTGTGGCAGCGCTGGAGGTTCAGGGTCGCAGCCTGTTACTGGTACCCGCCATGACGCGGCTCACCTCCCCCTTCAATGCGCTGGGTTTGCCCGCGCTGAGCATCCCGGTGCGATCGGTGGATGCTGGCGACGGCCCGCCGTTTAGCCTGCAAATTGTCGGGCCACACGGCGCGGACCTCCGGGTGCTCGCCCTGGGCCAACGACTGGAGCACCTGCTGGCGGCTGCCGCGTGAGTCGGAGCGTTGGCATGGGCTTCGATGCACAGGCTGCGCGCCACGTGGAGGCCCTGTATCGCAGCCCGGACATTGCGGCACAGCGCGCCAGCCTGCTGCGGCTGTTGGCCCCCGTCGCCGGCGAGCGCATCCTGGATCTGGGTTGCGGACCAGGGTTCCTGGTGCGCGATCTTGCCGCTGCGCTGGGCCCGACAGGACGGGTGGTGGGGCTCGATCCGAGCCTACCCATGTTGGGCCTTGCTCGCGAGCGTTGCCGCGATCTGCCCGGGGTTGATCTGCGCGAAGGCGATGCCCAGCAGCTACCCCTTGCCGACGCGAGCGTGGATGCTGCGGTGGTCTGCCAGGTACTGGAATTTGTGCCGGTCGTCGAACGTGCATTGTCTGAGTTGTATCGGGTATTGAGGCCCGGAGGCCGGCTCCTCGTGGTGGACACGGACTGGGCCTCCTGCGTCTGGGCCAGTTCCGACGAAGCGCGTATGCGCCACGTGCTGCGCGCCTGGGATGCTCACTGCCCCCACCCCCAACTACCGCGACGGCTTTGCGGCAGCTTGCGTGCCGCGGGCTTCGATCCGGTGCATGTCAGCGTGCTCGGCTTGGTCAATGCGGCGTACGCGGAGGATACCTACAGTGAGGGCATGATACGGCCCATCGCCGCCTTTGCCGCTCGCGATCCCGATCTAGGTGCGCCAGTGGCCGCGGCCTGGGAGCAGGACCTGCGCGACCGGGGGGCCGCGGGCCGGTATTTTTTCAGCGTGAGCCGTTTCGTTTTTCTGGCCCGGAAGGCCTGAGACGTCGGCTGCGCCAAAAGGGGGAGCCATGACCGAAAAATTCCAATTCAGTGTCAGTCACGCCGCCGATGCCCAATTCGATCGGGGCCTGCGGTCTTTTTTCGAGTACCGAGACCTGGGTATTCGTGGTGCCACCGGAGGGGCGGCGGTAGCGCACGTCATTCGGCCTATCCCCGGCACCCACGCCGAGCCCATCCGCCACCACCACAATGTCGCGTTCCAGATGGTCTACGTGCTCAAGGGCTGGATTCGCTTCCACTACGAAGGCGTGGGCGAGGTCACGCTGACTGCGGGATCCTGCGTGCAGCAGCCGCCGGGAATCCGGCATACGGAACTCGGACACTCCGACGATGTGGAGATGCTCGAGATCGTGTTGCCAGGCGAGTTCGAAACGGTGCCCGACGGTCCTGCCCAATGAGCGTGTCCTTCCGCCAGAGACTGCTCGACGGCGGCGTGCTCATGGGTACCTTGGTGCAGATCGCTCTGCCGGAAGTCGCCGAACTCTTTGCCGAGGCGGGCTACGACTGGCTGTTCATCGATCTTGAGCATTCGCCCATGGATACGCGCGCCGCACTCGCGCTGCTCACCGCTGTGGATCACCGCATCCCCTGCGTCGTGCGCGTGGCCTGGAATGACGAGGCTCTCATCAAGAAGGCTCTGGATATTGGCGCCACCGGCGTCATCGTGCCGTTGGTCAACACCGCCGCCGAGGCCCGCCTGGCCGTGGGCCGTTGCCGCTATCCGCCCGCGGGGACGCGAAGCGTTGCCATCACCCGCGCCCATCGCTTCGGCCTGGACGAGGGCCGGTACCTGGCGCAAGCGAACGAAGACGTCGCGGTGATCCTGCAGGTCGAACACGCGGACGCGGTGCACAACATCGAGGAGATCCTGGCGGTACCGGGGGTCGATGGAGTTTTCGTGGGGCCCTTCGACCTCTCAGGCAGCATCGGGCGCCCGGGCCGGATCGACGATCCGGAGGTGCAGGCCCTGGTCCGCCGCGTGACCGATGCCTGTGCCCGTCACGGAGTTCCCATGGGCATCTACGCACACACGCCCGAGCATGCTCGTCACTTCATCGCCCAGGGCTATCGCTTCCTCGGGCTGGGCACGGACTACCTGTTGCTGGCGCGTATGGCCCAGCTCTCCGTGATGACAGTACGCGCCTGAGCGCGCACGGCCCGCGCGGCTTACTTCTTCGTCAGGTGGGTCTCGATCTCGGCTAACGAGATCGCCCCAGGGACGCGGTCGCCGTTGGGGAAGAAGAGCGTGGGGGTACCGCTGATTTTATGCTTGTCCGCGAATTCCACGATGCGCTCAACCGGGGTATCGCAACCGGCCTTGGCGGTCGCTGGCGCCGTGCCGTTTAGCATGTAGGCGTCCCAGGCCTTAGGGCGCTCGTTGGAGCACCAGATGTCTCGGGCGCGCGCCGGTGCATTCGGGTGCAAGCTCTCGATGGGATACAGGAATACGTAAATGGTCACGTTGTCGATCTTTGCCAAGTCCTTCTCGATGCGTTTGCAGAAGGGGCAGTCGGGGTCGGAGAAGAGGGCAAACTTGCGCTCTCCCTTACCTTTCACGCGCTTGAATGCGAGTTCCAGCGGCAAGCTATCCCAGGGAATCTCCGAGAGCTTGTTCGTGCGCTCCTCGGTCAGATTGGCCATGGTTTTGGTGTCGAATATCGAGCCTTGGATCAAGTGTTCGAATTTCTCGTCGGTGTAGATTATGCCGCCCGGAATCACCACTTCGTAGAGACCGAAATAGGGTGTCTTGGTGACCGTATCGACTTTCAGCTTGGGGAAACGTGCGGCGAAGCTCTTGCGTACGGTCTCTTCGTCGGCGTGGGCCGTCAGCGTGCCGAAGCAAACGAGCGAGGCGAGCAGCAGTCGGAGCAGGTATCTCATTGGAATCCTCACGTGATTGATTGCCCGGGGGGCTAGCCTAAAGCCTGGCTGATTAACAGGCGTTTGATCGGGGAAAGGCGTTGCGTGACCCACAGCCCGCCGTTTCGGAGGCGCGCCAGGACGTCATTGTCGGCGCTGAAGAGGCGCTGGAGACCGTCAGTGACAAGGGTGAGCGAGACTATCCTCTCTTTTTGTGAACGTTCGTAGCGGCGCAGCAGGGCGTGTTCTCCCGGGTCGCGACCAGGTTCGCGATGCGCAAGCACATCGGCTAAGCGCTGGGCGTCTGCGAAACCGAGGTTTACGCCCTGGCCCGCCAGCGGATGCAGATTATGCGCGGCGTCCCCCACCAGGGCAACCCGCGGGGCGAGCAGGGTGCTGGCCTGGAGCAGGCGGAGCGGAAACCCCGCCGCGGGCGTCATCAGTTCAAGGGCGCCGAGCACACCGCCCGAGGCTTCGGCCACCCGCGACCCTAATTCCTCGCCAGCGCAGTCCAGGAGGCTTCGGGCCTTTTCCTCCTGGGCCGACCAGACCATCGAAACGCGCTGTCCGGGTAGCGGCAGCAGCGCAAGGATCCCATCATGACGGAACCACTGGAATGCGACTCCCCGGTGGGGCAGGGCGCAGTTGAAATTCGCGACCACGGCCGTCTGTCCGTAGGCGCGCACCTCCACGGGGATGTCCAGTTGGGCTCGCAGCCAGGATCCGGCGCCATCGGCGGCCACCAGGAGCCGTGCCTCGACCCGCCGCCCGTCAGAGAGCAGCAAGCGTCGATAGTGCGGCTCGGATTCCAGTCCCAGGCAACTCGCGGTGAATTGTTCAATCCCGGCGCTCGCCGCTACGCGCGCCCGCAAGGCCTCGCCCAGGACGCATTGCTCCGCGATGGTGGCCAGTCGGGCCACGGCGGCCTCCGCCGCGCTCAAGCGCAGATAACCTTCCGGCCGGTCACCGAAGACGCGCATTTCTTGCACCGCACAGAGGCGGTCAGGATCGGGCGGCCAGGCTCCCAGGTCGCGCAGGAAGGCTTCACTGGTGGGGCTGATGGCATAGATGCGCGAGTCCCAGCCTGCCGGCTGGCGGGCTGACGAGGTCCCCGCATCGGGGTCGATCAGGGCGATGCGCAGGTCCGCCCGGGCCAGGGCACAGGCCAGCGCCATCCCCACCAGGCCGCCACCAACGATGGCGACCTGCGCTTCGATGGCCAGCGCCGTCACGGCACGGCCTTGACAGGGGCGGTGGACATCACTACCCTTCGAGACCCGCATTTAGGCAGGCAAAGCGGAACGGTTGGGCAAGTACGACTTGGATGGGTAAAACGCGGGCTGCGGATCATGAAGGCCTCGGCGGTGGGGCGGCGTCTGTTTGACCACAGGCGCCACGGCGGGTTGCCGAAGCGGCTGGCCCGGCAGGTGCGCTGACAGTGTATATTTTAGCCCGTGCACGCACCGCGAGGCTGCGGGAGCGAGATTCCCCTCCTGAAGCGCCTCGGGGCAAAGAACTTTTGGTGATATAGCTCAGTCGGTTAGAGCACAGCACTCATAATGCTGGGGTCGGTGGTTCAAGTCCACCTATCACCACCAATTTTAAGAGCCTAACCCTTGTCGGTTGGGCTTTTTTCTGCCCAGAGCGCCAGTGTTGGCGCGGTTCCGGGTGGCGATGCGTTGTCGGCGAGTCGGAAATATCCCCGTTTTCCTGCCCGCCAGCACCCAGAATCTTCTCTTTTCTCCATTTGACCTGTGGCTGGCCGACGCTCGACCCCTCGATTTCATGCGGGTTTCGGGCCGATGGTTGTGCGGCAACTGCACTGACCAGAAACATTACAAACCCGGCCTACGCATCGAATTCGTCAAACAACGTGTGTTGCTCATCCCAGTCCGTCGGCAGCAGATTGTTCTTCAGCCAGATCAGACTCAAGGTTTTCGGTTGATGCCCATCGAGGATGTTGCGCACCACCGCTGGCGAAAGTAGCGCCAGTCGCAGCAGTTCATTGACGGTGCTCTGATTGAGACCCTCCTGACGGGCAATGTCCGACCCGCTCTTCACGATGCCCTCATCGATCAGCCGCTGCCAATGGAATGCCCGCGACAGCGCCGTGAGGATCGGGGCATCGTGTTCTGATATTTTGTCGGTCGATGCCGGCACCACCACTTTCCGCCCGCCACGTCGCTTGATCCGCACTGGAATGAATGTCGTTAGTTTCGCCCCCGGCTGCTGTACTGCCGCACCCGTCTGAATAATCCGTGTCATGCCAATGCCTCCTGCTGTTCCAGTTCCAGTAATTCTGCGCCAATCGTGCTGGGGCGCATCTCGCCCGCCAGGGTGTGCCAGCCGGTATCCCGCCAAGTGATCTCAATACCCTCATCCCAGAGTGTCACGCGCTCGACCAGCAACTGGACGATGCGCTGTCGTTCGGCCGGGAACAGTTGCTCCCAAACCTGCCCGAGTTGGCGCAATGGCAGCACCACTTCGGGTTCAGTGATTTCCGGATACTCGGTCCTGACTACGTTCCAGACCGACTGCACCATCTCGGGCGACATCAGCGCGACGTGGATTTGCGCCAACACTATCTGCTCGATGGGTTCCGCCGGCACCCGTCCTGCCGGGCTGGCATCGGCCCCGAAGCGCACCTTGCGGTTGGGCACGTAGTAGCGAAGCGTTTGCCATTCGGCTTTTTCGTGAAGGCCGGCTGATACTTCTCGCCATCAGCGGTGTAGAACAGGCCGAGCAGCAATGCCTCCGGCTGTCGCCGCTGCCAAGTCTCCGAAGTGCGCTGGCGATTGTTTTGCGCGAGGATGGCGTGCGCAGCATCCCATAGGTCTTGATCGATGATCACCATATGCGCGCCCGGATAGAACTGCCCCTTGTGCGGAATCTCGCCCCGATAGACGCGGTTATGCAGCAGCTTGTAGAGCATCTGCTTGCTGAACGGCTTGCCCTGCTTATTGGTTTTGCCATCGGCGGCCAGTTGCCGCACCAGATCGGTGGTCGACCGGCAGGCCACGAAATCCATGAAGATGCGTTTGACCAAGTCGGTCTCGACATCGACCACGACCAGCCGCCGATCATCAACCCGGTAGCCCAGTGGCGGATGACCACCCATCCACATCCCCTTGGCTTTTGACGCGGCAATCTTGTCGCGGATACGCTCGCCAGTGACCTCGCGTTCGAACTGTGCGAAGGACAGCAGGACGTTGAGCATCAGCCGGCCCATGCTCGTCGTGGTGTTGAACTGCTGGGTCACCGACACGAACGAAACCTTGTGCCGCTCGAAGACTTCGATCAGCCGGGAGAAGTCGCCAAGACTGCGCGTCAGCCGGTCAATTTTGTACACCACCACGATATCGACCTTGCCGGCCTCGATGTCGGCCATCAGGCGCTTGAGGCCGGGGCGTTCCATATTGCCGCCGGAGAATCCGGGATCGATGTAGTCATCGGACACCGGAATCCAGCCCTCGGTACGCTGACTGGTGACGTAGGCCAGCCCGGAATCTTTCTGCGCATCGAGTGAATTGAAAGACTGATCGAGCCGCTCGTCACTGGAGACGCGGCAATAGACGGCGCAACGTTTCGGGACGGTGAGGTTCATTTGGCTCTATTGATTTCCGAGTGGGTGCTGGTGGCATGAATGCCTGAGGCTACGGCCGCCTCCTTGCCTGCCACAGTTGTCCGGCTGGGGCAGCATCGGGCTTTCAACTCTCGATTGGGAAGCCCCGCCATGAGCAACCAACTGTTCGCCGCCGCCCTCGGCATCTCGGAGCCCTGGTACGTCCGGGGCGTGGACTTCGACGCTGCGCAGAAGTCCCTGACCATCGACGTGGACTTCACCGCCGGTAGCCGATTTGCGCACCCCGAGACGGCCGGACAGCACCCGGTGCACGACACCGAGGTCAAGCGCTACAGACACCTGAATTTTTTGGTTCGTCAGCAGAAACTGTGGGCCATAGGTGGCTCGGGCAATTTCCCAAGTACATGATAAAGCGCCAATTCTGTGGCTTTGAAGGTGCGAAAGCCGTAGGATCTTCTCAGTGTGACTTTAACCTTCCCATTCAGGCCCTCGATCACCCCGCTGGAGAACTCCTTCCGG
>JANXRW010000120.1 GCA_025356655.1 Betaproteobacteria bacterium | reverse complement strand
GGGCACTTCACCGACACCCTGCTGAACCAGACCGACCCTGAGGGCCCACAATATTTCACTAGGCGGTCAGATTTTCCGGGGAATGAAACCGAGACAAAAAGCCGGTGGCCCAGCGAAATAACTTGCGACCCAACAGCAGGTCGCAGCGCGAGGGCGGCGTCAAGGCCGAATCAGGGCTTTGCCTGCGCCGCGGTCATTGCTGTCGGTGGCCCGTGCGCGCGGAATACTGCCCGGATGCCTCAACTTGACGTCAGGCGCGAACCCTACTTTGGAGCCGCCATCGGCGACCGGATGCAGGCGCCGATCGCGACGCGCGGGATGCCTTCAGGTCTGGGTGTCGAACAGCCGTTGCTGGACGCTCAGTCGCTGATCGATCGCCTCGGACTCGGCAATGCGGTTCGGTGCCTGCGCATCAAGCTGGCCTTTCCGGCTGAGGTGTTTGCGTTGGCAGCGCAGCCGCTGATCGAGGGCCATGCCGAGTTCGTCCAGATGCTGCCCGTGTCGGGCTCGGGACAGCTTGGGCTGGCTGGCGGACAACTACGCAGGGCGCTTGCGACAGCGCTGCGCTCGCTCCATCGGCGACGCGGCCAGATCTTGCCGCGCGGTGCCGCACCCGAGGTCATCGGCGCACAGGCGCATCGATGGACCTACGCGGTGTTCGTGGCGGCATTGCTGCGCGACTTGCCCCATGTCAGCGATGGGATGCGGGTGTGGGTGGAAATGGGCGCCGGCGTTCCTAGTGCATGGATCCCAACGGCGGGTTCAATGCGAGCCTGCAGCGCGCTCGGGTATGTCGTCGAGTCCTTGCCCCCTGGGGTGTTGCCGGATCCGGTCGACGCGGCAATGGCCTGGGAGCTTTTCGAGCGATGTGTGCCGGCTGCCATCCACGATTGGCTCAGGGAGGACTCGGCATTGATGGCCGACCTGCGAGCGTGCCTGAGTGGCGATGCCAATGCTGACGGCGTCCTCAACGGGTTGGTGGTATGGGATTCGCCCATGAGGCCGCCGGGTAAAGCCAAGGCGGTCAGCGCTACGCCCGTGGTTCCGGCAGCGACACCCGTCGTCGCGGTCAGTTCACCCGAGACGCAGAGCGTCCTCGCCGTGGATCCGCCTGAATTCCTGGAGGATGTGTCGCCTGACGAATCCGCGCTTGCTCGTCAGTTCATGGCGTGGCTGAGCCAGGGCATGCTCGATGGCAGGTTATCGGTGAACGAGCCTGATGCGCTCGTGCATGTGGTGGCTGAAGGCTTGTTGCTTGCCTCGCCACGCATCTTCCGGGAGTTCGCCAAACAGCAAGTCGGGGTGCCAGAGTCCGTTGCCGATGCGGCCAAGCGCGTGCAACGCGAGGTCTTGCGCGAGGGCTGGCACCTGCGTGCCGATCGCGGAGTGAACATCCTCTGCTACGAGCGCAAGCGGTCCGACCGTGGCATTACGCGGATCAACGGCATCGTGATCCGCGAGCCGCAGCGATTCATCCAGGCACTGCCCGCCTTCGATTCGACGCTGGTGCGCGTGGTGGAAGGCGCGAGCGTGCCGACCTGATGGCTTACCCGCTAGAAGCCCTGCTGCGGCCGGCGCATGAACTGCGTTCGGCCTGTGCGTCTGCGCTCGGCGCGGGCGTGGTGATCGGTGCGCCGGGCCTGTTCCTGCTGAGCCGACCGTGGGACTGGCTGCTGGCCGGCGCATTGGTGTCGCACGCGGCCTGGCGCGGTGCTGCCGGCCTGCAAACCCTGCGCTACCGTGCCAACCTGAGACGTCAGCGCCGTTACGAGGTGACCTCGACCGAGATCCCGTGGTCGGCTGAGCGGCTGTTTCTGGGGCGGGGCTTCCAGTGGGACCAGCGTCACACCCAGCGCCTGTTCGAGGCTCGTCGGCCCGAGAACCAGCCGCTGTTGCAGCGAGGTTTGCTCGTTGAACTGTTCGGGCGCCTGCGTCCGCAGTTGGCCGCACCCGTCGGCCTGGGCGGCGATCCCGCAATCCACGGGGTCGAGCCGGGTGAAGCCGACATCTGGATGGACATCGCCGACCGGGTTGGTCACACGCTGGTGCTGGGTACCACGCGGGTGGGCAAGACGCGCCTGGCGGAACTGCTGATCACCCAGGACATCCGTCGCGGTGAGGTGGTGATCGTGTTCGACCCCAAGGGTGACATCGACCTGCTGCGTCGCATCTATGCTGAAAGCCAGCGGGCAGGGCGCGCGGACGAGTTCTTCATGTTCCACCTCGGACACCCGGAGATCTCGGCGCGCTACAACCCGGTGGGCAGCTTCTCGCGCATCACCGAGGTGGCCACGCGCATCGCCGGCCAGTTGCCCTCGGAGGGACAGTCGGCCGCGTTCAAGGAATTCGTCTGGCGCTTCGTCAACGTGATGGCGCGCGCGCTGGTGGCCTTGGGCCGCAAGCCCGATTACCAGGAGATCAACCGCTACGCCTCCGATGTCGAGCCCTTGCTGGTCGACTACTTCGAGCACTGGTTCGACCAGGAGCCGGCTGCCGCAGGCTGGCGTGAGGCATTGCAGGCCACGGCGATCGACAAGAAGAGCCTGGGCAAGGGGCTGCAGTCGCGCGGTGCGCGTGCGGTCAGCCTGGTCGAGTACGCCCGTCGCCGCAAGCTCTACGACCCGATCGCCCATGCGTTGGCCTCGACCCTGAACTACGAGAAGAGCCACTTCGACAAGCTGGTGGCGTCATTGCTGCCGTTGATGGAAAAGCTCACCACCGGCCGCACGGCAGCGCTGCTGTCGCCGACGCTCGATGATCCGACCGACTGGCGGCCGGTGTTCGACTGGACCTCGGTGATCAATCTGGGCGGGATCGTCTATGTCGGGCTCGATGCGCTGTCCGACTACGAGGTGGCGGGCGCGGTGGGCAATTCCATGTTCGCGGATCTCACCAGCGTGGCTGGCAGCCTCTACAAGTT